>CAILUI010000436.1 GCA_903837355.1 uncultured Victivallales bacterium
AGGGCCGCCCTCATGGCCAGCCCAGGGCTCCCGCAGGCCTGAAGGGCCGACCTCATACCAGCCCAGGGCTCCCGCAGGCCTGAAGGGCCGACCTCATACCAGCCCAGGGCAAGGGTGTACGCACCCGTCGCCCTGGGTCAACGACACCCCCGATGATCTTGCAGGCCTGAAGGGCCGACCTCATGCCCATCAGCCCGGCCGGCCCACAGGCCAGCGTGCCCCTTCGCGGTGTCCCGCCGGGTGGATGAGAATGGCACGTTGCCGGACTGCCACGGCAGTGCCCCGCAGGGCATATTGTGGGCGATACTGACGTCGTGTGGACGGCGCCCGTCCCCACCGCCGCCATCGGCGACCAACCGCGCTGGGTCGACCAGCTCTAGCAGGTCGCGTCCGCCAAACCGCGTGCGGAATGGCTGGCCATCGCTGAGGCAATGCGGGTCGTGAGCGCTACGCTCGAGGGCGGTGCGCAGGCGCTCCTTGCCACGCCCGCCGGCAGGGCTGGTTAGGGCGTTGGCGCCGGCCCATTCTCCTGCAGCCAGGCCTTGTATGCCTTGAGTTTCCACGGCCCGATGTCCTCGCGGGAGAGGGTCCAGTCGAGGGTGTTGAGGACGAGGGTCCCGCGGCCGGTAAGCGCCAGGGAACGGCCATCGGGCGAGACACCGGCCAGCCGGGCTTCAGAGGCGCCGGGGTAGTGACACGCCAGGAGCTCCCTGCCGCTTGCTGCATCCCACACCCGCAGGCTGAGGTCGCGTGCTGCGGTGAAAACACGGCGGCCGTCCGGCGAGAACTCTACGGACGTCAGGGCGTTGGAGTGGCCGTTCAGGACCCGGAGGGGCTGCCCGCTGGCGACGTCCCAGATGACCGCGACCTTCATTCAGTGTCCGGTCACGATCCACTGACCGTCGGGCGAGAACGCCACCGCTGTCACCGCACCGGGATCTGCCCCCGTAATTGCCGCCGACCGGAACGCGGACCGCTCCTGCCCGCTGGCGGCGTCCCAGATCCGGGCTGTGCCGTCGTTACTGCCGGTGACAATCCATCGACCGTCCGGGGAGAAGCGTGCTGACCACACCATCTTCTCGTGCCCCTTGAGGGCGAGGAGCCGCTGCCCACTGGACGCATCCCAGACGAGCGCGGCGATCGCCTCACCGCTGGTTGTGAGCCGCCCGGCACTGCTTACTACACGTGCTCCGTCGGGCGAGAAGGCGACCGATAGGACCCATTCCGTATGGCCCTCCAGATCGAGGATTTTGGTCCCGGCCGGCACGTCCCAGATGGCCATCTTCCCGTCCTCATGCCCCGTCACCAGTCTGAGCCCGTTGGCCGACATGGCGCAGGCAGATACGTCAGCGGAGACCCGGCCGACCTCTCGCAGAATCAGCCCGGTCTCCGTGCTGTACGTTCGAATGGGCAGCACTCCAGAGCCCGTCGTCACCAGCCGCGAGTGCCCGTCCGCGAATCCGCCCGGGAGGCCCGCGAGCCCCACAGCACTCCCATCCCTGCCTGCATCCCACAGTCGGAAGGCGCCGTCCCCGCCGCCGGTCGCCAGGAGCCTGCCGTTCGGCGCGAGGGCCACCGACCACACAGGCGCCTGCACCTTGATGCAGAGCAGTTCGTTGCCGGTCTTCACGTCCCAGACCCTGGCCGTGCGGTCGAAACTGGCGGTCACGGCACGTACGCCATCGGCTGACATGGCAACGGAGAACACCTGGTCAGTGTGCCCAGAGAAGCTGACGCGTTTCTCTCCCGTTGCGGCGTCCCACACTCCTGCGACCCCCTGAACCGCACCGTAGCAGACGCTGGCACCGTCCGAGGTGAATGCTGCGCACAGTGCTCCGGGAACGCCGATGGAGAGCAACTCCTTGCCGCCCTGTGTCTCCCATATCCGGATCGTGCTATCGCTGCCGCTGGAGGCGGTGACGAGTCGCTGACCGTCCGGGGAGAACTGCACCGAGCGGATGCTTGCGCGGTGGCCCTGCAGGGTAGCCAGGCGTTGCCCCGTGGCCGCGTCCCAGAGAATGACATCGCCGTCCTTGACCTGGCCGGTCTCATCCATCTCGGCACTGGCGACACGGGTCCCGTCTGGCGCGAAGGCGACAGCACCGACTGAGGTTCTGTGCCCAGACAGGGTCAGGAGCCTGGCTCCGGAGGTCGCGTCCCACAGTACGACCGAGGCGCTGTAGTCACCTGTAGCGATTCGTCTGCCGTCTGGCGAGAAGGCGGCACAGATCACGCCACCCTTACCCGCCATGCTCAGGCATTCCTGGCCTGTGGTCACATCCCAGACTCGCGGAACTGAGCCGTCTGCGGTCACCAGACGCGTGCCATCCGGAGAGAACGCTACGCACGCGATCCCATACGCGTTCACCTTCAAGGTAAGTAGATCCTGGTGGCAGAGGAACAGGCAGCGGCCCCACTCCCAGCCGCGCAGCTCTCTGGGCGTAGTCCAGAGCATCTCTTCGGCCTGCACGATCTCGCCGGCAGCGATCTTGCGGTCCGCCAGGGCGATGACGTTGGCATAGTTCTCGCGCCGGGTCTCCGCCAGGGCCTGTTCGGTCTGGGCCTTGGCCGCCACCGCCGTCTTCTCGCTGGCTTCGGCGGCACGCCGTTGCGCGGCCTCGGCGGCCTCCGCCACGACCGCCCGGTCGCGCTGGCGCTTGGTGACCAGGTACGCTGTGACCGAGACCACGACCACGATGGCGACGGCTATCATGGCCGCGATCCGGCTCAGGCGGCCCATGCGTTCGCGCTGCGCGGCCTGCTCGGTCGCCGCCCTGACCCGCTCGGCCAGGGCCGCCAAGCCCGGATCTTCACTGATCGCCACCGGGCGATCCTTGGAGTGCGGCGGCTTGACGCCGCTTTCAGAGGGCGCGGAGCGCCCAGCGGCCGCGTCGTGGCCAGCCAGAGCGGTGTCGCGCTCCGCCCCGGCGGAGTGTGCCACTCCAAAGCGAGAGCGCCGCCGCAGATCAGCGTCGGCAGCCTCCAGTGCAAACTCCCGGCACTCGGTCCGGATGGCATCGACCTCCGAGCGTGCCAAGGCCAGATCGCCGCGTTCCAGCGCCCGCTGGGCGAGGGTCTCCCGGGCGCGGCGCAATCCCTTGACCGCGGGCACGTTGCCGGCCCAGAGCGCCAGCGCCTGCCGGTAGCCCGAGATCGCCTCGTTGCACTCGCCGTAGGCAGCACTCGCCTGGTCCTGCTGTATCCTCGCCAGGAGCTCCTTCGCGCGCGTCGCCAGGGCGATGCTCTCCGCATGCCGACGGTAGTCGCGCAACGCCTGCTGAAAGGCTTTCACATCCGTGTAGCGGTCTTCGGGCGCGGTCGCCATGGCCTTGAGCGCGATGCGTACCAGCTCGCCCTTCTTGTCGGTAGGCTGGATCTCGTTGCGGGCTGCCGCCAGGAGGCAGGCCATGGCACCCTTGCCCGCGTGCGGACGCAGGCCGGTCACGCTCTCGTAGAGGATGGCGCCGAGGAGGTAGATATCGCTGGCCGGGCCGATGCGGTCACCTTCGCCGAGGGCCATCTCGGGTGCCAGGTAGGCGGGCGTGCCGGCCGCGCCGGACTGTGAGGGGAGCCGCTCGGCCTTGGCGGCGCCGCTGACGCTGATGGCCAGGCCCCAGTCCATCACCAGGACCTCGCCGTAGTCACCGAGCATGACGTTCTCCGGCTTCAGATCCCGGTGCACTACGCCCTTGCTGTGCGCGTAGGCCACCGCGTCGGCCACCTTGAGCAGGATCTCGAGGTTCTCCTCCAGGCTCTTGCTGGCGATGGCCTTGCTCCAAGGTGTGCCGCGCACTTCCTTCATGGCATAGAAGAGGGTGCCGTCAGGAGCTACTCCGACATCGTGGATGGGGATGACGTTGGGGTGATCCAGGTCGCCGGTGACCACAGCTTCGATAAGGAACTGGTCCCGCAGGCCCTGCTGGTCGGCCAGTTCCGGCCGGATCACCTTCACGGCGATCTGGCGGTCGACCGAGTTCTGCCGGGCGCGATAGACCAAGCCCATGCCGCCTGCCCCGAGCAACTCGAGCAGGACAAACGCGTTGCCGGAGACGCTGAGAGCGCGCGGTAGCGGCGCCTCGACCGCGACGGGTCTGACGTGATCCTGCCGGGCCGCCTTGATACTGGCCTCGGGGGCCGCACCGGCCGCGAACGAATCCTCCCAGCGGCGCTGGACGTCGTCCAGGAGCGTGGTGCCGGGCCCGCCGGCGGCAGCGTCTACCCGGGCGACCGTGAAGGACTTGCCGCAGCTCTCACACTCGGCTCGTCCGCCCAGGTCTGCGGCGGCCAGGTCGTGCTGCGCCTGGCAGTGCGGACAACGCACCGGAACCTCGCCCGTGGCCATCGCTTCCTCCTCGGTCTGGCACGTCTTCACCGCACGCCGGGGCGCTACCGTATGGCGCGGCTGCGTCTCCCACGCTTCAATAGGTAATGGTATTAGGCATTATAATGGGTACAGGCCGGCGAGGTGGGCCACAAGAGAGGCGCGGCGCGTGGGTTGCACCCGCGGGACAAGGGGGCGGTGTTGGACGCGCCGCGCTGGCATCTGACCCGCATTGGGGGTAGTACCCCCGAGTGAGCGTAGCCGGGTGGTAACGGGATCTGCTGCTGAGCATGCTGGCCATCCGTCTGAGTGAGGAGTTCGGCCGCGGCTTCTCGAAGAGAAATCTGGATTACATGCGGCGGTTCTACCTGGACTACGCGGGCCGCTTGCCGCGAATTGTGCAGAAGCCTTCTGCACAATTCGCGCCTGCCGCGGTTCTCCAGGCGCCGACTGAGCAGTTGGCGATTTCCGAGAAGCCTGTTCGGAAATCCCGCAACCCCTTCACCCTGAGCTGGTCCCACTACGTTCTGCTACTGACCATCCGCGACCCCGACGAGCGCAGCTCCTATGAGATCGAGGCCAGCAACGAAGGCTGGTCCGTGCCCGAACTCAAACGGCAGAAGTCCTCCGCCCTCTACGAGCGCCTCGCCCTCAGCCGCGACAAGGACGGCGTGAAACGCCTCGCCGCCAAGGGCCAGGTCGTCACCCGGCCCGAAGACGTGCTCAAGGAGCCGTACGTCCTCGAGTTCCTCGGCCTCGACGAGAAGGCGGGCTACTCCGAGACCGAGCTCGAAGCCGGCCCCATCACCCACCTGGAGCACTTCCTGCTCGAGCTCGGCAAAGGCTTCCTCTACCAGCCGCTGGCGGAGGCCGCCCGCGGCCTTGTTCTCGGAGCGGTTGGGCTGCGATGATGACCGCAGGTCTTGCCAACCCCTCCGGGGAGTCCTTGCAGGGCGGCGCGCTCACTCGTCCAGGAGCATGACCTCGCCCCAGGGGTCGCAGGGCGGAGGGCCCACCTGGACGGCCTTGACCCAGTCGGCCTTGCCGTCTGCGGAGAACAGCGTTTCCGGGCCCGACGTGACGGCGATCTCCTTGCCGCCGTCCGTGATGCTGCCGAGATACAGCAGTCCGGAAGGTCCGCTGGAGTTCGCGACCTCGAACGAGAAGGTGTTTTCGCCCTTGACGAGGTACTTGGCGACGTCGAAGCGCGTGGCCACGCTGTACCCGGCCGTCTCCGCGGTGGGTTGGCCGTTGACCTTGAGGGTACAGGCGTCGTCGACGGCCACCTGCAGCCAGGCTGCGGACGGCTTGTCGGAGAGGGTCACGATGTGCCTTGCGAAGGTGGTCTTCTGGGGCGCTTGCGCGAGCTGCGGGTGTGCTGTCCACTGGGCGCTCTTCCAGTCGGTCTTACGGAGGAGGGTGTCCGTCACCGTCGGGTCCGGCACGAACGGCTTGAACGCCGGGATGGCGACTTTCCTGGTGGAGAGGATCAGCACCTCGTTGGCCTGCAGCGCGACGGCGAGTCTGCCGTTGATGGCGCTGATCTCGGCGCCGTCGGGAGAGCGGTAGAAGGTCAGTTTCGAGGGCAGCGGGAGGTCGATCTCACGGACCGTCTTGCCCTCGTTGACCGCGATGACCAGGTGTTGGTCGTCGAGTATGCGGGCATCGATGCGGACTTCCTGCGTGTCGCCGGCAGCTTCGACCTTGCTGGCCTGGCCGAGGTTGTAGAAGTCCTCGATGGCATGGAACTCGTGGTTGACGTCCGCCATCATGGCCATGAACGGCGAGTAGAAGTCGTGCAGGCCGCCCTTGTAGCTGTAGTAGACGATGCCGCGGGCGCCGTGGGTGACGGCGTTGTAGAACTGGAAGCGGAACTGCCCGTAGGTGGGGCGCGGCCGTTCCGGGTCGACCGGTTTGCCGCCCTCCTCGGACCAGGCGCCGGCCATGATGATCATCCAGATCGGCTTCTGGCCGTAGGCTGACGCCATGGCCAGGTCGGTGTACTCGCCGACGCAGCTCATGCTCTTGTTGGGCAGACCGCTGTGGCCGCCGCCCTCGGGGACGGGATAGATGTCGCAGCCGGTGATGTCACAGGCGTGCGAATAGAGCCTGATGTTCGCGAACGAATGCAGCTCGCCGTCGGGCTCACTGAGGCGCGGCGCATGGTTCTGCCAGACGATGTACTCGGGCGCACGCGTGTAGAGCACCTTGTAGAACGCGCGCATCTTCTCGATCGGGATGGAGCGCCACTCGGACTCGTCGTCCATCCAGCCGACGAAGTTCGGCAGCGTGCGGGCGAAGGCGATCTGCTTGTCGAAGGACTCCCCCTTATACGAATCGCCGAGGTTGCACCAGTCGACGTACGCCAGGTGGTACTTATCCAGTTCCGCCGCACGGCTCACGCTCAGCTTGCTCGGACTCGAGATGCCGCTGACGCAGAGGGAGTTGAAGCCTGCGAGCTCGTAGACCCGATAGGCTTCCGGACCGCTGGCGGGCGTGCAGATCAGCAGCGGGAAGAATGGCTTTCCGTTCAGCAGGGTGCGGCCCTCGGAGAGGACTTTCACGCCCTGGGTGTACGGCTCGATGACGCGGAAGATGTCGAAGCCCTTGAAGTCCTTGCCGGACGTGTAGTCCAGCAGATACGTGCCCTTGCCGAGTTCGGGCAGATCGAGGGTGGTCTTGCCGGGAGCCGTGATCTCATAGGTCTTGACCGGCAGGTTTGAGGCGGCGTCCCTCAGGACGACTTCCAGCCTGCCGTTCTCATCCTTTGGCAGTGCGTACTCGAGCGCGAGCCCAGTCGGCCGGTCGGGCCAGTAGTAGGCCTGCTGCGGCGGGAAATCGGTCACCCGGCACCAGGTACTGGGGTCTTCTATGTAGACCTTCACCTGCACCGGCGCATCCTTGTCGAGCCCGAGCCAGAGATCGTCGAAATAGACGGTTCCGTTGTTCAGCAATTGCAGGCAGACGGCGGCATTGTCCGGGATCTCTTTCGGCATATTGAAGCGCAGCGTGAACTGCTGCCAGCCCAGATACGACGAGATCTCGCCCGTGGCGTAGGTGCCGATGGGCTTGCCGTCCTTCAGCATCTCGATAGACATACGCGACTTGACGGATGGGTTGGCGTCGTTGTTAATCCAGCCCGAGAGCGCCATGGCGGCGCCGGGTTCGCAGTCCTTCAGCAAGTCAGCGAGCCCGCTCTGCTTCCAGACCAACTGTTCCGGGGCGGCCGTCGTGGTCGACAGGCAGAGCGAGGCGCTGCCGGCATGCGCCGTCTTTGCCACGGAATGCGCGGTCCTGTCGCCCAGCCTTTCCCAGTGCTCCGGGACGCCGTCGGCACCGATCGTCTCCATGCCGGCGTTCGCCAGACGGTTGCCGCCAGCCTCGGCGGAGGCGTAGAACGGCGCCAGGGCCGCCGGCCCCAGATAGGCGCTGTCGAACCAGACCTTGCCGGGACTCTGGATCTGCAGGCAGCAGTAGGCGCTCTTGAAGGGCTTTGCCGGCATCTTGAAGGGCAGGATCAGGCGCTCCCACTTACTCGGGTCGGTGTTCTTCTTCTCGGCGGTGATGAAGCACGTATCGCCCTCCGCGTTGATCGAACCTTCCGCGTAGATGCGGTAGCTCGCGTCCTTGCCGCTCGTCCGCACGGACACCGAGAACTCCATGTCGGTGCCGGGGGGACACTGTTGCGTGAGCTTGTCCTGCAGTCCGCTCTGGATGAGCAGCGTGTAGGACTCGAGTTCGTTCTTGTCGGTGACCTCGATGCAGGCCGAGCGCTGCCCGTCCTGGGCCAGGGCGGAGTCAAGCGAGTAGGCGTTCGGATGCTTTTCCGGCAGATGGCGGTTCCAGGAGGACGCTGCGAGCGGCGTCTGCGGGTTCAGTTCCTCGAACGACGGGTTGTCGAGGAGGTTCTGCGCGCCGCAGAGCATCCCGCCGGCCACAGCGGCTGCGATCAGCAATCTCTTCATACAGGGCTCCCTCGAGAGGCTCGTTCTCGTCGACATGATGATCCCGCACCGGGTGTCACGGCAGCACCCTAAACTACCCGCGCACGCGGCTGCTGGCAACTGGCAGCACGAAAGCAGGCAGCGCGCGTCGTCGGCACGCCGCGATGCTCCGTTCGGCCGCCTGGGCCGCGCGGCTTACCTGGCCGAAGACGGGAGTGCTATGCGGGGCTGTCCGTGACGCTTAGTCCAGGGTCCAGATGCCCGTCTGGCCCAGCGTCAGGGGCACGGCGAGGGTGGTGACAGGGCTGCCGACCGCCGCGCCTGTCAGTGCGTCGGTGACGCGTGCTTGCCGCGGCAGTCGGACGTGGTGGGTGCCGGTGAAGCTCGCATGGACGGCAAGCAGCGAGCGGCTGGCGGCTACGTAGTCACCCTCCTCCGAGTAGATGTGAACGCCTGCCGAGCGCGCGATCTCTCGCAGCAGCGGCGCCGGGAGCGGTCCGGTAGCGGAGAAGATCACCCGCGCACCGTCCACGGTTTTCTCTGCCAGTCCGGCGCCCTGGTAGCAGGGCAGGGGCCAGGTTACGCCGTCAAAGAGGTTGGCGGAGGTGCTGCGGGCCAGGCCCCAGAGGTGCGCCTCCGGGTCGGTGACCTCAAGCAGCGGCGCCATGCGGCTATGGGTTCCGTAGCTATAGCCGCCTGGCAGGGCCGCCAGCGGTCCGTCCGTCTGCGGGAAGAGGCTGATGAAGGTCGGGCCACCGATCTTGCGCAGCGCGAGCTGCATGCCCGTCAGTTCCGAGGCGGCCTGGTCGGAGGGCCCGTCCGCCGTGAGCAGGCCGGGCGCGTGCAGCCAGAGGAGGGTCCGGCCCGGACGGCGCAGCGCCCGCAGTTGGGCGCTCGTCTCCGGGTGTGGAGCGTAGAACTGCGGCAGGATGTAGAGCGTGTAGTCTCGCGCGCTGGCCACCTGGCTCGACAGGATGAGGTCGTACGGTGCGCCGACGTACGCAAGGCAGCCCACCGTCTGGTCCACCAGCAGCGGGATCGTGAGGTCGTCCGACTGGACCAGGTAATCGGCAGAACGCTCATCGATGACAAGGGCAATCTGCGCCGCCGACGTCCGGGCCTCGGCGGAGAGGCCGGCGTGGACGGTCTGCAGGCGGCCCAAGGCGTCCAGAGTGGCGCTGTCCTCGAACCATCCGGGGCCCTGCTCCATCCACCAGATGCCGCCGCCGCCGGTCACGGCCCCCGCCCAGTTGCGCTGCAGAACCCCGATGGTGCTGGCGCGGTCCGGGCAGCGTCCGAAGGAGTGGTCGGCGTCGTCCGCGGTGAGGAAGGTGCGCGTGTCGTCCTCGCACAGGTGTAGTTTGCCCGCCCCGGTGATCGCCGCCTGTGGCGCCTGCCCCGTCCAGCCGGCGCCAGGCCCCCGGTCACGGTAGCTGTAGGGATCGCAGACGAAGTCGATATCCGGGGACGCCAGTACCTGCGCCAGGTCGTGATGTCCGACGTTATGGAAGGACCCGGGTCGCCAGCCGGGGGAGATCCAGTAGCCGTAGAAGCCGCCCACCAGATGTTGCCGTCCACAGGCGTCCTTGGCAATTCGCGCGAAGTAGCAGAGGGCCTCGGCGCAGACCTGGGAGTGGAACCGCAGGTAGTCGATGACGTCCGCCGCCTGGCGTGGGTCCTGGAGGCCGCCCAGCGCCCCCGTGTAGCGCCGTTCCGGTGACGGCACGGCGGCCGACTGCAAGGCCGCGTCCGGCTGTCTCCAGGCCTCCCGGAGGGCGTCGTCGGTGCCGTACTTTGCCGTCAGCCAGCGGACGAAGGCGGCCTGTTGTGCGGGCGAGTAGTCGCCGCAGCTTTCCCCCCAGGCGTAGGACCACTCGCCGCAGTCGCCGGCGCCGATATGCCACCCGAGGATGCTCTGTGTTACCGGGCGTGAGGCCAGAGTACTGACGAGGGCCGCCAGCGCTGCGCCGGCCTCCTGCCGCCAGAGGGCTGAGCCCATGGAGGGCCAGGGGACCTTCCCCTCGCGGCCATCACGGTCGAGCAGGCGCGTCTGTTCGTCCGGATGTGCCTGCAGCCACCATGCCGGGGGGCTCACGGAGACCCGCAGGAGGGCCAGTGACTCTGGCACCGCGGCCGCCATGTGCTGCAGGCTGGCCTCGACCCCCGAAACGTCGATCTTGCCGGGAGCGTGCCACCAGGTACCCATCTCCACGTTGTAGCTGAACAGCCTTATCCCACGGGTGCCGAAAGAGGCCATCCGTTCGGTCGATGACCCCGAGCGCCAGGGGGCGGTGACGCGGCCCGGGACGTCGCCGAAACCGCGGAGGACCTCCTTGCCCCCGGCCTGCGCACGGAGTGCGCTGAAGGTCGCCTTGCAGTAGTACGCCGCCAGGACGACATCCCCGGATGGCAGTGGGTCCGGGTCATCCTGGTCGGCCAGCCGTTGCCCGTCCACCCAGCCCGACAGATGGCCGTCGCTGATCTCCAGTCGCAGGCGTACCTCGCGGCCGAGGCTCCAGTCCAGAGGCTTGGTATGCCAGGTCTGCCAGGGGCCCTTCCCGGCGTGCTTCCAGAGCTTGAACTGGTTGCCCTCCTTGGCGAACTGCAGGCCGAACAGGTAGCCGGCGCCGGTACGTTCGTCCCAGCAGGCGCGGATGGAGACCGTGGCGTCGTCCGTGTACCCGGCGAGCATCGCCACGGTGGCCTCGACCACCAGTGGCGAGCCGGCGGGCACGGCGGCGGGCACCAGGGCTTCGCCCTGGGCGCGCTCCAGCACCAGCCGACCGTCCTCAACCTGGAGCGGCGCGTCGGGGGGACTGGTGTAGAACAGGAGCGGGGGAGTCGGTTGGCCGCGCACCAGCAGCGTGGGTACTTCGTCGATGACTCGCACTTCAGCGACCGGCGGCGCGCTTGAGCAGACGAGGGACCACGGCATCAGCAGGCAGAGGGATCCCGCCAGCCGGGCGAGGGGTGCCCGTCGTGGGTAGTGGCAGCGGCGCATGGTCTCACTCCTTGCGGTGTAGCGATCCGGGTGACGGCTCGCGCCGCCCGCGGCTTGCCGCCGCCCAGCGCGCAACGGTACTCTACCCGCCATCCGGGTGTGTCTGCAAGGTCGGCTGCAGGCGACCTGCAGTGCCTCAGTGGGGAACGGCTCACCGCCTGCACGCGGGTCCTGCTGGCCAGCAGGCTGCCAGGGCGTTGCACACGCGGCGGCCGCGGGCTAGTCTAACGAAAGCCGGATTGGCAGGCCGCCAAGACCTGCAGATCCACCTCGAGTGGACCATCCTGATGAGGGTGACGCAAGAAGGGAGTGTTGAACATGACGGCTCGTCGTTTCCTGCGCTGGGGGCTGTCTCTCGGGTTGCTCGTGGGGGCGTTGGTCGCCCGCGCCGCCGAGGCTCCGGCGTCGCCGCCGTCACCGCCGGAGCGGCAGAAGCACTGGCTCTTCGTCTGGCGGGACCTCAGCGATCCGCGGGAGGTGGAGCGCCTGATCGCGCGCTTCCCGCGCGCCCAGGCCGCCGGCTACAACGGGGTCGTCTTCTCTGCCACCGTCGCGACGGAGAAAGTGGCCGAACTCAAGCAGGCGGCCGCCGACCACCGCCTCGATCTCATTGCCATCGTGATGGGCGGTTCCCGCGACCGCAACTACATGGAGGGCGTGCTCGTCAGGGACGCGCTCTTCGTGGCTCGCGGGGGCGCTGCCACCCTCGAGCAGGACAACCCGACCCGTGTGGTCAACGGGGACTTCGAGGACGTTGCCGGGGATCACTTCAAGGGCTGGGCCTTCCAGGACGACGAAGGCACGACCACCTTCGCCGACCACCAGGTCGTCCACGGCGGGAAGACCGCGCTCCGCATGGAGAGCATTGGCAAGAACGAGTACCGCCATTGCCGCATCATGCAGCCGCTGAAGCTCCAACCCCACCGGCAGTACCACATATCCGTCTGGGTGAAGTCCGAGGGCCTGGCGCCCGCCGACCCGGAGGTCAAGGTCCTCGATCCGGCCGCGGCGCAGTCCATCAGCTTCCAGACCTTCCGCACCGAGCAGACCCAGGATTGGCGGCGCTGCGACCTGGTCTTCAACAGCCTGGAGTACACGGAGGCCGGGCTCTACCTGGGCTCCTGGTACGGCAAGGACGGAAAGGTCTGGTGGGACGACCTGAGCATTGAGGAGATCGGCCTGGTGAACGTGTTGCGCCGGCCGGGCTGCCCGGTCACCGTGCTTTCCGAGCGCGGGGTGACCTACGAAGAGGGTCGTGACTTTGAGCGGATCGCCGATCCCCAGTTGCACCCGTGGATCGCCTATCACGAGCAGCCGCCGATCCGGCTCGCCGCCGGTTCGCGGATCACGGACGGCGAGCGGCTGCGCGTCAGCTACTACCACCCGATCATCGTCTACGAGGACCGACTGACGAGCTGCATCAGCGAGCCGAGGATCTTCGCGGACTGGCGGGCGGAAGTACGGCAGGCGAACGAGCAGTTCCACCCGGCAGCATTCCTGATGTCGCACGATGAGATGCGGGTGATGAACCAGTGCGCGCTGTGCCAGAGCAAGAAGATGACGCCTGGGGAACTGCTGGCCTGGAATATCCACGAGGCGGCGCAGATCATCCGGGAGGTTCGCCCCGATGCCGAGATCTGGGTCTGGAACGACATGTTCGACCCGCAGCACAACGCCACGGACCACTTCTACGCGGTGAATGGCTCGCTCGCCGGATCGTGGAAGGGGCTCGACAAGGACGTCGGCATCGTGAACTGGCATGGTGGCCTGCAGGGGAAGAACTGCTCGTTTTTCGCCGATCTCGGCTTGCGGCAGATTCTCTCGGGCTACTATGACGCGGATGAGGACGGGGCCGGCATTGCCACGTGGCGTGACAACACACGTGGCATCCCCGGCATCGTCGGTGTGATGTACACGACCTGGGAGGATCGCTACGAGGCGATGGACGCCTGGGCCAAGAAGGCCTGGTGAGGGAGCCCGTGGGGTCGGAAACTCCACGCCGGAGAGGAAGAGGCGGAATCACGGTGTCGACCATGGCCTCGGCCGAAAGGGCTCCCCGCATGTTTCGCCTATGCGTTGCCGTCTCGCTGCCGCTGGCCCTATCGTTCGAACGGGTTGTAGGCGTGCCGGCCACCCTCGAAGTACCCGACCCAGAGATCGCAGATATCGACGTACTTGGTCAGGCTGGCATTGGCCTTCCTCCCCACCCAGATCCGCATTGAG
The DNA here is from genome assembly GCA_903837355.1 of uncultured Victivallales bacterium. Classification (GTDB taxonomy): domain Bacteria; phylum Verrucomicrobiota; class Lentisphaeria; order Oligosphaerales; family JAFGRS01; genus CAILUI01. The sequence continues at coordinate 13,490 of CAILUI010000436.1, forward strand.
TGGAACCCGTAGTTCGCGTCGAACTGGTTGAACGTGAAGGTCACTCTGCGCCAGGTCGACGTCGAGGTCACGTTGGGGTCCACGAGAGCGTTGCTGTAGCGCGACGCGTTGACCGTGTTCTTCGCCGTGGTCAAGGTGTCCGCCGCGCCGTTGACCTCGGCGACGAAGGTGAGGTCGCCGTCGCCCCTGCAGAGGAAGGTGACGATCGGGCCGGCCAGGCCCGGTTGGTACTCGTTGAAGCTGAAGCTTCGGGTGATGTACGCATCGGTGGTCGTGCCCGTGAAACGCCAGATGGTCGGGTCGCCGAGGTTCGTGATCAGGCTGGAGCCGTTGACGTTGGTGCTCGTCCACCCCGGGGGGGTGAAGCCGGCGCTGGGGTCGATGCGGTAGACGTACTCCACCGGGTCAATGTGGCCGCCGGAACCGAGGTTCGATGAGGCCAGGGTGATGCTGGGGAAGCAGTCCTGGACGAGCAGGTCAGGGGCGGTGTCGCAGTCCACCAGTCGGCCATAGAAGTAGCCGGCGCTCTGTGCCATGTATCCGCTCTTCCGCAGCGTCAGGCCCACGATGTCCTCTCCGCCCTGCCCGACGCGCAGGAGGGTGGTGGCGGTGTCCTTGCCCAGGTCGGTCAGCGAGTAGGACTTCCAGGTCTGTACCGTGCAGTTGTCAAAGGTGACGCCGAACACCGCATGTTGGTTGGCCGCGTCCACCCGGATGCAGTCCCGCGGCGAACTCTGGCTGGCTTCAAACACGACGTCTTGGACGAGCATCCCCCGGGTCGTTCCTGGGCCCGTGGTGCCACCCGTCACGTGCAGACCCACCGCCGCCGCCGGGAAGCCGAGCGGGGTGGGGCTGGACGGGCTGTCGCTGAAGCAGCCGATGGTGCAGCCCGTGATGAGGTGCGTCCCGGTGTCGAAGGCGAGCACTCCCGTGTGCTGTGGGTAGTAGGCCGTGATCATGTCGGCCCGCATGGAGCTCACGTCATTATCGCTGTTGGTGACATTGAGCACGCTGTGGGCGGCAGGACGGTCCTTGCGGCTGTCGAACACGAAGCCCCAGTTGCACCCGATCGTCGACACCTGCTGGATCAGAGCTTCGGACGTATTCTCGCACAGGACGCCAATCAGGCCCTCCTCGACGAGGAGGTCGCGGAGGACCGCGTTGCGTGTGCCACTGACCAGGATCCCCACGAAGCTAAGGTTGGGACTGGGGGCGCGCTTGATCATGAGGCCTTCCACCCGGTTGTACTTATTGGCGGCGGGGATGGAGCCGGAGGTCTGCCAGACGGTGCCGGTGCCGATCACGAGCACGGGCTTGGCACCGTTGTAGCCTGCCGCGGAGGTGAAGTACGGGAGCAGAGTGGCCCCACCGTCGCCGTCGAGGCAGACGTTGCTGGTCCTTACGAAGATCGGCTCGGTGACCCTATACACCCCGCGGAGGTGCACCGTCGCACCGTCGATCCGATCACCGGGGGACTTGACGTGGGGCTTGACGAGGGACGAGGCGTAGTCGACGGCGGCCTGGATCGCAGCGGTGCTGTCCTGGACACCCGTGGGGTCAGCACCGAAGTCGTTCGCGTGAACCGCCTGGCGCGGCTTCCCCTCGCCGCTTGTCCCTGCCGGCGGCTTCCCGATCATCGTCTCGGGCTCGAGAGCGCCGACCCACATACCCGCACACACCCCGAACCCCAGCAGCAGCCGCAGCATCCCCATCGCCATGCCCCCCGATGGTCTGAGCAGATCGAACGGCGCGCCCGAATGCCCCGCTGGGGTACTCGACGCCCGTGACGCACACCTCCGCATTCCTCACCATACTTCCGAATCCCGTCCCCGCGCCGGATCGCGGAACCGCCTCAGCGAGGCGTCCGACTGGGGCCAGCCAGCGCCGGCACCTGGCGCGGCGCCACCCGCAATCAAGGGAGTTGATTCCATAGCCCCGGCGCCATAGCTGCCCGCCAGAACCCCCCGTTCCCCCGATCTGCTGCTTGCGCGAGCCACTTGGCACGCCTTCTGCTATCCTCGTCTCAACGGCATGCGTGCCGGTTCGGAGGCGGCAGAACAGCACCCCCAGCAAGCGGAGGCAACGGCAATGGCGAAAGTGCAGAAATCAACGGATTCGTCGAGTCTGGCCGAGGTCGTCGACCGCATCCTCGACAAGGGTATCGTGATCGACGCCTGGGTGAAGGTGTCCCTGGTCGGCATCGAACTGCTCTCGGTCGAAGCCCGTGTCGTCATCGCATCCGTCGAGACCTACCTGAAGTACGCCGAGGCGATCGGCCTGACGGCCAACGCTGCGACCCCGGCCTGAGTGGTGGATTCGGAAGCGTAGTCCTTGGGCGGCGGGGGCGTCCGGGCGCCCGCTGCCCAGGGGCTTCTTGGCTTCGGGAGCCGTTGCCGGGAGACGCACCATGGAACCGTCGGCCGCTGGAGATCGAGCGTTTGTGCACGGGGTAGCGCTGGGGGTGGCGGTGGGCGCGCTGCTGGCGACTCTGATCCTGGGACTGTGTGTGAATGTGGCGCGGTTGGAGTGGAGCCGGGAATTGGATGAGGCTGGGGAGCTGATGGCGTCGGTGGAGGCGCGGGCGTTCGACCGTGGGCTGGCCACTGGCCGGAATCGGGCACGGGCCGAGACGGAGTGCCACATAGTGCACGCGGAGGCGCGCTGAGAAGGGAGCGGCCGGGATACGGGAAAGCGGAAGGCTGAGGCGGTGTGCGCGACGTGAAGCACCCGCAGAGCGAGCACCACAGCGGCGCGGGTAACCATGCAGCGAGAAGGAAGTCGTGAATGTCGCCTGCCTGGTGAGGCGCCAGAGCGTCGAGAGGGACGGTGGGAATGCTATCGATGCCGCGGCGCAGTAAGGACGTTGAGGCCGCGGTTTCGCCGGCGGCCGCGCACCCCTTGCCATCCTCCGGCGCTCAGTTGCCGCACCGGAACCGGTACGCCGCATGGGTCGTGTTGGCGCTCGGCTTGACCGTTGCCGCCGGTATGACCCTCTACGTCAAGTCGACGGTAGATAAGGCGGCAAGGCAGGAGTTCATCTCGCGCTGCGAGGACATTCGCGCGATCATTGCGGACAGGATGGACGCTCACGCGGGCATCCTGCTGAGTGGTGCGGCGCTGTTTGGGGCGTCAACTCAGGTCACCCGTGAGGAATGGCGCGCGTTTACCCAGTACCAGAAGATCGGGCAGCGCCTGCCCGGCATTCAGGGCATCGGTTTCTCGCTGCTGATCCCGCCTGCAGCACTGCCCGGGCACATCGACGCGGTCCGCGCTGAAGGATTCCCGCAGTATACGGTGAGGCCGGAAGGCGCGCGGGAAGTCTATTCCGCCATCCTCTATCTGGAGCCGTTCTCCGGTCGGAACCTACGGGCCTTCGGCTACGACATGCTCTCGGAGCCGGTACGGCGGACAGCCATGGAGCGGGCGCGGGATACGGACCGTCCGGCACTGTCCGGCAAGGTTGTCCTGGTTCAGGAGACTGAGAAAGCGGTCCAGGCTGGCACCCTGATGTATGTCGCGGTCTACCGCAAGGGTATGCCGACGGACTCCCCTGAGCAGCGCCGGGCCGCCCTCTATGGCTGGGTCTACTCTCCCTACCGGATGGACGACCTGATGCAGGGAGTCCTTGGCACTCGCGATCAGAGCCTTGATCAGCAAATCCACCTCAGCGTCTTTGACGGCAGGCAGCCTTCGCCCCAAAGTCTGCTCCACCGATCGTTCCCCGCGGAGAACGAGACGCCCTCGCCTGGCGTGCGCTTCTCGCGACAGATGGGCCTGGATTTCAACGGACATCCCTGGACATTGTGCTGTACCCAAGCCGGCGGCGGAGCCTTCACCGCGGCCGACGCTCAGGTGTGGTTCGTCACGGTCGCCAGTACCCTCGTCGCGTTGCTGCTGTTCAGCCTGGTGCGGGTTCTGGAGAACACCGGAGTTGCCGCGCGGCGGCGGGCCGACGAGTTGAGCTGCGGCTTACGGGAGAGCGAGAGGCGCCACCGCTCCATCATCCAGACCGCCATGGACGGCTTCTGGCAGGCGGACGCGCAGGGGCGTCTGCTGGCCGTCAATGACACCTACTGCCGGATGAGCGGCTACTGCGAGGCGGAACTGCTGGGCATGCGCATCTCCGAGCTGGGCGTCTCCGAGACCGCTGATGGCGTGGCTTCCCATATCGCGCGGATCATGACCGAGGGCGAGGATCGCTTTGAGTCCCGCCATCGCCGCAAGAACGGGACGGTCTATGATGTCGAGGTCAGCGTCCAGTCGCAGTTCGCCGTAGGCGGGCACTTGGTGGCCTTTCTGCGCGACATCACCCAGCGCAAACGTACCGAGGCGGAGTTGAGCCGGCTGGCGGTCATTCAGGGCGAGTTGATGCGCCTGGCCACCAAGTTCGTCAACGTGCCGGTAGAGCGTCAGGACGCGGCGGTCGAGCAGTCGCTGGCGACCATGGGGCAGCTCATCGAGGCGGATCGCGCTTACCTGTTCAAGTATGATTTCGGTGCTGGGAGAATGCATTACACCCATGAGTGGTGTGGTCCCAACATCACGCCGGAGAGTGGCCATCTGCAGGCGGTGCCCCTCGCGCTGTTCCCGGAGTGGGTGGCGGCGCACCGGCGCGGTGAGGCGGTGCATGTTCCCAGCGTGGCAGCGCTGGCGGCGGACGATCCGTTGCGCCAGGCGCTGGAGCCGCGGGGAATCCGCTCGCTGGTCACCCTGCCCTTGCTCGGGGACGAGGCCTGCACGGGTTTCGTGGGTTTCGGTGCGGTGCGTGAAGAGCGGCGTTGGCGCGACGATGAAGTGTCTCTGCTGCGGGTGCTGGCCCGGCTGTATGCGCATTTCGAGGCTCGCCGCGCTGCCGACCGGGAGAACCGCGAGTTGCAGACGGGCCTGGCTCTGGCCCGCGATGCGGCGCAGGAGGCCGCGCGCGCCAAGAGCCTGTTCCTGGCCAACATGTCGCACGAGATTCGCACGCCGCTCAATGCCATCCTGGGCTACGCGCAGATCATGGAGCGCGACTGCCGGGCCTGCCCCACCGGACATCGACTGCACGCGATCAGCCGCAGCGGCGAGCATCTGCTGCAACTGATCAATGATCTGCTTGAGCTGGTGCGCAGCGAGACGAATGCGATTCCGCTGTCGCCGACGGACTTCGACTTCCACCAGGTGTTGGAGGATGTGCGCCTCATGTTTGCCCAGCAGCCGGCGGCCCAGGATGTCGTGCTGGCGGTGTCCTGCGCCCCGGACGTGCCACGCTTCATCAACGCCGACCAGGGCCGGATCCGGCAGGTGCTCGTGAACCTTCTGGGCAACGCGCTCAAGTTCACCGGGAAGGGCAGCGTGCGCCTGACCGCAACGGTCCCGGCCGAGCGCTCGGCCGGCGATTTCATGCTGGCGGTCGACGTCGAGGATACCGGCAGCGGCATCGCGGCGGATGAACTGCCGCGCGTCTTTGACGTCTTCTATCTGGCGGAGGGTGGCCGGAAGGTCGGCCGAGGCACGGGTCTCGGCCTGCCCCTGAGCCAGCGTTACGCGCGCGACATGGGTGGCGACGTCACCGCCACCAGCCGCCTGGGGGAGGGCAGTTGCTTCCGCTTTACCTTCCAGGCGCGGCTGGCGAAGGGCGCCGTGGTCGAGCGCGTGCTTCAGCGCAGCGTGCGGCGGCTCGCGCCCGGGCAAGACGCCTGCCGCATCCTGGTAGTGGACGACGACCTCACCAACCGCGATGTGCTGATTGCCCTGCTGCAGCCGGTCGGCTTCCCGGTCGAGGGCGCGGCCACGGCGGTGGAGGCTCTGGAGCGCCTGCGCCAAACCCCGCACATTGGCCTGGTGCTGCTCGACAAGCTCATGCCAGGAATGGACGGCTACACGGCCATCGGCCATATCCGCAGACTGCCCGGCGGGAGTGCTGTCAGGATCGTGGTCGTGACCGCGGTCGGGTTGGTCGCGGAGAGAGGGCTGGCGCTGGCTGCCGGGGCGGATGGCTACGTCGCCAAGCCCGTGCGGCGAAAGGCGCTCCTGGCAGAGATCGCGCGGGTCACGGATCTACGCTACGACTATGACGACGAGGTGCCTGGCGTCGTCCCGGCCGTGAGGGTGCCTGTGGTCGTGAGCCCGGAGGCGCTGGCCGGTTTGCCACTGGCGCAGCGGCAGGCCCTCGAACTGGCCCTGCGCCGGGGCGACATCCAGCAGTTGCGCGACCTGGTCGGAGCGCTCGCGCCCACCGATGCCGGGCTCGCCGCCGGGATGCGTCTGCTGGTCGACGCCTACGACTACGACCGCCTGCAGGGCCTGTTGCAGGCTGCGAAGCGGGAGGCGTGAGTCGGGTTACGCTGCTTTCTTGGTGGGCGCCCGGAAGGCGAGCAGGAAGATGACGAGGATGCCCGCGGCCATGGCGCTGAGGGGCCACCAGAGCTTGGGCCACAGGGCCAGGGATTCCGGCGAGATGCTGGCCACGGAGCCGAAGGCGTTGCGCTCGAGGCGCTGGGCGACCATGGCACCGATCACCATACCGACGCCCTGGGTGCAGAAGATGTTCATCCCCTGGCATTGCCCGCGCACCTCCGCCGGCGTGGACTGGTCGACGTAGACCTGCCCGCTGACGAAGAAGAAGTCGTAGCAGAAGCCGTGCAGGGCGATCCCGACAATGACCAGCGCGGTGGCGGTGGCACCGGTGCCGGCGCCCAGTGCGAAGAAGGCGTAGCGCACGACCCAGGCCAGGATGCCGACGGCAATCACGTACTTGATGCCCAGCTTGCGGAAGAACCAGGGCATGGCGAACATCATGCCGGCCTCGAAGAAGGTGCCGACATTCTTCCAGGCCGTGATGTGGTTCATGCCCATGGCCAGCATCTGCTGTTGCAGGCTCGCGTAGTAGGCCGACAGCGGAATGCAGACCAGCAGGGAGCAGACGATGAACACCGCAAACGACGGGCTCTTGAGCTGCGACCAGGCATCCAGGAACAGCAGGTCGCGCAGGTTGATCCCTTGGCCGCGCTTCGGTGGCGGCGTGCGCGGCAGGGTGAACGAGTAGAGTCCCAGCAGTATGGCGGCACCGCCACCCAGCACGAACTGCACGGCGCGGGTACCCGCCTCGACCGCCTTGCCGTTCACCATCTCGGTGAAGCCGAAGGCAAGGATGAAGCCGGCGACGATCCAGCCGATGGTTCCCCACAGGCGCACCAGCGGGAACTGCTGATCGCCCTTGGCGAGGTGGTGGAAGGACAGGCTCGCGGTGAGCCCCAGTGTCGGCATGAAACAGAGCATGTGGCAGAAGATCAGGGCATTGAAGACATAGCCCTTGCTGGCGGCGATACCCATGATGCGGATGGTCTCGGCGACTGCGATCTGCTTGCCCTCACTCTCCTGGAAGGCGCTGGCATCGCCCTGCATGGCCCCCACGACCGGCAGCAGCAGCATCGACACGCCCGCCAGCAGGAAGAGGATCCCCAGGATGCGCTCGGTGTTGAAGAAACGATCCGCGATCATGCCGGTGATGAACGGCGAGATCACCGCCGCCAGCGGACCGGCCGTGTAGGCGTAATAGCGTACCTGCCCCATGCCATGCGCGTACATGTACATGGAAACGCTGAGGTACCACGCACCCCAGACGAAGAACTGCAGGAACATCATGACGGCCAAGCGCCAGTACAGATCCCCTTGGCTGCGGTTGCTGCTGTCCATCACCCACTCCTTGCTGTTCCCTGCTCTCCGTGGCCTGCAGAGCCGCGCGCTTCTGCAGCATCGTCGCCGCCAGTGCGGCGGTGGCGAAGAATACCGTCCAGAGCTGGCGGCGTCAACCCGTGCGGAGACAATCCTGGCCGGAAGCCCCCGCCGGTCCCGCGCCCGGCCCACGTGTTCGCGTCGTGTGCCTCAGCGGCCGAAGTCCTTATCGATGGACTTGGCCTTTGGGCGGGTGCGTGGGGTGTCGACGACGCCGACCCCGAGGTGGTAGACGCGCGTCACCATGGGCGGCGCCGTCTTGGAATCGGACACCATCAGGGCATTCTCGTCGTAACTGCAGTACAGGCCGGTGGCTTGGCAGAGGTAACGCACGACGGCATTCAGCGGCACATTGTTCAGCTTCAGCGTGACCGTGCCCTGTTCGAAGATCCTGCGCCCCGCCGGTGACAGGCGGAAGAGCATGTTCAGGCCCTTGCCCTCCGGGTCGGCGGCCTTCGACTGCTCCTTGAGGAACTCAAACACCTCCTGCGGCGCGGCATCCTCGAAGTCGATGGTCCGGATCAGGATCCTGGCGGCGCGGCCCTCGACCGTTCCGGCGGTTCCGAGGAGAGAGCCGAACACAAACATCAGCAAGAGGGTACGCATCATCATCGGCGCCCTGCCTTTCGTGGAGATCGGGTGCTCCTTGCGTATCATGATTGTACACCCTCGGAACGCCGCCGCCAAGTGGACGCCTCTGTCGGGCAGGGCTGTTCCGTTTTCCCAACGACCATCGGTGTTGGTCACCGGCACGGTGAAAGCGTGAGAGCGTGATTGCGTGAGGGTTACGGCGCGTGTGCCGGCCGACTGCCACGAATCCACGCTTTCACGTTCTCACGCGCTCACCCGTAGCGGGAACCGCGATCTTGGAACAGCCCTGTCTGTCGGGGGGGGCCGTTGGGGTCAGTCAACGCGGACCGTGACACGGTCGGCGTTGCCGGCTGCCGGGCGGACCCCCTGCACGCGGTGGATGCCGCGCCTTAGTTCAACGGCGTCGCGACCGGCAAACTGTCCGATGAACTCACCGTCGACGAACCACAGGAGCGGTTCCTGGCCAGCCGCACTGAAGGTCAGGCGCACCGTGTCGCCCTCGGCGAGGTAGGTTCCTGGCCGTGGCAACAGGATACGCGGCCGCTCTGCCGCATCCGGCGGGCGCGGCGTCGGGCTGGCGTTGGGTTGGGCGGTGGAGCGTGGGCAGTGCTGGCAGAGCCGAGCCGGAACCCCGGTCACGGACAGGCTGATCTGGGTGTGTGCACAGGCCGGCCCGGCGGGCAGGCCGCTGGCGCGGCAGACGGTCGTGGGCGAGGTGCCTCTGGGGGTCGGCAGTGGGGCCGCGGCGACCCCGGCGTAGATTCGTGACAGGATATCCCCCACCACCGGCGCCGCGGCCGACGCGCCCACCAGACTCGCGGCCGGTCGGCCACTCTTGTTGCCCAGCCAGACGCCGATGGTGAGGTCGCGGTTGAGGCCGACGCACCAGGCGTCGCGGCAGCCGTTTGAGGTCCCGGTCTTCCAGGCGAGCGGCAGGCGTGAGGCTCCCGGCAGTGGGCGGTCGGCGAGCATCTCGATGACCAGGGTGGCGGCGCCGGGGCTGAAGACGGGCACGGCGCGGGTCTCGGCGGCGCCAGTCTCGACCAGGCGTGGCGGGAAGAAGAGGCCGCCGCGGGCCAGGCCCGCGTAGGCGTTGGTGAGTTCGAGCAGGGTCACCTCGCCGCTGCCCAGGGCCAGGCTCAGGCTCACGTCCGCCGCCGGCCGCCGGGACAGATTGCGGAGTCCGCAGCGCAGCAGGCAGGCGTGGGCGTAGTCGGCGCCGACGGCCTGCAGCAGGCGTATCGCGGGGGTGTTCAGCGAACGGCTGAGCGCCTCGCGGACGGTGACCAGGCCGCGGTAGTGCCCGTCAAAGTTCTCGGGTCGGTAGCCGGGGTAGATCAGGGGCGTGTCGGCCACCAGGGTTTCCGGCAGGACCAGCCCGGCATCGATGGCGGTGGCGACGATGAAGGGCTTCAGAGCCGAGCCTGGGGAGCGTGGTCGACAGGCGGCATTGACCCAGCCTGTGCCGGGTGCCAGAAGATCGAGAGTGCCGACCAGAGCGCGCACCGCGCCGGTTTCATTCTCGATGATCACGGCCGCGCCGTCGCAGACTCCGGGCAGTTTCCGGACCTGATTGCGCAGTGAGGTCAAGGCGATCTCCTGCCACTGGCGGTCGAGGGTGGTCACCACGGTGCCGCCAGGCTCGGCGCCGGTTGCGGCCACGGCGTTGCAGAACAGCGGCTCATGCTGGGGCAGGCCAGGGCGCGGCGCGCCGGCCGGTATGGGGATTACGCCCAAGGGTAGTTTCGCCGTGGCTTGGGCCCGCTCGGGTGAGATGAGTCCGGCCTCGGCCAGGCGCTCCAGGACGCGCCGGCGGCGCTGCAGAGCCAGCTCGGGGTAGCGGTCCGGGCGGTAGGTAGAGGGTCGTTGGGGCAGGCCGATGAGCAGCGCCGCCTCGGCCAGGCTCAGTTCGTCGGCCGCCTTGCCGAAGTACGCCCGTGAGGCCGCTTCGACGCCGACCAGGTTACCGCCGCAGGGCACCTGGTTGAGGTAGTGCTCGAGGGTCCACTCCTTCGAATGCCGCGATTCGAGGTCGAGGGCCCGCAGCGCCTGCCTGGCCTTGGCCGGCCAACTGCGGCCCTCGGGCTGGGCGAGGCGCGCGAGCTGCATTTCCAGCGTCGAGGCTCCGGAGACCACTCGACCGGAGGTCAGGTTGCTGCGTGCCGCGCGGGCTACGGCCAGCCAGTCCACGCCGTGGTGCGTCCAGAAGCGCTGGTCCTCCACCGCCACGAAGCCATGGATCAGCCAGGGCGACAGGCGCGTCAAGGGCACAGGTATCTGCCACTGGTCGTCGGCACCCAGGTCGATGCGCAGGGGCACGCCGTAGCGGTCGGTGTAGACGGTCGAGGCGCGGTCGGGCTGCAGGCGGCCCTCGTCGCAGCGGCCGGCCCGCCGCAGCGCGAGCACGGACCACCCGCCGGTCAGGACGGCGCCGATGATGGCGAACCGCACCAGCCGCGCGGTCCACGCCGGCCAGCGGCGCTGCTCGGGCTGGCGAGATGGCGGAGCCACGTGCATTTACTTGATCGTCAACTGCCCTTTGCCGCCGGACTCGCCGGCGACCTCGGGGTCATACATGGCCTCGGTGCGGATGCGGGGGATGGCGAACACGCCGCGGCTCACGGCCCGCACATGGTACTCGTAGGTCAGGGGTGCGGTGCCGGAGGTGTCGGCGCAGAGTACCAGGCGGTCGTCCTGTTTCTGGGCCATCTTCACGACCAGTGCGCTCGAGCGCGTGACGGCGGCGTCCTCGCGCGTGGCCAGCGATGCGTCCTCGATTTCGACCCCGCCGGGCAACAGGTCCGCGACCACGAGGTCCGTGCGCGGCAGGGGCGTGTCGAGGGTGATCCGTACCAGGATGAGGTCGCCGTGGTTGAAGGTCGTGGCCGGCGCACCGTCGAGGGTGAGGTACTGGCGGCGGAGCGCGATACCGTGGGCGGTATCGTCGCTCGGTAGTGCCGCCGGGACGCCGCGCTCCTGCCAGGCCAGGAACACGGGCGCGTCCGCGGCGGTCACGCTCAGGCCGGCGCGGAGCTCGGCGTCCACCAGCGTGAGGACCTCGGCCCCGGTGATGCGTTGCGTGCGCTCAGCGCCGCCCAGTCTCACCACGGCGGTGCCCGTGGCCGGCTCGGGTGGCCGGCGGCTGAGGGCGAGCACGACCAGCGCGTTGTCCAGCGTCGTGCCCCAGTGGCCATCTTGGGAACGCTGGCGGCGCAGGGCGTCCAGCAGACGGTCGGCGGCGGGGTGGGCCGGCTGGATATCGTTGAGTACGCAGAGTGCCAGGGCGTTGCGGCGCACGGCGCTGTCCAGGTCCCAGCCGAGCTGTCCCTGCTGCAGGTCGCCTTGGAGGGCCTCTTCGACCAGGGGCATACCCTCGGCGGCGCGGCCGGAACGCACCAGGGCCGCGGCTGCCAGCAGTCGCACCAAGGCGGCCTCCTCGGGCCCTGTGGCCATGCCCTTGGCGATGTCGCGTTCCGGGAGCCCCAGCGCGGCCAGCAGGTAGAGCGCGTAGGCGCGGTCCGCGGCCGAGATGGGGGCGGCGCCACCGGCCCGGCCCAGGGCAGCGTCCCGCAGGAAGGTGAGGCTGCGGGTGCGCAGGCTAGGCTCGATGGGGGTGCCGCCGCGTTCGGTCTCGGCCAGGAAGTGGCAGGCATACAGCGACCCACTCAGCCACAGTTCCCGCCCGCCCGGCCACATGCTGAAGCCACCATCCGGGAGTTCCGCGGCGAGCAAGGCCCGCAGCGCCTCGGGCAGGGGGCCGGTCTGCGGTGTCGCCGGAAACATGGCCGGCAGCGCCAGGTAGGCCAGGGCCCGGCTGACGCTCTGTTCGAGGCAACCGTATGGGTACTGCAGCAACCAGGCGAGGGCTGCCGTGGTCTCCACCTGGTTGGAGGCGGCGACCTGAGCGGTAGCCGAACCCGTTCCGGCGAGGAGGGTTGGATCAGGTGTCAGCGACACCGCCTGGCCGGCGGCAATGCGCTCGAAACGGCAGCGGTACACCGGCAGACTGGCCGGTCGCACCTGCAGGAACTCCTCGACACGGCGCGTGTGCGGGCCGGACTCAGCCTGCACCGTGACGGCGACCCGTCCGGCCGCGTCGGCGTTTGCCCGACACATCCAGGTGACGACGGCAGTGCCGGCCGCGTCGGGCTGCAGGCGCTGCTCGGCGGTCGGCCCGGTGATCTGGGCCGGTCCGACCAGGGTCAGCACCGCCTTGCCCTCGGCCGCGCCGGCCTCGGCCGACAGCACCGCGCTGACCTGGAACTCGTCGCCCGGTGCCACCACGCGCGGCAGGGTGGCCAGTACCGTCAGTGGGGAACGGACCTGCACCGAGCGCGCCGCGCTGCCGAGGGCGCGGGGGTTCACCGCGACGGCCATGATGCGGAACTCGCCCGTGCAGTCAGGCAGCTCCAGAGTGATGTCGCTGCGCCCAGCGGCGGGCACATCCAGCACGCGTGAGAGAACTACGGCATGGCGCACATCCTCGGGTTTCAGCGGCGCCAGAAAGCCGCTGATGCCGTCACCGCCGACCTTGGCCACGGCGCCAAAGCGCTCGGCCGTATCCGTCGTGATGTCGCCATAGAGGTCGGCAAACTGCGCCGGGCAGTCCCGCGGTCCGTAGAAGAAGGCGAAGGGATCCGGGGTGGCATGGTGGGTGAGTGCCAGGACGCCCTCGTCGACGACCATGACATGCACCGACGCTGCTTGCGGAGCCCCGGCGGTGCTCAGGCGTACAGTGATCGGCAGTGTCTGGCCTGGGCGTGCCAGCGCGGGCGCCTCGAGATCAACCTGCAGGTGCCGGTCCGTGTGGACGACGCTCAGTGCCGCTACCCCGAACAGCCGTTGCGAGGCCTCCGTCGATCCGGCCGCTGGCAGGATCAGGGTGACGGCGGCGAAGCAGGTGCCCAGCGGCGTCGCCGGGACGCGTACGGTCAGGCTGTTGGCACCGGCCTGCACCGGCTGCACCGTCGAGCTTTCAACGTTCGCCGCAAAGGTGGTGACGACGGCGTGGCCGGCCTCCCGGCTCGAGAAGCTGAGGGTGGCCGTATCGCCCTCGCGGTAGGCGTCCTGGTCGGTCCGCAGGGGCAGTACCGTGGGGTTTGCCACGCGCGCCACCGAGCCGTCGCCAGCCAGGTGCCAGAAGGTGACCGAGGACTGGATACGCCCCTCGTCACTGCTCAGACGCAGTGTGTACAGCCCGGCACCTGGACAGGTGACCTGCAGTTGCCCGCGTCCGGCGTCCCCGTTCGCGGTCAGCTCGCCGGTTGCCACCGGGCGGAGACGCCGCTGCCAGTCGCGTACGTAGCGCCCCTCGTCGCGGCGCAGCACGTAGTCCCAGTCGACGGCGAGCAACTCCCACTGCAGCGGCGCCGGCGCGGCTCGCAGCGCTCCATCGGGTTGCACCGCCACCCAGTCCACGTGGCGCATCGGGCTCTTGCTGGCGACCGCCTCCGCCGGCTGGGGAAGCAGCCGCAGGCCGAGGTAGTAGGGGGCCATATGGAAGGGCACGACGGCGGTGGCCGTGACCGTCTCGCCGCCGGGTACCGTGGCGTTGGCACTGACGACCGCGCGCAGGGCAGCCCGCGGCTGCAGTTCGGTGGGGAGCTGGATCTCGACCGCGGCTTTGCCCGCGGCGTCGCTGTCGGCTTCCGCGGTCAGCGGCAGCCCGGCCGAAACCGCGGCACGGTCCTCATCACCGAAGGTGAAATCGGCGAACGCGGGCGGCGCAAACGGGGCCTCCTCGAAGGTGACCCGGAAACGCGAGCGCGCGCCGGCCAGGGCCTTACCATAGTAGTACTGCGCCTGCAGCACGGCCTGCATGGCCTCGCCGGCGGCATAGGACTGGCGGTCGAGGCCGAGGCTGCAGCGGATGCGGTCCGGGCGGTACTCGCCGACGATCACTGCGGTCTCGCCCCAGACGGTGGCATCGTCGCCGGGCAGGCCGGCCTCGAGCGAGTAGCTCCCGCTGCGGCTGTTCAAGGGGAGTTGCAGCGGCTGAACGAAGAGGCCGTCGACCGTGCAGGCCCCCGGCCGCCGCTCGACGACATTGCCGCGCCCGTCGCGCAGGCGTAGCTCGCAAGGCAGCCCCGCGGCGGCCTGCAGGAGCGCGTCCCGCACGATGACTTCCGCGACCACGGTCTCTCCCGGCCGGGCAATGCCGCGTTCGGTGCTGACCAGGGCCTCGTAGGCGTGTTCGGGTAACGAACGGCCGGGGATGCGGAAGGGCGTCAGATCATGGACGGACTCCACGTCGGTGCGCACGAAGGCAAGGTCGTCCGCGCGGCGCGCCACGGCCAGGAAAGGCGTCATCTCCTCGGCGGGGCCGGGCGGGATGGCCAGGAGGACGGTGCCGGCGGCCGTGGTGGTACCGCGGACGATGGTCTGGTTCTTGGCGGACAACAGTTCGATGTCGCAGCCTGCCAGCGGACTGCCATCCTGCAGGTTAAGGGTCCAGACCAGCGCACTGCGCGGCGTGGTGACGACGCCGATGCCGATGTCGGTGAGCAGCAGGGTGCGGCTGTCGAAGCCATAGCCGGCGCGGCCGCTCGACTGCAGGCTGACCACGAAGAGGCCGCGGCGGCAGTCCTTCAGGAGCGGCTCCAGCGGCACGTTCAGCGTCCCCGCCTGGTTGTCCGGCAAGCCGGGCTCGACGCTGATCTTGCCGACGAAGTGGCCATACTGATCGCCGCGCTCACTCTGCTCCCAGGACCCCTGATTGCGGTACCCTCGGCTCCAGGCCACCAGGTTGTTCGGGTAGACGCGGTAGGCCCGCAGATCGGCCTGAGTGATATTGCGGAAACTCACCGGGACAACCTGCCGTCGCTGTCCCGGGATGACGAGTCCCGCGGCGCTGCCGCCGAAGAACTCAACCATGGCGCCCAGATCGCCGGTGACGATGGCCAGGGTGACGTCCGCTTCGAGGCACAGTGCCGGGTCCACCGAGGGCATCCCCTTGCGGAAGGTGACACGGTAGTAGGTTCGCGGCTGGAAGGGCCCCTGTAACCGCCAGGCGTCGCGACCCCACCAGCCGCCGCGGCTCTCGACGGTGACGCCGGCCAGGGCCGGGGTGATGGCGATGTAGTCGGCGGCGCTGCTGACCTCCAGGGCCGTGCTGGCGCTGAAGCACAGGCGCAGGCCGTCCGGCGTCACTTCGCTGATCAGCGAGTGTACGGTCAGACGGTCGTTCACCTCGCGCTCGAAGCGCACGGCCGCCTCGAGGCCGGCGCTGCCGTCGGCACTGAACAGCCCGTCAGTGATTTCGACCAGCACGCGTCGGAGCGTCTGGGGGTGGCTGAACTCGACGTCGGGGGTCGTCGTCGGCTGTGCCGCCTCGCACTGCGCTTCCAGCCTCGCGCCAGTCGCGTCGGTCAGGCGCAGATGGCGCCGGAGAGCGTCGGGATGGACCGGCCCGTTGAAGCGTAGGACCAGTCGGGAGCGGTTGGGGCCGATTTGAACCACGGCGCTGGTGTCGATCAGGCGCAGTGCCTCGCCACGCAGTGAGACCGGCTCCGGCAGGAGCTCGCGCCCCGCACGGTCGCACAGCCCCACCCGTGGCGCTACCCGGTAGTTGCAGCCGGGCAGGACGTCGGTGGCCGGGGTAATGATCGCGGTCTTGCCGTCCTCCCACCTGACGCTGCCGGCCAGGGTCGGGGTGAACGCCACCGGCAACTCGCCCGGGAGGGCTTCGTCCGCATCCATCGCGGTCGCGAAGCGCACCCGGAAGGTACCTGGGTTGCCCCCGGTTTCGGGAGTGAAGACGACGCTCCGCAGACGCGGTTGCGTCGACAGCGTTCGCGTCAGCGTGTAACCGCCGATGAGCAGGGCATTGGCAAGCACAGACAGGCAGGCCATGACCTGCCAGCGGCGAAGGGTCGTCATCGTGCACCTCAGGTTCGGCGCTGCGCGGGGGAGAGGGGCGCTTCTTCCTCACTAGCACGACGCGCCGGGAAGGATATCTATTGGGGCTTTCAGAGAGGGACGGTAGATTATGTGTAACACATTTGAAACAGGTAATTTACGGCCGATTTATGCGCGTGCAGCAGGGACGTCCGTTGGGAGCGCTGAAGGCGCGGTTGTATATCAGCCCTGGGCGGGTATGGAACGCCCCTTTGGGGCTCTATGCCTCAGCGGATTGCCGGCGGCGCAGTGGACGTCGGCGCTGGGCGCACTGACATTACCCGTACTATGGATACTCCGGCACCCGACATCTGGGATCTCTGGCAGGACGGCGCCCACGAACCGGCGCTCAACATGGCGTTGGACGAGGCGTTGTTGGCAACGGCCGCGACGCGCGCCCGCCCGCTGTTACGCTTCTACGCCTGGGATCGGCCCGCGGTGACGATCGGGTATGTGCAGCGCCACGCGGCGGCTCCCGCGGGGTTCGCCGTGGTGCGGCGGCTGACGGGGGGCGGGGTGGTGTACCATGATCACGACCTCACCTATACGGTCGTCGTGCCCGAAGGCCACTGGCTGACCGGTCTGGATCGCCTGCACAGCTACCGCTGGATCAACCGCAGTGTCCAGGCTGGGCTCGAGAGTTGCCGTCTGGCGGCAGCGCTGGCGGCCGACGATATTCCCGGGCACGTCGATCGCTTGACCATGGTCTGCTTCCAGAACGCGACGCGTTACGACGTGTTGCTGGCGGGCCGGAAGATTGCCGGCAGCGCCCAGCGGCGCACCCGCGACGGCCTTTTGCACCAGGGCAGCCTGCACTTTGGCGGGCCTCTGCCCATCCCGCGCGCCCAACTGAACGCGGCGCTCTGCGCCGCTTTCGTCAGCACGCTGAATCTGACCCTGTTACCCGTCGTGCCGGGGGCCGAGGTCACGACACTGGCCGAACGTCTGGTCGCCGAGCGTTACGCCACCGCGGCTTGGAATGAGCGCCGCTGAACGCGCGGGGCTCGCGGCCGGGTCGGGTACTGACACCCCCGACCGACGGGCCCGTCTGCGGCCGCGGGTCCAGCCACAGCGTTCATGGCTGCGGGGGGGGGCGCTGGTGGAGTCGGGCCATGGCCCAGTTCACCATATCGGCGGTGATGCCATCCCCGGCATCGGTGACCACCAGGCGCAGGGTCTGCGCTCTGTCCAGGGGCACGTCGATGGTCTTGACCTGGCGCTGGCCCTGCAGGACGCCGCTGTCGAACAGGCAGCGGTCGTCGGCGAAGACTTGGACGATCACGGAGCCGCCGTCCTCGGCACCGCCGACGAGGGCGTAGAAGCGGTCGTAGCGGGCCTCGAGGCGCCAGACGATCTCCGACGGAGCGTGCGTCCCAATGCCCTTGGTGTAGTTCCGACCGCCGAGGCGCAAGGCCTTACCTTCGACGTCGCAGTTCCGCCGCGGTATGCCGTCCTGATTGGCGGTCCAGCCGGCGCTGCCGGAGACCCACTCAAGCTCATTGAGGTAGACCCAGTCGGCGGCTCCCGTTTCGGCCGGCGGGGCTGGCCGCGGCGGTGGCGGCGGTGGGGGGACGACGGCTTGCGTGGCGGCGTCGGTTCCCTGGATTGAAAGCAGGTCTTCGCGCGGTTGGGCGGTAAGGCGGTCGCGGACGGTAGTGAGCGCTGCCAGCAGCGCCTGGTAGTCGGGGTCGGTGCGGTCGGCAAAGACCGTGCCATCACAGCGCCCCCAGCCCCCTGCCGCTGGAGCCAGGGGTGCGCTGAGGGCGCGACTGCTGGCCAGGTCGTGGCGGTTCAGGCTGAGCCACCAGGTTGAGGCCTGGCCATCGCCGTCGCCATGGCACGAGGCGCAGCGCCGGGCGTGGACGGTACGCAGGGCCTTGCCCGTGGCGTCGCCGAAGAGGCTGCGGCCGTCGCCGTAGGCGCTCTCGTAGCGGTCGTAGTAGACCGCATTGGCGTCGATCCAGATGGCCAGCCGCTGCTGCTCCTCGCGGTTCAGCGTGACCCCATGGTGGCCCTTGGCGAGCAGCACGCTGAGCGGCGAGGCGCGGGAGCCGTAGGTGTAGGGCGGCTGTGGGTTCACATCGTCCGGGTGGTCCCAACGCATGGCATTGGCGACCTTCAGATAGGGGAGCAGCTCCTCGTAGGCGACCGCGAAGCGGTCGGTCAGGTCGTCGGTCAGGATGACGGTGTTGGCGCTGCGGTCGTGGGTGTGGCAGCGGCTGCAGTGGGTGTTCAGCAGCGGTTGCACGTCGCGCAGGAAGCTGAAGGTGACGGCGGCGCCCCACGGCGGCGGCGTCGGCTGGCTGGGGGTACGTCGCAAGGCAGTGGCGGGGCGTACGGGTGGCGCGCTGAGGCGGGACTCGTGGCAGCCGACGCAGGTCCGGGCTTCGCCGGGCTTGAGGCAGACGACGCTGCGCATGCGCTGGATCTCCGCGTGGTCCTCATCCAGCACCTCAAGGTAGACGTTGCGGTTGGCGGGCACGGTGAAGTAGGCTGAGCCATCGGGGTCCAGCGGGACGGTGCCCAAGATGCGCTTGACGGTGTAGATGCCGGTGCCCGAGGTGCAGACGACGCCGCCCGCATGGACCCCTTTGCGGGGTACGTCTTCGATGAGGCGCAGATAGCGGGCGGTGCCGCGGGGGACGCCGGGCAGACCGACGTAGACGTCCTGGACGCCGAGGCGCGCCTCGGCGTTGTCGGCGGCACTGTCCGGCGCCGCCGGCGGGAGCTGGTGCGGCGGCGGGCGGGTGCGCAGGGGCACGGGTTCAGCGCAGGAGATGGTCGGGTCCCGGTAGACCAGGGCCAGGTTGCCGTGGCGGTCGCCGACGTACAGCGCCCAACTGCTGGCCAGCCACGGCACCACGGTCGGTGTGTAGGAGCACAGATACAGCGTTTCGCTCAGAGGCTGCGGATCGCTGTACCAGCCGTGGCGGCTGTCTTCGGCCTTCTCGCCGGTAGTGGGTACCTGCGGCGTCAGCATGGTGATGGCCTCGGGGCCGTCGACGCCGCGGCGGCGGTCGATGAGGCCGATGGGCCCGTGCGTCTGGCCGTGATGGGCGGTGAACAGGGCCATCACCTGCGTGCTGCCGGGCACGGCCCGTGGGAACATGACCACGTTGGGCCGGATCGTGGCATTGCCGTAGTAGGGCGACATCATGGTGCCGTCCGGGAACAGCGTGAACGGGTTGTGCAGCGAGGTGACCGAACGCTCGTTGTACTCCCAGCGACTGTAGAGGATACGGCCATCCGGCAGCACGCTGGGGTTGAAGTCGTTGAAGACGTTGAAACTAAGCTGCCGGGGGTCGGAGCCGTCGGCGTTCATGACGTGCAGGTTGGCGACATGTCGGGCGGCACCGCACATGACGAAGTGCTCCGGCCGGTCGGACGTGAAGCCGATCTGGCCGTTGGGCAGGTAGAAGGGCTCGCAGTCGTTCTTTGGCCCGGTTGTGAGTTGGCGTGGCGGACCGCCGTCGACCGCGGCCTCGAAGACATGGTAGCTCTGACTGCCATCCCAGAGGTCGGAGCCATTGCCGAAGGCGAACAGCAGGCGCGTGGCATCCCAGTGCAGGGACAGGTCGCGGTAGATACCCTCGCCCAGGGTGTCCACGACGGGCGTGACCGTGCCATCGGGGCGGACGGGCGACAGGCGGCAGATGCTCCCGCCCGGAGGGTTGCGGAGGTGGTGGGCGTCCATATACGGCTGTTCGGAGTCGAACGGTTGGCGCTTGACGAAGAGCAGGGCCGGCAGATCGAGTTGCCGGAGCAGCAGCTCCTCGCGCCAGGCGCTGGCGGTCTCGAACAGGGCGCGCCAACGGCTGCCGGCGTCCGCGGTCTCGGCGCGCCAGGCCGCGCTCTCGCGGCGCAGGTCCGCAAGGGCCGCCGCGGCCTCCGGGTCGGGCGTGTCGGCCAGGATCTGATCCAGGCTGTCGCAGACGGTGTCGGCACGCTCGACATGGGTCAGGAGGGCGAGGCGAAAGACCGCGTCCCCCGCGCGCAGTTGCAGCAGGAGCATGCCGCCCCCGGGCGCTTCCAGTCGCACCGGCAGGCGCAGTGTCTGCTCGCCGCCCGGAGTGAGGGTCGCCTGGGCCTCCCCGCAGGGGAGCCGTTGTCCGACGGTGTGGAGGACCAGCGTCAGGGTGATGGGCAGTGCGGTGGACCCAACGTTGCGCAGCGTCAGGCTCAGTTCGTTGCGGCCGCGGCGGAGGTCCAGGGGACTGGGGAGCTGCAGGGTCAGCGGGGCGGGCAGGGGGGTGAAGGTCCCAAGGGCATCGAAGCGGCGGTCATAGCGATGGTACCAGTGGTCTTTGGCGCCGCCGCCGGGATGGTGATAGCCGAGGACGGGCTTGCCCGCCTCGGTACGCTCGGGAGCCGCCGCGCCCGCCGCGCCGTGGCGCTGGACCGTGATGCCGTCCGCGGTCGAGCGGAGGTCCACCTGGTAGCCGCGCTCCGCCGCGGGCAGCAACGGCAGCGGGATCGGGTTCGGCCAGGTCACGCTGCTCCCGTCCGTGGGTACCGGGAACGCCAAGGCCCGCTCCGCGGCGGGCGTCTCCTTCTCCCAGGCAGCCAGGATCGTCTCCCAGTCGCGGATGGCGGGGAGGGTCTCGCGCCCGTAGACGTCGGCGCGGCCGGCCGCGGTCGGCGTCGGCGCGGCCGCGGTGCAGACCACGCCCCAACCGCTGGCGACGGCGGCCACGAGCACGCAGAGTGACAACGCTGGCTTCATGTGCCCTCGCAGGATGGAACCCTCACCGTCTGTGTCGGCTCAGCACCGTTGGGTCAGCGCGCATACCATATCACCACGGGGCTTGCACGCCGGCCCTGGCGGCTGTCTGGTAGGTGGACGGCGCGAAGGGTTCGCGCCGCGGCGATGGATATTCCTGAGGGGAGACGACGATGAGGCCGTGGAAGCTCGCTTTTCTGGCAGGGCTCGGGTACAGCAGCATGGAGCCGCGCCGGGTCATTGCGTCCCTGCGCGCGCTGGGGTACGAAGGGGTCGAGTGGACGACTTCGCATTTCGATCCCGACAAGCCTCTGGGTGAACTTCGGGACCTGGTGGCCCGGACTCGCGAGGCGGGGATGGACGTGTCGCGCATCATGGCGCACGAGGACCTGGTGTCGCTTGACCCACAGGCACGGCGGGCGCGGATTGAGCGGACGCTGCGGGTCATCGAGGCGGCCGGCGCCTGCGGCGTCGCTACGGTCGGGACGATGACCGGTCCGGCGCCGTGGGATCCGTCGGCGCCCAGGATCGGCAGGGAGCTGTCCGAGTCTGCCGCCTGGGAGCAGGTCTTGGAAGCGTATGAGCTCTTTGGCCAGGCCGCGCAGGCGGCCGGCGTCACCATCACCTCCGAGGGCGTCTTTGGGATGGTTGCCCACGACTTCTACAGCCACCGTTACCTCCTCGACCGTCTGGACTCCACGGTTCACAAGGTGAACCTGGACCCGTCGCACGGCATCCTCTACGGCAACCTCGATGTCGGCTGGGTCGTGCGCGAGTGGGGAGCGCGCATTGGGCACGTCCACCTGAAGGATGCCGTCGGCCGGCCGCAGATGGGCGAGTTCCTCTTTCCCCTGCTGGGGGAGGGCCGGGTGAACTGGAGTGAGTTCTTTGCGGCCCTCGAGCAGATCGACTACCGGGGCTTCTGCAGTGTCGAGTTCGAGTCGTTCGACTACTACCGCCAGGTCTTGCGCGGCGATCCGGAAGCGGCGGCGCGTCTGTCCATGGAACAGGTTACGAGTCTGCTTGGCCCGTCCCGTGGATGACCGGCGAGCCGCGGCGGGGTGCGCGGCGGGGTGATCGCTACACCTGTCCGGAGCCGACCGGGCCGCCGTCATCGACGGTGGCCGTGGCGGTCACTGCCGGTTCGGAAGCCTGGGCGGTGAGGGTTGGGGCGGTAGGCGGTGTTTCCGGCTTCGTCTCCGCCGCCGCCTCCGCGCTGACGTTGCCATACCAGCGCTCCCAACTCGTTTCGCCGCCGGGTTCCGTCGGGGCGTCGTAGGTGGGCCCGGCGCCGGTTTGGGGGCCGGCGGCGCCGGGCATTTCCCCGGTGGTCTGAGGACTGACAGGTGGCGTCAGCGGCGCCGTCACGTCCACGGCAGGGATCGCCGCCGTGGCCGTGAGCGGGCCGGGTGCTGCGGCGGCGTTCGGGTCGGTTACCGAGGCCTCGGCACCGTCCGCCGGGTCGTCGTCGTTACGCTCGTCTTCGGCCTCTTTTCGGCGCTGCTTGCGGCGGACGGCGATATCCGTGAAAACGAGGCTCACCTCGAAGAGCAGGACCGAGGGCAGGGCGAGTGCGCACTGGGTGACGATATCCGGGGTCGGGGTGAGGATGGCCGCCATCACGAAGATGCCGATGACGATCATCGGGCGCATCCTGCGCATGGTTGCGACCGAGACCAGCCCGGTGATGGCGAGCAGGTACACCGCGATCGGGGACTGGAACATCAGTCCAAACCCCAGCATCAGCATCGACGCCAGGTTGATCACGCTGCTGAGCTGCGGCGTCATCTCGATCTTGCCCGTCGCCAGGCTGGCGCCGAACTGCACCACCCGCGGGAACACGAACAGCAACGCGAACTCGGCCCCGACGGCGAAGAGAGCAGTGCTGGCCAGGACAAAGCGTGAAACGTAGTGCCGCTCGTGGCGGTACAGTCCCGGGGCGATGAACTGCCACAACTGAAACGCCAGGAACGGGTAGGCCAGGATGATTGCCATGAAGAAGCTGATCTTCATCTCGGTGAAGAACAGCTCCATGATCTGCAGCGTCTGGACCTTGGCCAGGTCGACACAGATCACCTCCAGGAACCACTGGAGAACAGCGGGGCAGAAATACCAGCAGAGGGGGAAGAGGATGGCGATGCAGCCAAGGCTCTTGAGCAAGCGTCCCCGCAACTCCTCGAGGTGATCGAGGATGGAGACCCTGCTGTCGTCAATGTCTGGGGGCGTACTCAGGAAACGCACAGTCAAACCCGAATTGTGGCTGACCCGGTCGGGCTATTGCCGCAGGGGGCCAGGGCCGAGCCTTGCGGCCGGCTTTGCCGGCGGTAGCGCCGTCGCCGAGGGCGTGGCCGGCGGTGGCAGCGCCGTCGCCGCGGGCGTGGCCGCTGGCGGCTCCGCTGGCGCTTCGTTGGCGATGTTCGTGAACTCGCTCTTGGCGCGCTTGAACTCCTGCGTGGCCTTGCCGAGGGACCGCGCGATCTCAGGCAGCCGCTTAGCGCCAAACACAAGTAAGACGATCAGAAAAATGAGGAACAGCTCTGGGGCGCCAACTCCGAACATGGCCGTGCTCCTGCTGGGGTGAGGTTGAAGATGCGCCACCAATATGATCACGACGACCGACTTTGCAACTGCGGCAGGGCCGGGACGCTTGTAGGTGCACCGTGGTTTGCAGGTCGGGATGTCCGGCCCGCCCCTGGAAGCCGGGTTCTCCGCAACCCGGCCGCGGGATACGGAGAACCCGCGTTACACCGCGGCAGCCGGGGGCTCTGCGGGAGGTTGTCTGGCCCTCAGCCCGACGCCGGCAAGGCGGCGAGCGGGCGAAGTGCCCTCGATTTGCCGGTCCGAGCCCACGACAGCGCGCCCCTGAACGGTATAGTGATGGGCGATGCGCGGGGGCCATTCTGTCCAACCGGCGAGGGTCTGAATGGACCTGGAAGGTGACGGTCTGGCGTGCGCAGGTGGAATCCGTGCCGATGACGTCGTCGCTAGCGGGGCAGGATGTCTTGGTCTTGGGGCTGGGCGAAAGTGGCCTGGCGGCAGCCCGTCTGGCGCACCTCCATGGTGCCCGAGTGACGGTTCTGGACAGCGGCCGCTCACCCGTCGTGCAGGAGCGCGCCGCCGCCTTGCGCCAGGCCGGTGTCGGGGTGGTGCTGGAGGGGTCCGGCAGGGCTGGCGGCCCCGCGCCCGACCTGGCCGTCATTAGCCCCGGCATCCCCTACACGTCGGCGCTGGGGGAACTGGCTACCCGCCTTACCTGTCCGCTCATCAGCGAACTTGAGCTCGGCTACCGCCTGTGTGCGTGCCCCATTCTGGCGGTCACGGGGACCAACGGCAAGACGACCACGGTTGAGTTGCTGACGCATTGTCTGACCAAGGCCGGACTGCGGGTGCAGGCGGCCGGCAATATCGGCGTGCCGCTGTGCGAGGCTGCCTTAGGCTCGCAGGCGCTGGATCTGATGGTCGTTGAGGTCAGCTCTTTCCAACTCGAGAAAGCAGACCGCTTTGCCCCCCTCGCGGCCGCCATCACCAACATCACGCCGGACCATCTGGACCGTCACGGTGACATGGCCACCTATGTCGACACCAAGGCTCGTCTGCTGCGGCACCTGGCCGATCCTGCGGATGCCATCCTGCGCAGTGACCTGGCGGCCGATCCGCGCCTTCGGGCCGCGCTGACGGGCGAGCCCACGACCTTCAGCAGTAGCGATGATGGGGTCAGCGCCTGGTATGCCACCGGCGCCGGCGACATCTGCTGGCGCCCCGGCGCGGGCGGGCCGGGGCGAGTGGTGCTTCCGGCCGCGCGCATTCCGCTTCCCGGTCGCCACAACCTGGAGAATATTCTGACCGTTCTGGCTCTGGCCCAGCGCGCCGGGATTGACCCCGCGGTCCTGGCGCCCCACGTCGCCAGTTTTGCCCTCGGGCCGCACCGCCTGGAACTCGTCGCCACCCATGGCGGTATCCGCTTCATCAACGATTCCAAAGCCACCAATCCCGACGCCTTGGTGCGTGCCCTTGAGGCCGTGGCTGCAGAGGCCGGGCGGCCGTCGGTGCTGTTGCTGGCGGGGGGGCTGGACAAGAATGTGAGCTTTGCCGGCCTGGAACCCGTGATCGCGCGGTACGTGAGAGGTGTTTTTCTTGTCGGAACAAGTCGCCAACGATTGGCGAAACTTTGGGGAGATGTGGTATCTTGTGGAGTGTACGAGTCCTTGGATGCGGCCTTCGTGGCCGCCGCGGCTGCGGCCATTCCTGGAGATGTCGTTCTGCTCTCACCAGGGTGTGCCAGCCAGGATATGTTCACCAACTACGGCGAGCGAGGCCGTGCTTTCAGGTCCATGGTGCAAAGGAGACTCGGGGAATGAGACGCCAGGCGCAGGGTCAGATGATCAGATGGGTGAGTCGTTCCGCCGCGCTGGCCGCAGGGGCCGCGGCGCTGTTTAGCACGGGCTGTGTGCGCAGTCGTCCCGAGCCCGGACTGCTGGGGGCGCGTACCCTCGTTCCGGCTCCTTTTGTCGAGCCCGCCGCGTCCGGTCCCGCGACGACGGCCCTGCCTGCCGAGCCCACCTTCCCGGGGACCGCCATCGTCCCTGCCACCATTCCGCAGGACGACAATCTGGTCATGCAGCCCGTGGACAGCCTGGAGGACACCAAGCCAGTCAAGAGCAGTCCGGGGCGGTCCGCAGCTCCCGCCCGGGCGGACTACGACCGCCAGACGTACAGCGTGAAGAAGGGTGACTCGCTGTGGCTCATTGCCCGGCGCTATGGCGTCACCGTCGCCGAACTGACGGCCGAGAACAGCATCCCCGAGAGCAAGGTCCTGAAGATTGGTCAGACCCTGACCTTGCCCCGCGGCGCCCGCCTGCGCGACGTTTCTGAGGTCCGGCACACGCCGGCGCCCAGGCGTACGGCCACCGCTGCCAGCAAGCCGCACGGCACCAGTTCCTCAAAGCCGGCCCCGAGCGCCACGAAGTCTGCCGGGTCCAGTACCTCCAGCGGCAGCCGCAAGGCCGGGAAGGAGCCGATTCCAGCCGATGGGATGTACACCATCAAGTCAGGCGACAATCCTTGGGATTTGTCCCGCAAGTTCGGCGTCAAGCATGACGAACTGATGCAGTGGAACAATCTCAAGAGCGATACTGTTCTGCAGGTCGGCCAGAAGATCCGCCTGCGGGGCGGCGCGAGCGAAAGCAGCGCCGCGGCCCCGGCCGCGACGGCGGCGAAGCCGGCAACGGCGGTCTTGGCCCCGGTTCCGGCCCCGGCCCCGACCCCGGCCCCGGCTCCCGGAGCGGTGCTGACGGAAGCACCGCTGGCACCGCTGGCGCCGTTGACGCCGCTGACGCCGGCGGCCCCCGTCGGCGCGGAGATCCCGACGCCGACGGCCCCCGTCGGCGCGGCCCCGGCCCCGGCTGCCGGCGCGGGTACGGGCGCCGCGGGCGGCGCCGCCGTCGCAACGGGAGCGCCTGCCCCGACCCTGCCGGCCGGCGCCCTCGACCTGCCCAAGAAGCTCTCGCACACCGTGACCGATGGTGAGACCCTGCAGATCATCGCCGAGATGTATGGCACCACGGTTGATGCCATCAAGAAGGAAAACCCCACCGTCAAGACCGATGCTGATCTGTTGCCGAACTTGAAGCTGATGGTGCCGTACCGCTGAGACTGAGACACGCCGGCCGTTGTTGAACGGCTGGCTCTGCCACACCGGGGAGACGCATGTTCAGTGCGCCTCCCCGCTGTGCTTTCGGGGGACGTCCTTGCACCACCGCACCGCCATGGCAGACGTCTGTTTGCTGATCCTGCTGACGCTGGGGTTGGCGGCGACGCAGGCCCAGGCCCAGCGCTACGCCTGGGCGACCTTTGCCGGGCAACCAGGGACTCCGGGCGCCACTGACGGCAGCGCGGCGCGCTTCCGTAACCCCCTCGGTGTGGCCGTGGATGATGTCGGGAATGTGTACGTGGCAGACTCTGGCAACTACACCGTGCGGAAGGTGACTGCGGCGGGAGTGGTCAGCACGCTGGCGGGCAGCGCCGGCAGCCCGGGGAGTGCCGACGGCAGTGGCAGCACGGCGCAGTTCAGGTGGCCGGTCGGGGTGGCGGCGGACGGCGCTGGCGCCGTCTCTGTCACCGACGCCGAACTGCACACGATCCGCCAGGTCAGTGCGGCGGGCGTGGTGACCACCCTGGCGGGCAACACGGGGAACATCGGCAGCGCGGACGGCAGCGGTGCCTTCGCCCGTTTCAACAACCCTTTTGGCGTGGCCCGCGACCGCGCCGGAGTCCTCTACGTTGCCGATACCTACAACCGGACGATTCGGACGGTGACGGCAGCGGGCCTGGTAGCCACCCTCGCCGGCCTGGCTGGGAATATCGGCAGTGACGACGGTACCGGGAGTGCGGCGCGCTTCTACGACCCGCTGGGCGTCGCGGTCGACAGCGCGGGCACCGTCTACGTGGCCGATAGCACCAACCGCACCCTGCGGCGGGTGACCGCTGCCGGCGTGGTGACCACCCTGGCCGGCCTCGCGGGCAGTGTCGGCAGCGCCGACGGCACGGGTGGTGCGGCGCGCTTCAGTTTGCCCTTCGGTGTGGCCGTGGACAGCGAGGGTAACCTCTATGTCACCGACTCCCGCAACGGCACTATCCGGAAGGTGAATGCGGCGGGTGTGGTGACGACGATCGGCGGCACGGCTGGCCTCAGCGGCAGCACCGACGGCAGTGGCAGCGCCGCGCGTTTTGCCGGCCCCTATGGGATCGCGGTGGACCGAGCGGGCATCGTCTACGTCGCCGACGCCGGGAATCACCGCATCAGCCGTGGTACGCCCATCTTCCCGGCCAAGGTCACCGGGGTCTCCTCGTCCCATGCCGACGGCCTATGGGGCGTGGGTACCCGCATCGCCGTCCTGATCACCTTCAGCAAGCCGGTGGTTGTAACCGGCACGCCGCAACTGACGCTGGAGACCGGCGCGATCGATGCGCGGGTGGACTACACCAGTGGCAGTGGCACGACGACCCTGACCTTCCTCTACACCGTGGCGGAGGGACAGACCACGCCCGACCTCGACGGTGTCGGGGCGAGTGCCCTGGCCCTGCACGGCGGCGCCATTCGCGATACCGCCGGGTACAGTGCGACCCTGACGCTACCCGCGCCTGGCACGCCAGGTTCGCTGAGCGCCAACCGGGCGATCGTGATCGAAGGGACCGTACCGACGCTGACGCTGGCGAGCCCGGCGCCCGAGCCAACCTGCCTCAAGCCGATCCCGGTCACGGCGACCTTTTCCCAGGCCGTGAGCGGCTTCGACGTGACCGATCTGAGCGTCACTAACGGTACCGCCGGGGCCTTCGCCGGCACGGCAGCGGGCTACCAGTTCGAGGTCACGCCCGCGGGCCAGGGCCCGGTGACGGTGCGGGTAGCTGCCGGGGCCGGCGTGAGTGCCGCTGGCAACCCGAACCGTGCGGCGGCGCCCCTGTCGCGTACCTACGATGGCTTGGGTCCAACCCTCGTCGACGTCTCCTCGCCCGCACGGGACGGGATCTACGGCCCCGGTGCGACCCTCGCCATCTGGCTCCGTTTCTCCGAACCCGTGAGCGTCACCGGCGTCCCGCAGTTGGCCCTCGAGACCGGCGACCCCAAGGGGGTGGCAGCCTACGTTGGCGGCAGCGGCACGGCGACGCTGAACTGTACCTACATCGTGCTCGCGGGGCAGGCCAGTGCTGATCTGGACTATGCCGGGACAGACGCCCTGGCATTGCTCGGAGGCAGTATCCGGGATCTGGCTGGCAACCCTGCGCTGCTGACCTTGCCCGCACCCGGCGCCGCGCACTCGCTGGCTGCCAACCAGGCTCTGGTGGTGGCTGCCGTGGGTGCGCCGAACGGCCCTTTCCTGGCCCGGGTGGGCGCGGCGGAGGTGGCCGCCGGCCGCGGCCTGTGGGAGCTGAGCGGGGTCTACGCAACCGTCGTCGACGGCCGCGCGCTGACGCTGAATCTTGTCCACGACACGCGGGGCAGAGTCAGTGGCACGGCCGCGCTGCTAGTTCGCACCGAGGCGGGGACGGAGCCCTTGGTGTTGCCGGTTAGGGGCAACGTCAGCGGCGCCGGCGGCGGGCTGCGACTGACCGTCAGGCTGAAGGGCGTTGATGCCGCTGGTGGCCGTAGCGCGAGCCTCGACCTCGACCTGGCCCTGAACGCCGCCGCGCGGCAACTCCACGGGCCGATCACCGGCAGTCTGGACGTTGGGGGCGTCCTGACGCCCATCGCCGAGACCCTCGCCCTGGCGCTCCCGGCCACCATGGATGGCACCTGGTCGCTGCTGTTTGAGCTGCGGCAGAGCGCCCGTGGCAGCGGCGGCACCGCCACGCTGGCGTTGTCCAATGGGACGCAGTATCGCCTTGCGGCCCAAGGCAAGGTCAGCGGATCCACGGCCGTGCTGAGTCTTAGCGGGCTACCCTCGGACCTGCCCGCCGGAGCGCTCCATATCAGGGCCGCCATCGAGACCCTGGAGGGCGCATTGACGCGGCTCCGTGCTTTCTCTGGCAGGGCCTGCGGGCAGACCCTGCTGTGGTAGGCCTCCCCCGCCCGAATGACGTCCGTCCGCGCCGAGGCCACCCATGAATGGGGCTGGCATTGATATCGCAAAGTGTTGCAGAAGAGGTTAATATGACTCGTCGCCTGCGGTTGTACCGGCGCGCCCGGGCGCCCCGCAGGGTGCCTCGGGGCGTACTGCGTCTGGCCCTGTCGGCGGTTGCGGTCATGGCGACGCTTGGCGCCACGGCGTGGGCCGCGGAGACCGTCGTCGCGGTGGCCAACGCTGGCATGGAGGATGAGGTCGGCGGCAAGCCGACTCACTGGCAGTTGTGGACCACCTCCGCGGCGGACGCCGCGTTCAGCGTAGACCGTGAGGTGTGGCGCGGTGGGCGCGGGGCTCTGCGGATCCAGGCGGAGAAGGAGACCCTCTACGCCATCGCCGGCCAGCGCCTGTCGGGACTGCAGCCGGGCGAGCTTTACGCCCTCAGTGGTTGGATCAGGACCCGTGACGTTCTGGCGCGGGCTGATTACACGGGCGCGTGCCTGGTCACAACCTGCAAAGATCGCGACGATAAGATCCTGGATACGAAGTACAGCGGCATGGAGTGTGGTACCGCGGAGTGGCGGCTCGTGACGGTCTACTTCATGGTGGTGGAGGGCACGGCGACCGTCGACGTCGGCTGCGTGCTGAAGCAGTCCGTGGGCAGCGCCTGGTTTGATGATCTGCGCCTGGAGCATTGCCCGCAGGCGCCGGAGCCGCCGGCGCCGCCGGCCGTCGAGGGGACGCCGGCACTCGCCGTGAGCGCGCTGGCGAAGCGCGCGACGCTTGACGGTTTCGGCGTCGAATGGGACCCCCGGTTCTGGCGCGCCTGCAACCGCGAGGAAGGCGTGACTGAGGCCGACTGGGACCTCATCGTCGCCCGGCTGAAGAAGATGGGCGTACGCCGCTTCAGGATGGGTCTGGAGAGTTTGGACTACGAGCCGACGAACGACAACGACGACCCGGCCGAAACCAACGGGGACGGTTTCGACTTCAGCAACCGCGGGGCTGACGATGGCCCCATGTACTCCTTGTACCGGCAACTGGATGTCTGCGAGGCGCTGGGGGCCTCGGTGACGCTCTTCTTCTGGCAGTTCAGTTCATCGTCCTGGCTGGGGCAGGCGAACGGCCGGAACTGGGGTGGTGCGCCACGCGACATCGAGGAAGCCGCGGAGAACCTCGCTGCCCTGCTTCAGCACCTCAAACGCCAGAAGGGCTACACCTGCATCAAGGAACTCTCGCCCATCGGCGAGCCGAATCTCTTCTACTACAATGCCGCCGGGGAGATCCATTTTGCTGATTACGCGAGTTACGTCGAGGCGGTCCACCGACGGCTGCTGGCCGCTGGGCTGAGAAACGAGACCAGCCTGGTTGGGTCAGCCGATAGTGACTCGCTGGAGTGGTTCGGGAACGCCGTCAAGCGGCTGGACCCGATCGTGGACCGCTACGACTCGCACATGTACCTCT
Organism: uncultured Victivallales bacterium; assembly: GCA_903837355.1. Lineage (GTDB taxonomy): Bacteria > Verrucomicrobiota > Lentisphaeria > Oligosphaerales > JAFGRS01 > CAILUI01. The sequence continues at coordinate 44,435 of CAILUI010000436.1, forward strand.
ACGACGCCAACACGGCGAATGTCGGCCGCGCCATCCGCGTCTTCGTGCAGAGCCGCGTGGCCATGACCCGCAAGCCGGTGTTCCTGGGCGAGTTTGGCACGGGGCATACCACGTCGTATCTCCAGGTCGACCGCGACACTTACGACCGCGGCTTGTTCGTGGCGGTACACGCCATCAGCACTCTCAAGGCGGGAGGAAGCGGTGGCTACCACTGGACGCTGCACGACATGTACTACCAGAAGAACGCCTGGGCCGAGCACAACTTCGGGATGATGGCCACAGGCCTGTGGGCCTACAAGGACAAGGGCTGGGCGGTGCGGCCGGACTACCACTCCTATGCCCTGGTGACCCGCTACGCCGAGCCCGGGTCGAGGGTCTATGATGTGGCCGCGGCCAGTCGCCAGATCGACGCCGTCGCCTTGCTGACGCCGCGCGGCAGGTGGACGTACCTGCTGGCCAACCGTGACCACGCCGACGCGCCGCACGTCGTGCTCAACCCGCAGCAGTCTGCCGCCACCTTCGAGCGGCGGGTCTTCAGCGCCGGCACCTTACCTGCAGACGATTCGCTGATTCCCTCGTCCGGAACCCAGCGGATGGAGCATGGCAAGCTGCCGGTCACCCTTCCCGCCAGGAGTTTCATGGTGCTCACGGAGGAGGATTGAGGCGCCCAGTGCGCAGAGTTTGCGCACTGGGGCGGGGCAGGGGTGTGCAAGCGCTGCGCAGGCCAGGGGCTGCCGCCGGCTGACGGGCGGCGCAGCGTGCGGACGCTCACCACCGCTTGTCAACTTGGCAAGGGGAATGCTAGAGGGTCAGGCAACGGGTAACCGGGTGTCCGGTTGCCGAGATCGGTGTCCCCCCAACCAAGGAGTGTCACGCCATGAGAATCCAGTCCCTGTCCCGCCTGCTGTGCATCGGCTGTCTGGCCGTCGCCGGCGCCTTCGCGCAGGATCCCGCCCCAGCGGCTCCGCCGCCCCCGCCCGGCGGCGGTCCGGGCGGCGGTGGCCCCGGTGGCGGCCGTGGCAATTTCGACCCCGCGCAGATGCGGCAAGCCTGGATGACCCGCATCCAGGAGACGCTCGCTGCCACGCCCGACGAGTGGAAGGTGATTGAGCCCCTGCTGACGGCCGTGATGGAGAAGGAACGCTCCGCCCGCGAGATGAGCGGCAACCCGTTCCGCGGTCGCCGCGGTGGGCAGCAGCCCGAGCAGCCCGCGGAGATCGTCGCCGTCGAGAAGGCCGCCGCGGCCGGTGACGCCGCCGTGATCAAGGTTACGCTCGAGGCTCTGCGCAAGGCTCGTACCGAGCGCGTGGCCGAGGCGACCAAGGCCAAGGACGCTCTGCGCCAGGTGCTGTCGATCAGTCAGGAAGCGAAGCTGGTGGTGATGGGGCTCCTGGACTGAGGTCCCTTGCCGGCATTCGACCGGCCGCAGCGGCGGCCGGCCGGATGCTGCGCCTGGTCTTTCCAGGCGCGATGGCGACCCGGATACCGACTCCGACCCCGATACCGATACCGATACCGACCCCCGATACCGATACCGACCCCGATACCGACCCCGGCCTGGTTGCCCTTACGGTGTTGCAGTTCCCCGCCTGAGAAGAGCCAGTGCTCACCATGGATCCTGCGCTAACCCGCTACGTCGAGTCCCGCCAGCTCTCCGAGCCGGACGCGCTGCGTTTGTCGGCGAGCCTGGCGGCGGGCGAGGTGTCGGCCGCCCCGACCGAGACCGAGGTGCTGCGGTGGCTGGCGCGGCAGTATGATCTGGCCTTCAGCAACCTCGATCAGTTGAGCATTGATCCGCAGTTGCTGGCGCTCTTCCCGGTGCGCCTGCTGTTGGCCCACGAACTGCTACCCCTACGGCGCCGGACGGATGCCGTGGAGATGGCGACGGCACGGCTGTTTGATACACGCGGTCTTGATCTCCTGCGGGCCCAGACCGGCCTGCGCCTGGTGCCGGTGTTGACGCCGCGTGAGGCCTTGGGCAAGGCGATCAAGGAGCACCTCGGGGTCGGTGCCGACACCCTGGACTCCATTGAGCGCGAGTCCGGTCTGCGGGTGATTGACGATGACAGCCAGCAGGACGTTGACCTGGACGACATCGCCCAGGACGCTTCCATTGTGCGTTTCGTCAATCAGGTTCTGACCGACGCGATCGGCCAGCGCGCCACGGATATCCATCTCGAGCCCTTCGAGGATGAGTTGCAGATCCGCTACCGGGTCGACGGCGTGCTGCAGGATGTGCCGGTGCCGGCGCAACTGAAACGTTACCAGCCCGCCATCGTCTCGCGGGTGAAGATTCTCAGCAATCTGGACATCGCCGAGAAGCGGTTGCCGCAGGATGGCCGCATCCGGCTGCGGCTGCAGCGCGACGAGGTTGATGTCCGCGTCTCGGTCATCCCGATGGTGCACGGCGAGGCCGTGGTGTTGCGCCTGTTACACCAGGCCGCAGCCCTGCGCGGCCTCGACGCCTTGGGCCTGGATGCCCGCGAGGGCGGCCTGTTGCGGCGCGTCCTGGGGCTCCCGCACGGCATCGTTCTCGTCACCGGCCCGACGGGCAGCGGCAAGACCACCACCCTGTATGCGGCCCTGCAGGAGATCAACAGCGTCGAGTGCAAGATCATTACGATCGAAGACCCTGTGGAGTACCGGCTGAAAGGGATCAACCAGATCCAGATCAACGAGAAGGCCGGTCTGACCTTCTCCCGCGGCCTGCGCTCGATTCTGCGCCATGACCCCGACGTGGTGCTGGTGGGGGAGATTCGCGACACGGAGACCGCCAAGATCGCCGTGCAGGCCGCGCTGACGGGCCATCTGGTGTTCTCGACGTTGCACACCAACGATGCGCCGGGGGCGCTGACCCGGCTGGTGGACATGGGGGTCGAGCCGTACCTGATCGCCTCGTCGGTGGATACCGTGATGGCCCAGCGCCTGGTGCGCCTGCTCTGCCCCTTCTGCAAGGCGGCTGATACCTCGCCCGAGGCGGCGCGCCTGGGGCAGGAGGTGGGCCTTGGGGGCAGCGCCACGTTCTACCGTGCCGTGGGCTGCGAGCGCTGCCGCCAGACCGGCTACCAGGGGCGCCATGCCATCTTCGAGATGATGCAGTTGACCGACGATGTGCGCCAGTTGCTGCTGGCTCAGCGCGCTACCGGCGAACTGCGTGCGGCAGCCTGCCGGCACGGCATGCGCTCGCTGCGCGAGGACGGCCTGCGGCTGGCGCGGCAAGGCAGCACCAGTCTCGACGAAGTGTTCCGGGTCACCATCGAGGACGAAGCGCCCCAGGGGGCGGCGTGACCATGGCGGTGTTCACCTACAGAGCGCTGCGTGCAGACGGCTCGGTCATTGCCGGCCAGCTCGAGGCCGGGGCCCGCCAGGAGGCCTTGGCGGCGCTCGAGCGCCAGGGCCTGCGGGCGCTTGACCTGGCCGACGGGGCGATGGCAGCCGGTGCCGTCAGCGGCGGCAATGGCCGTCCGGCGCGGGTGTCGGCCAAGGCGCTGGAGGGGTTCACCCGGCAGCTTGCCAGCCTGCTGGCGGCCAGTGTGCCTTTGTCGCAGGCGCTGCACCTGCTCAGTCGCGAGTCGGCCGACAAGGCCGGCCGGGCCCAGTGGCGGGCCATCCACGACGACGTGATCGACGGCACTCCCCTGGCGCAGGCCATGGGCCGTCACCCGCAGGTCTTCCCGAACGTCTACTGCGCCATGGTCAAGGCCGGCGAGACCGGTGGCTTCCTGGACCTGGTGCTGTGACAGATCGCGGAGTTCCAGAGCCTGGAGCGGGAGTTGCGCGCGAAGGTGCTGGGGGCCCTGATCTACCCGACCGTGTTGGCGGTGCTGTCCGTGGGTGTGCTGATCTTCCTGCTGGTCTTCTTCATCCCGCGCTTCCAGGGGATCTTCCTTGACTTTGGCGGCGCCCTACCGCCGCTGACCCGTGGCATCATGAGCCTCAGCCAGTTGCTGCTGGATCACGGCCCGGTGCTGCTGCTGGGGACGGTTGTGAGCGTGCTCCTGCTGCGGCAGCATCTGGCGACGGCGAGCGGCCGGCGCTGGCGCGAAGAGATGACTTTGCGCCTGCCCCTGGTCGGGACGGTGGCGGGGCGCTTTGCCATGACCCGTTTCTGTCGGATGCTGGGGACGCTGGTGCATGCTGGCGTGCCTCTGATCAACGCCTTGCGCGTGGCCCGCGAGTCGCTGGGCAACGAGATCCTGGCCGAGGCCGTCAACACGGCCATCGAACGCGTGCAGCATGGCGACCGCCTCGGGACCAGCCTGGCCGCCTGCCCACGCCTCTTCCCGGCTTCGGTGGTGGCCATGATTACCGTCGCCGAACAGACCGGACGCCTGGACGAGGAACTGATCCGCCTGGCCAACGATACCGAGCAGGACCTCGATCGTCGTCTGCGCGCCGCGGTGGCGGTGGCCGAACCGGCGCTGTTGTTGGTGATGGCCGTCTTCGTGGGCACCATCGTCGTCGGGATGGTGTTGCCCATCTTCGCCATCCAGGACTACATCAAATGAGGGAGGGCAGGCTGTGAAGAACCGGACCCCAGTTGGCGTCACGCGGCAGCGCTTCACCATGGTGGAGCTCCTGCTGGTCCTGGTCATCCTGGCGACGCTGGCGGCCATCGTCGTGCCCAAGTTTGCCGGGCGCTCCAAGCAGGCTAAGATCACGGCGGCGGCCACGGAGATCGCGTCCATTGAGGTGGCCCTGGACGCCTTTGAGGTCGACAATGCCTACTACCCCGAGGGCGCCGACGCGCTGCGGCAACTGCTGGAGCGTCCCAACGAGGCGACGTCCTGGCGTGGACCGTACCTCAGGAAGGCAGTCACCAACGACCCCTGGGGCAATCCCTACCTCTACGAGTTTCCGGGCAAGCACAACGCCGACGGCTACGACCTCAGTTCGTGGGGACCCGATGGCAAGGACGGCGGTGGCGACGATATCAGCAACTGGACCGAGACCAGGTGAGATGGCCCCGCAACAACCCGTTCTCGCTGCTTGAGCTGATCGTGGTCATGGTGCTGCTCACCATGGCCACGGCGCTGCTGGCGCCCCGCCTCAGCGGCTTCTTTCGCGGGCGCCGCCTCGATGATGAAGCGCGGCGGCTCTGGGCCCTGACCCGTTACGCCCAGGAGCTGGCCATCACGAGTGCGGTTCCGGTGGCGGTCTGGGTCGACGTTGCCAGCGGCACCTACGGCCTCGAGGCTGAGCCTGGCTACGGCTACACCGTGGTTCCCTTGCGCTACGACCTCATGTCCGACGTCGAGGTCACGTCCACGCCGAGCGCGGGTACGCCGGCCGTGGCCGGGGTGCAGCGGCTGGTTTGGTGGCCGGACGGCAGCCTGGCCGAAGGCAGCGCGGCGGTCTGGCAGGTGCGTCGCCGCGGCCTGACCAGCGACGCCTGGACCCTGAGCCGCGTCAACGGCCTCTCCTCCTTCACCCTGATCCGGGAGGGGAGCGGATGAGGTGCCACCGTTTCACCTTGGCAGAGGTCCTGGTGGCGCTGTTGGTGACGGCAGTGGTCATCCCGGTGGCGCTGCGGGCGCTGCTGACGGTGGGGGCGCTGGGCGAAGCCGCGGCCTACCAGCGGCAGGCTGCGGATCTGGCGGACCTCAAGCTGCGCGAGTTGGTCGTGACGGCGACCTGGACCGCTGCCGATGCCGCCGGGGACTTCGGTACCGACTACCCGGGCTACACCTGGGAGTTGGTCACCGACACCTGGACCGAGGGCGAGGTTGCCCTGCGACGCTTGGACGTGGCGGTCCACGGGCCGGCCCGGGTAGGCCAGACGACGGTCACGCTCACCACCCTGGTGCCGGAGCCGCAGGAGTGATCATGCTCTACCGCCCGCGCCAGCACTCGCCCTTCACGCTCATCGAGCTGCTGGTTGCTGCCAGTGCGGGTGCGGTTCTGCTGACGGCGTTGCTGGTTGCGCTGTCGGGGGCCTGGAGACTGCAGGAGCAGGGCGACCGGCGGGAGAAGGCCGAAACGCCGCTGGATGCGGCCCGGCAGTGCTTGAGCCGCGATTTGCGCTACGCCGTCCCGCCCACCGGGTTGCTGGCCGGAGCCTTTGCGGCGCAGACCGAGGCTGCCGGCGACTACCGTCACGATGACGCGCAGTGGGTTACGGCCATCGGCGCCAGTAACCCCGAAGCCACCGACGGCGACCTCGTATCCGTGCACTACTATCTAAAGGAAACCGAGGAGAGCGGGGTTCTGCACCTGGTGCGCACCGAGAATCGGCACCTGCTCGCGGTCGAGGTGGCGGCCGCGGTTGAGGTCGTCATGCTGGAGGGTGTCGTCTCCTTCGCGGTTGACTGGTATGACGGCGATACCTGGCAGGAGAGCTGGGACTCGACGGCCCATGAGAACCAGTTGCCCGAGGCGGCCTGGGTCCAGCTCCGGTTTGCTCCGACCGACCGTTCCAGCCCGCCGCCGCTGGACCTGATCGTCGCTCTCGATATGCGTACCCTCAGCGCCGCCGGGGGTAACCCATGAGCGTCTGCCATTCCCAGCGCGGCAGCGTCCTGGTTCTGACGCTGTGGTTGGCGGCGGGGCTCGCCGCCGGAGCCCTGTTGGCCGGGCATGCGGTCGTCCTGCGCTATCGGCGCGAGGGCAATCGCCGTGCGGCGCTCTACGCCGAGCATGCCACCGATGCCGGACGCTGCTACGTGGCGCAGGTCCTGAGCACCCAGGCGAGCGCCGGCGCGCTGCCGGACGTGACGACCTACACGGCGGCGGATATCGCGGTAGGCGAGTGCCGCCTCTGGCTCCTGGGACGGTCCACGGACGCGACCGCCGAAACCCCGGAGTTTGCGCTACAGGACGAAGCGGGGCGCTTGAGCCTGAACGAGCCCACCACCCTGGACATGCTCGAGGACCTGCCCGGTATGACCGCCGAACTCGCCGCCGCGATCATCGACTGGCGCGACGCCGATGACGACCTGAACAGCGACGGCGCCGAGGCGGAAACCTATCTCGCCCGTGATCCGCCCAGTCTGGCCAAGAACGGCCCGTTTGAAACCGTCGACGAGCTGCGGCTGCTCAACGGCGCCGAGGCCTACCTGCTCGCTGGTATCGACCGCAACCGCAACGGCATCCTCGAGCCTTGGGAGCGGCAGTTCGCCGAACCGCGCCAGGCGCGTTTCCGCGACCGCCCGGACTATGGCTGCCTCGATCTGTTGACGGTCTACAGTCGCGAACCGAACACGACCGCCGCCGGGCAGCCCCGCGCGAATCTGAAGACGATGACCCCGCAACAACTCAGTCAGGCCATCCGCCCCGGACAGCCTCCTGCCGACAGCGGTATCGTCCCCAGGAGTCTGGGTAGCGTGCTGGACCTATGCCTGCGTGCGAAGATATCGGAAGATGTTGCTACGCAGATATTTGAGCGCTTTTCAGTGAGTGACCAGAACGTCCTCGTCGGCCGGGTGAACATCAACACGGCGCCGGCCGCGGTTCTCGCCAGTCTGCCGGGTGTAGGTGTCGACAACGCGGCGCAGTTGGTGGCCTACCGCGAGCAGAACCCCACCCGTCTGCAGACGCCGCTGTGGTTGGCCGCAGCGCTCGGCGAGGAGGTTGCGAAGGCGGTTGCGGCCGGGGACTACGTGACCACGAAGAGCTATCAGGTGACGGCCGACATCGTGGCGGTCGGCCCTGGCGGCCGGGCCTTCCGGCGGACGCGCTTCGTTTTCGATCTGACCACGGGAACGCCGCTGGTGGTCTCGCGCCGCGACCTCACGCATCTCGGTTGGCCGCTGGGCGAAGCTCTGCGTCACGAGCTCGTCGACAGCACGAGAGGAGGCACCCTATGAGGTTCGGCCGCCGCAGCGCGGTTCTGGCCCTGGCCTTCGAAGATGGCCAGCTCACGGCGCTCCTCACCAATGGCGCCTGCACCCCGGTGGTGTCGCCGTTGGCGGTGGATCCGCTTCTGGATGAGCCGCACCTGGTCGGGCAGGAGTTGCGCGATTGCTTGCGCCCGCTGGGGCGGCTGCCACGTCGGACCGTGGTCGGTCTGCCCCTGAATCGGCTGATGGTGACCAGCGTGGCTGTCCCGGCGCTGCCGGAGGCGGAACTGGCCGGCTTCCTGCGCCTGCAGGCAGAGCGTGAGTTCCTGTTGCCACCGGAGGACTTGGCCATGGGGGCCTCGGTGTCGACCCAGGACGACGGCAGCCGGGCGGCCCTGCTGGTGGCCCTGCCCCGGCGCCACTATGAGAACCTGCTGCAGGCCCTGCTCCAAGCCGGGTTGCGTGCCCTGGCGGTGGTTCCGGCGACCACCGCCCTCGCCAACGAGCGGCTTGCCGAGGCTCGCCTCGTGCTCGGGCTGCGCTCCTGCGACCTGATGGTGACGGCGGGAGGCGGGATCGTGCTGTTGCGCCGCATTGCCGGGGCGGACTCCGATGCGTTGCCGCAGGGGGCCGGCCTCGAGGTCTTGCCCGGAGAGGTGCGCATCAGCCTGCGGCAACTACCCGCCGGGATCCGTGCCGGGTTGAAGGGACTGGCGGTCACCGGCTCGGCGCCGGCGGTGGCTGCCGCCGTGCAGGCCTTGCAGGAGGAGGCCGGGGCGGACCCCTGGCGGCCACAGCCGGAGGTGGTGGCAACGAGTCCAGCGCGGCGTTGCTGCGAGCGGCTGGCCGCCGCCGTCGGCAGCGGCCAGCAGTTGTCGGTGGCCATACTGCCGGTTCTCGTTCCATCTTCGCGGTCCTGGCTCAGGGGCTGGCGTCCGCGCCAGGTCGCGGCGGCAGTCGGCGTGCTGGCGGCGCTGCTGCTGCTGGGCTTCGGGTTACTGCTGCGCCAGCGCTGGGCACTGTCCACGGCACGGGAACAGTGGTCGGCGATCGGCCCGCGGGCCGAGGCCATCGGGGCGCTCCGCAAGGACGCCAAGGCGCACGCCGCCTGGCTCAGCGACCAACCCCTGAGTCTCGATGTTCTGCGCGCCGTGACCCTGGCCTTCCCCGAGGCCGGTACGGTCTGGGCAACGCGCTTCGAGATCAAGGAAGGGGGCCACGTCACCCTCGCCGGCAAGGCCGCCAGTCGGGATGCCTGGCTGCCGACCCTTGACGCCCTGCGGCAGACCCCAGGTGTCCGCGAGTTGCGGGTGTCGCAGGCCCGCAGTCCCACGGACGGCAAGTCACCCATGACCTTCGCACTCAGTTTCACGTGGCAGGCACCCGTGGCCGCCCAGCGTCCGCTGGAGGGTACCCCATGAATCTCCGCCGACTCGGTCGCGAGAAGCTCTTGCTCGGGGGGACCATCGTCTGTCTCGCCCTGTTTGGTTTGGACCGGCTGCTGCTGACGCCTGTGCTCGCGGCCTGGGCGACGCGCGCTGAGGAGATCCGGCGTCTGCGCCTGGCGAACAGTCAGGGCGCGGATACCATCGCTCAGGAGAGCGCCTGGCTGCGCTGGCGTGACGAGACGAAGGCCAAACTGCTGCCCGCGGTTCCCGGGGATGCCGAGAGCGCGCTGCTCAGCCGGGTGGACACGTGGGCGCGCAGTTCCGGGTTCACCGTCAGCTCCCTCCGGCCGCGTTGGAAGGAGGGCGCTGCCCAGGCACGACTGCTCGAACTGCAGGTGGCGGGAACCGGGTCGCCAGGGGCGGTGACCGGCTTCCTTTACCAGCTTGAGACAAGCCCCATCGCGCTCGCCGTCGAGCAACTGGAACTGGTGCCGCGGAACCCCGACGGTAACGAACTCGCACTCGATCTGCGCCTCAGCGGCCTCTGTCCGGCCGCGACGGGGAAGGCGAGGAGGGCACCATGAGACCCTGGTTACTCACCCTCGTGCTCGCCCTGGTTTCGGGCGGGCTCGGGGCCGACCTGCCGGAAGCCTACCAGGTTGTCGCCCGCCGTAACCTGTTCAGCCCGTCCCGGTTGGCTACGCCGCCGCCGGCGACGACGGTGGTCGCGCCGCCGCCCCCCGCGGAGACGATCACCCTCAGCGGGGTTGCCGTCTTGGACGGCCAGGCGACGGCGCTATTTGCGGGGTCCTCGGCCAGCCTGAGTGGTGCTTGCCGTCCTGGCGAGTCCCTGGGTCCGCTCCGCGTCAATACGGTGAGCACCGGCGGCGTCAGCCTTGACCCCGGCGGCCAGGGGGGCGCTCTGTGCCTCGCCGTCGGGCAGTCCCTGCGGCGTCTCCCGGGCCAGCCATGGCAATGGTCCGCGACGGCGGCTGACGGTGCCACGCCAGTTCCGGCGGCCGCGTCGTCCACCGCGCCCCCGCCGCCGGCGTCCACGCCGGCAGGTGACACCGACACGATCCTCAAGCGCCTGCTCGAACGCCGCAAGAAGGAGATGAACCCATGAGAACGCGTTACAGTCTGGCGATCGGGCTACTGCTCTGGGGGCGGCTCAGTGCCGCGGAGCCGCCGCCCGCCGTCGCCCTCCCGGCGGCGCCTGCGGCGGCCGCTCCGGTGGTGGCGCCTGCCGTTGCCCTCCCGGAGGTGCCGGTGCCGGCCGCTCCGGTGGTGGCCCTCCCGGAGGCGCCCGCGGCGGTGTTGCCCGATGGCGCGCCGGTGCGTCCCTCGGACAACCCGGAGTTGCGTCTGAACTTCAAAGGCGCGGCCCTGGATACGGTGCTGGACTACCTCAGTCGGGCCGGCGGGTTTGTCATCGTCCGCGAGGCGCCGATCGCGGGCACGATCGACATCGTCAGCCACAATCCCTTGACGGCCGATGAGGCGGTTGACCTGCTGCACACGGTGCTCAACGACCGCGGCTTGGCGGTCATCCGCAACGACCGCGTGCTCCGTATCGTACGGCGTGACGACGCTCGTGCCCGTGACATCCCCGTGGTCTCCGGGAACGACCCCGAGGAGGTCCCGCGTACCAGTGAGATGGTGACGCAGATCGTCTCGCTGCGCCACATCAAGGCCGTCAAGCTCATGGAGACGCTCAAGGCCCTCGTTCCGGCAGGGGCGACCATGACGGCCAACGAAGACAGCAACGCACTGGTCATCACCGATACGCGCGCCAACGTGCGTCGCCTGTTGGAGATCATCCAGGCCATCGACGCCACCGTCTCCAGCATCCTGGACATCCAAGTCATCCCCCTGAGTTACGCGGACGCCACGGAGACCGCCGAGGTGATCAACAAGGTGTACGAAACGCCCTCATCCAAGGCCGGCAGTCAGGCCTCTGGCGGCGGCCGTGGACCCGGCGAGTTCTTTGCCCGGATGCGCGGTTTCGGCGGCGGCGGTGACGGTGGTGGTGACGCTGCGGCGGGCCCGGACACATCGGCCGAAGTCCGCCAGACCGCCTCCTACGTCAAGGCGGTCGCCGACTCGCGCGGCAATGCGGTCGTTGTCACCGCGCCCGCGGAAGTCCTGCCGCAGATCGTCGAGTTGGTGACTGAGCTCGATATGCCGAGTGAAGCGGTGACCACGCTGCGTGTCTTCCCGCTGCGCTACGCCGACGCCACCAAGCTCGCCAACGTCCTGGCCGGCCTGTACCCCGATACCAGCACCAGCAGCACCAGCAATCGCGCTGGTCGCACCGGTGGCTTCGGGCGCATGCCCTTCGGTCCCCCCGAACCGACGCCGCAGAGCTCGAGCCAGAGTCAGCGCAAAGTCAGCGAGGCCAAGGTGCTGGCCGTGGCCGATACGCGGACCAACTCGGTGGTGGTCAGCGCCTCGAGCACCACCATGGAGGACATCGCGAAGGTGGTGAAGGATCTGGACGCCACTCCGGCGAACGTCCCCGTGGTGCACGTCTACCAACTGGAGAACGCCGACGTCACCCGCACCAAGGCGATCCTGGACAGCATGTTTGAGGATCTCGACAGCAGCGGCACGTCGTCCAACCCCGGCAGTACGCGTCGCACCACGACCAGTGGCACGACGCGCTCCTCGTCCGGGGCCTCTTCGCAACGCACTACCGGCGGCACCGGCAGCACCGGCACCATGGGGTCCAGCACGCGCTGAGCCAGGAGGTTAGCGATGAAGACACAGGCGTTCCATTGGGTTCCCCGGCTGCTTTCCTGTCGCCCTGCCGCCCGGCGTGGGTTTCTCCCTCTGGGCCTGGTCGGTGGCCTGCTGCTGCTACCCGGGCTCCTGCCGCTCGGCGCGCAGGAGGCCCCCCCGGCCGCGGCGGAACCCGCGCCGGCGCTGCCAGCCTCCGCTGGGCGCTTCGTGCGCGGCCGTGCTGCCGCGACCACAATGACGCCCGAGTCCCGCAGCCAACGCCAGGCTCACATCGAGATCGACGAAACGACGCGGACGCTGTTTGTGACCACCGATGCGACCACCAATGAACAGGTCATGCAGGTGGTCACCGCGCTGGATAAGCCTGTGGCCCAGGCTCTGATCAAGGTGCTGTTTCTCGAGGTGACCCACAAGGACAGCCTTGACCTTGGCGTCGAGTTCAAGAACACGCACAAAGAGGCCGACGGCGACCAGTCCGTGCTCTCGTCCTTGTTCGGGGTGGCGTCCGAGACACAGGGCGGTATCGTGAGTGTCCTGCAGGATGACCTGCAGGTCACCTTGCGCGCCATTGCCGACGTCAGTAAGCTCAATGTCCTCTCGCGGCCCTCCATTCTGGCCCGCAACAACGAGGAAGCCACCATCACCATCGGCCAGGAGGTCCCCTTCATCCGCAATAGCCGCACCACGGATACCGGGCAGACCATCAACACGGTAGAGTACGAAGACATCGGCATCATCCTGACCGTGACGCCGCACATCGGCAGTGCCGGCCTGATCGAGTTGGATGTGGCCCCGGAGATCTCGACGATTACCGATGGCACCGTCGCCATCTCCGAGACGGTCAGTGCCCCGATTTTCTCGAAACGTTCGGCCGAGACCCATGTCGTCGTTCCCAGTGGCCGGACGGTGGTCATCGGTGGCCTGATGGAGGACCAAGTGACCGAGGCCGTGCACAAGATCCCGCTGTTAGGCAGCATTCCGTGGCTGGGGGCCCTGTTCCGGCGTACGGTCATGAGCAAGACCAAGACCGAGTTGCTGATCTTCCTGACGCCGACTCTGGTGGAGAGCAGCGCCGCCCTGGCGGCGATGAGTACGGCGGAGCAGCAACGCCAGGGGCTGATCCGCGAACAGACTAGCCCCGAGATGTTGCGACGCTACCTGGAGGCCGACAGCGAACCGAGTCCGGCGGCTCCCTGAACGGAAGCGTGATCCATGCGCAAGCGCTCGTCCATCGTCTACGCTCTGCTGGCGCTGTTGCTGGCCGCCATCCTGTTCTGGCAGGTGGCCGAGCATCGTCGCTTGCGGCAGACGGTCGAGGAGAGCCAGCTCAACCGGGCGCATGATATTGCCAACTCCCTGGCGGTCGTCATCCGTTCACAGCGGCTCCTGGGCGTGGTCCTGCGGCAGCGTCTGGTGAGTGCGCTGGAGGAGCTGGCGCAGTCCCGTGAACTCCTGGGTATTGCCCTGCTGAGCCCCGCCGGCGAGGTGGTGGCGGCCGGCGGCCAGGCGATTCAGGGCGACTTGGCAGACCTGGCGCCGGGTAGCTTCAGGCGAACCGCGGACCGCCTGCTGGTGGCAGCCTTGGTCGAGTTGGGGCCTGAACTGCCACCGCCCGGAGTGCCGGCCGCGGGCCCCGCCCCCCCCTCGGCCTGGACGGAGGCCGCGGCCGAGAAAGCCGCCGCGGCCGTGCTCTGGGACCCCGTGGACTGGGACAGCTTCGAGCCCGAATCCGACGCTGACCCCGCGCCGTCGCCGGTCGACGAACAGGCCCGCCGGCGCAACCGCTGGGAGCGCTGGCACGAGTCGCACCCCTTCATGCAGAGCCCCGAGAAATACCGCGAGATGTACGAGAAGCAGGGCCTGCACATGATGGTGCTGATGCTCAACGATCAACCCTCGCAGGAGGCGATCAGCCACGACTGGCTACTGCGCCAGGCCCTGGCCGCGGTGGCGCTGGCGGCCGCCGTCGGCGCGGCCCTGGCCTGGCGCACCCTGACGCGCTCCACCGACTTGGAGCTACGCCTGACTCGGGCTCGCGCCATGAACAGCTACCTGCGTGAACTCAACCTGGCGGCGGCCGGCCTGGCCCACGAGACCCGCAATCCCCTCAACATCGTGCGCGGCATCGCCCAGATGGTCTCCAACGACACCAGTACGCCCAAGCCGGCCCGCGACCAACTCGGCCGGGCCATCGAGGAGGTCGATCGCATCACCGCTCGGCTCAACGAGTTCATCGACTACACCAAGCCGCGTGAGCCCAGGCCCGTCCCCGTTTCGCCCGTGGCCGTGGCCCGTGATGTCGCCCGTACCCTGGCTACAGACCTCGATGACAAGGCCATTGTTTTCGAGTGTCCGGACCATGCTCTGGAGATCATGGCCGACCCGACCATGCTGCGGCAAGTACTCTTCAACCTGCTGCTCAACGCGGTCCAGGCCGCCCCGCGCTCCGGCCGGATCGCCGTGCGTCTGCTGTCGCGGGACGGCCTGGCAGAAATCGAGGTCGTCGACAATGGTCCCGGCATTCCGCCCGAGGCCCAGTCAGAGATTTTCCGGCCCTACTTCACCCTGACTGAGCACGGTACCGGCCTCGGTTTGGCGGTCGTTCGCCAGATCGCCCTGGCACACGGCTGGGAGGTGTCGCACACGCCCAACCCAACGGGCGGCTGCATCTTCCGTCTCAGCGCTCTGCAGCCCTGCGGAACCCACGCGGTATGAACACCCAGCACGCCATGGTAGCGCTCATCCTGATCGTTGATGACGACCCGAGCCAGCGCCAGTTACTCGGCGGCTTCCTCCGCCAGCAGGGCTTTGCGGTGGCCGAGGCGCCGTCGGGCAGCGCGGCTCTGGCCATCCTCGCGGAGCGGCCAGTGGCCTTGATGATCTCGGATGTTCGGATGCCCGGCATGACGGGGCTTGAGCTCATGCGTCACGCCCGCGAGCAGTTGCCGGCGCTGCCCGTGCTCATGGTCACCGCCTTTGCCGACATCCGTGACGCGGTCGGCGCCATGCGCGACGGGGCCCTGAACTACCTGGAGAAGCCCGTCGACCTGGACGAGTTACGGAGCATGGTCAGAGAGGCGATCGGCGCCGTGGCGTCGGCGGCACCGCCGGCCGCGCCCGGCGTGCCTATCCCCGCCGATGTCGTCGCCGAGAGCCCGGCCATGCGCGACGCCTTGCGCGACGCGGCTTTGGTGGCGCCCTTCGATTCCCGCGTGCTGCTTACCGGCGAGAGCGGCACTGGCAAGGAGGTCGTGGCCAAACTGATCCATGCCTGGAGCCCCCGGCAGGGCCGTGCCATGCTCTCCATCAACTGCGCTGCGATCCCGGAGAACCTGCTCGAGAGTGAGCTTTTTGGCCATGAACGCGGCGCCTTTACCGGCGCTGTAGAGGCGCGCATCGGCCGCTTCGAGGAGGCCCATGGCGGTACCCTCTTCCTGGACGAGATCGGCGAGATGCCGCCGGCCCTGCAGGCGAAGCTGTTGCGCGTGACCCAGGACGGCAGCTTCCAGCGCCTGGGCTCCAACCGCGTCGTCCAGACCGATGTTCGCCTGATCGCCGCCAGTAACCGCGATCTCGACCGCGAAGTCGCCCAGGGACGTTTCCGGGAGGATCTCTATTATCGCCTGAATGTCATTGAGATACGACTCCCTCCTTTGCGCGAACGCAGTGCCGACATCCTGCCGCTTGCCAACCATTTCGCACAGCGTTACGGCGGTGGGCGGCCACGGTTTTCGCCGGCGGTGGCGACCCGTCTGGCCCTCTACGCGTGGCCGGGGAACGTCCGCGAGCTGCAGAACGCCATGGAGCGCGCCGTGCTGATGGCCCGCGGTGGCATCATCCTGCCCGAGCATCTGCCGCGACGTATCCTGGAGGCCAGCGGCACCGGCGCGCCGGAGTTCGAGGCCGCACCGTCAGGGCGCCTGCAGGAGGTCGAAGACATGCTGATCCTGCAGACCTTGCGCGAGCATGGCTATAACCGTACCGAGACCGCCAGCGCCCTCGGCATCAGCCGCCGTGCCCTCATCTACAAACTGCGCCGCCTGGAAGAAGCCGGCAACGCCATTCACTCCTGAAGACCGGAGACTCCACCATGAACCGAGCCCGAGCCGCTGCCCTCGCCGTACTCTTGCCGATACTCGCCGCTGCGCCGGCCTTCGCCCAAGCGCCTGTGGAGGCCTATCGTGCCACCGCCTGTACGATCGCGCCCCGAATCGACGGCGTGGATAGCCCCGGCGAGTGGGCCGGGGCGACGCGCGCCGAGTTCGACCTCGCGATGGGAACAGCCAAGGGCGAGACCCGGCCGCCACGCCGGGCCGAACTGCGCTTCATGAACTCCTCCGTGAACCTCTATATCGCCTTCCGGGTGCCGGACGCGGCCCGCGACCTGCAGATGACGCCGCTGGTCGCCGACCTCGTGGTGCTGGCCTTCTGTCGGGGCGCGGAGCTAGCCGAGGGCGATGACCGTCGGGTTCTGCTACCCGGCCTGTACGCAGACAAGCACGTCGTCTCTCCGGGCAAAGATGCCGATGACGCGCAGCGCGACGGCACTGGGGCCATGCGCTGGCAGGCTGGCGCCGGTGGCGGCGAGTACTTCGTCGAATGGCAGATCCCGCTCGCCTCCGGGGACAAGAACGATATCAGCACGGTCCCGGGTGGACGACTGCGCTTCAACCTGGTCTACGCTGACCGTTTCAGCCCGACCCTGGCCGAGACCGAGTTCGGCGGCCGCTTTGGCGCCGACGCCGACCACGCTCAGGCCTGGGGCACGCTGACGCTGGCCAGCGAGGTCGGGCCCGAAGCCCCCGCCCCCGCCCCCGAATGGCTCGCACGCTGCTTCCCGCATACCGGCGCTCCGGATCGGCTTGCCCACCGGTTGCGCCGCCTCGACGCCAGCGAGATCGACGTCAAGGGCCAGCTTGCGGGCTCGGTCATCGTCGAACTGACCTACCCCGGGCTGGACGGGCGGGACGAGGTCGGGCAGGCGCGCCTCTTCCTGCCGCCCGTCCTACATGATCAGCCCAGCGCCCGCGTGCCCCTCGTTCATGTCGCTGGCTACGAGATCGACGAGGGCGGTGCCGCCGGACTGCTGGCGCTGGGTTACGCGGTCTCTACGCCCCACGCCCACCCGCTCAACCCCCTCGGCCGCGGTGTCTACCTCGACCGCGCCATCCTGCACGCCGCGCGCCAGTTGCCCTGCGTGGACGCCCGCCGAGTCTCGATCCAGGGCGGCAGCGCCGGCGGTTGGATGACGTTGATGCTGAGCGCCGACGCTTTCCCCCTGGTCTGGGCCATGGCCGATGTACCGCCGATCCACTGGGGCTACAACGCCGACTACATCGCCAGCCAGCAGGCCAACGCCGGACCCGTGGTCGGTTCGGACGCGCCGCGCCTGCCGTTTGTGCGGATTGTCGGGGGCATCGCCGAACAGGCGCGGTCGCTCTATGGCATGCCCTTTGACAGCCCGGCGTACCTGGCACTCTCGCCCCTGGCACACCTTGACACCATCACCGCTCCGACCCAGGTGATCTTCACGACTGCCGACATGCTCGTGCCCGTCGACCAGGTGGGCGCCGACCTCGTGCAGGCGCATGACCCGAAGCTCTTTCCCGAGGGCTTCAGCACGGCGCTGGCCGAGCGCTTCCCCAGTGTGAACGGCCAGCGGACGCTCCTCGGGGCCCTGCCGGCGGAGCGCTGCGCGGTCTACCGTCTGCCGCTGATCGCCGCGCCGACGCTGCTGGGGCCCGGAGGAGTGCCGCAGGGCGACGCCAAGCCGTTGGTCCTGCCCTTCGCGGCGGACAAGGTCTGGAGCATCGCCGTGGTCGAGGAGGGGCCAGTCGGGCCGCAGGTGGGCCACTTCAAGTACCACTGGGCCGTGGACCATGAGCCCTTCCGGCGCTGGGCGGACGCCCGCGGCGCGGTCGCTGACCAGCTCACGGCGCCGAAGCTCGAGCGCCTGATGATGCGCCTGCGCGGCACGCCGTGGCGGCCGTTGCGGGTGCGGCCCCATGGCCAGGCGGAAGAGGTCGTCGGCAACCAGCTTGACTACCCTGAGGCCGAGACCGCCGATGTGCTCCTCGGCCTGACGGCCTTCGCCACTGACGATGCCTGCGCCACCCGCCTCGGCACGCTCTATGCCCAACTGCCCGTGGACCTGAAGGCCCTCGGTGCCGCGCTGGGCGACGGCAGCGCCGCCGGCGTCCGCGCCGCCTTGGCCGCCGCGGCGCCTGCAGCTGGCCCCGGGCGCTGAGCGAGGGTGCGCCGGCCAGAGCTCAGCGACCCAGCGTGTGCGCGGTTCGTTGCACGGGTTACTTCCTACGGGTGCCGCCGAGGGCTGGGGCGAGGGCGGGGAGAACATCCTGGGCTTCGCGGCGGTTGAGTTCGAAGAGCACGAAGCCGCCGGTGGCGGCGGCGCGGCTGACGTTGATCTGGCGGATGACCTCGATCGGGTCCAGCTTGGCGGTGGAGACGCCGATGCCGGGGTAGACCTCGACGCCGGTACCGCGCAGCCAGGCCAGTTGGCGCAGCACATCGCTCTTCTGGGCCTCGGCGCCACCGTGGTAGTTCATCGGGCAGACGAAGTCGACGTAGCGCTTCTGGGCCCAGGTGACCCAATCCTGCGCTACCGAATCGCGCGCCGAGGTCCAGTTGCTGAAGACGGCGGCGGAGACGTTGGCGTCGGGGCGGACCTGGCGGACGGCCTCGGCGACGCGGCGCACGGTCTCGGTGATCATCTGGCGGCGGAAGTCGTTCCACGGCCGGGCCAGGGCGCCGCCGGCGCTGACGGCGGCGGGCCAGTTGGCGAGGCGCCGGCCGAGGGCCTTCTCGAAGCCTTGGCGGCAGGTGTCGCAGTAGCAGCCATCGCTGCCCGGGAAGCGGATGAAGTCGAGGTGCACGCCGGCGAGGTCGCGGTACTGGCTGACGAGCTCAGCGGCAGCGCGGGCTTCGAGCAGCCGATTGTCGGGATGGGAGGGGCAGAGCCACTCGCGCACCGCGCCGTCGTCAGTGCGCTGCAGGCGTCCGGCGCGGCGGAATTTGGCCAGGAGATCGGGAGGCGGGTTCTGCCCGAGGCTGAAGCAGAGCTTCCAGGCGTGAACGCGGATGCCGCGCGGGGTACAGGCTTTCAGGCAGGCACGCATCTGGTCTCCACGCTCCCTGAAGGTGGCGCTGGCGTCGAGCACCGCGCTGGGATAGTCGGCTTGCCCGGCGGTGGCGACGTTGACAAAGAGGGTATTGAGGCCGCTGGCCGCCATCTGTCCGGCGGTCTGCTCCCAGGTCCAGCCGGCGATGCCATAGCCGCGATGACACCACGCGCCCCGCAGTTCGCGGGCCGGCGCCGGCTGCAGCAGCATGACGCCGCGTGCGAGCTGGTCGCGACAGCGGTCGAGGCTGGCGATGCTCTCCGGGTAGCGGCCGCTCTGACCCTGGGCTTCGGCGGTGTGATAGAGGTCGGTGGCCTGACGCAGGGCAGCCTGGCTCTGGGGGCTGTTGGCGGCGCGCGTGAGTAGGTGCTCGACGGTCTGCTCGAAGCCGGCCTCGGAGATACCTTCGGTGACGGCGCGGAGCTGGTGCGCGGCGGCGAGTCGCCAGACGTCGGGCAGGAAGTGGCCCACCAGGGCAAGCAGCAGGCGCCGACCGTTGGCGATGTCGCGGGCCAGGTAGACATGGCCGAACCAGGCCCCGCGCGAGCTCACGACCAGGGCCGTATGCTCGGTGCGGCGACCGCTGTTGCTGGTCCACCAGCCCAAGCGCTGCGCGCCCTGGCCGCTCGGGGCCAGGGCCAGGACACTGCCGGAGTCCTGGCGCAAGCTGGTTGGTAAACCGCGGACGCTGCCGCTGTCGAACTGCACCCCCGCGATGCCGCCAGGGATGGCGGTGGCCTTGAGGTACGGGCCGGTGCTGATGCCGATGACCTTGCCGAGGGCCGGGGGCAGGTTGTAGAAGCCGATCACCCGGCCGCCACCGGCCGCGAAATCGGTCAGTCGTCGGCTCAGGTCGGCCGGCAGGGCAGGGTGGTAGGGCAGGATAACCAGGCGGCTGCCGGCAAACCCCGCCTTGGCCGCGTCCGTGTCCTCAATGCATGACGGCAGAATGCCCGCTGAGGCCAGGGCATTCGCGACATTGCGGGCGTAGCTGTGGGCGGCAGCCCGTTCGCTTGCGGCCACCGTGCCGCTGGCGCGCAGGAGGGTGACGGCGACGTTGGGCGCGAGCTTCTCCAGGCTCCCCAGATACAGCGTCGTGTCCTTTGCCCCGCCGCGCCAGGCGGCCACGCGGACCTGATCCACCTGGCCCCAGCCGCGCGACACGCCTTCGGGGGCGGTATCCGTCTTCAGGACCCGCAAGGTGGTCCAGCGGCCGCTGCTGCCGAGTGCTACCGTGGCCGCGTGCCAGATGCCGCCGGCGCGGAGATAGACATTGAACTGGCTGATCGGGGAACTGTCGGTGCAGAGCAGGCTGAGGGTCAGCCCGGGGGCGGTCAGCAGATTCCAGTTCACGCCGATGTCCCAACTGCAGCGGTCGCTGGCCGCGCTGGAGAAGGGACAGGTGAGTTGCAGGGCCGTGCGGCCCTGATAGGCGACGGCACGGGCCGGCCGCGAGCCGGGGCCGGCGCTGACCGCGCTGGCGGCAGGCAGGGCGGCCGCCTCGCAGCACCGGACAGCGGCGAGGCCGAGGATGATGGCGAGGCCCCAGATGAGGGCAGGGGAGCCGCGGGTGGGACGGTCTCTACGCATAGGTGCCAGGCTACGGGACAGACAGCCACAACATGGATGCCCACGGCTCAACCCTGAACGGAGAGGCTGCGGGTCGCCTCGGTGTTGGCGCTTCCGGGTTGCGGGGGCAGATTAGGGCCAAACTATACTGGCCATGCGTGTCGCTGTCATCTGCTTGGGAGTCTGATCTGTGTTCCCACCTCAACATCCTGCTTGCAGACCCCGCACTGGCCACCGCGCCCGTCCGGTGCTGGTTATGGTGCTATTCTGCGCCAGCCTGCTTCGTGCCGGGCTGGCTCCGGAGGAGACGGTGCTGGTGGTGAATGCGGAGAGCTGGCTGTCGCGCTCGCTGGCGAACGAGTACGCCCTGTTGCGTGCGATTCCCAGCGCCAACATCATCCAGGTCGAGGGTATCCCCAACCATGAGGGCATCCCGGTCAGCCAGTTCCGGGAGCTGATTCTGCAGCCGTTGCTGGTGACCCTGGAGCGGCGGCGGCTGGCCCCGCATGTTTCGTGCATCGTTTACTCGGCAGACTTCCCGACCTGGGTCGAGGTTAGCGACGACATCGGTCCGCGGCGCCTGCCATCCGTGGTGGGCTCGCGCGCCGCACTGACCGGTCTGACCTACCTCTACCAAGGCGTCCTGGCGCGTAACCTGGACTATCTCGACCCGAACTCGAACTGGTACGCCCGGCGTCTGCGGCAGGGCACGGCCCTCGGCCGCGAATGGAAGGACGACGAGACGACGGCCTATCGCGAGGTCGAGAGCTTCTTCGCCGAGAAGCAGAAGCGGGAAGCGCCTGGGGCGGCCGCCGCCGGCGACCAGGTCGCCTGGGCCAGCGCCGAGTGGGCGAAGGCTCTACCGCGCCTGGAGAGGGTCGCTGCGGCGCACGCCGAGAGTGCGGCGGTGGTGTATAACCTGGCCTGCGCGCGGGCGCAGACCGGTCGGTTGGATGAGGCTATGGCCGCGTTGCAAGCCGCCGTGGCGGCGGGGTTTACGGACCCACGGCACATCCAGAAGGACGGGGATCTGACGCCGCTGCGGGCGCGGCCCGATTTTGTGGCTTTGCTGGAGCGGTTGCGCGGCTGGCAGGCTGAGATGGTGTCTCCGTGCGCCTTTGGTGCCGGGGTCGGCTGGACTCCGCAGGGGCTGCCCGTCCCCCCCTACAAAGGGGCGCGCTACCTGCTCTCCACCATGCTCGGAGTCGGCAGCGGCCGGGGCAATTCGTTCGCGGAAATGGTCGCGGGGCTGCGGCGCTCGGCGGCAGCGGACGGAAGCCGGCCCGCGGGGACGGTGTACTTCATGACCAACGACGATGTGCGCTCGACGGCCCGCGAGTGGGCGGTGCCGGGAGCCGCGGCTGAGGTACGCGCCGCCGGCGTTCGCGCCGAGGTCCTCAGCGGGGTGTTGCCGGCGGCGAAGGCCGACGTGGCCGGCGCCTTCGTCGGTGCCGCCGGTTTCGACTGGAAAGCCTCCGGGAGCACCATCCTGCCGGGGGCCATCTGCGAGCACCTGACCAGTTTCGGTGGCATGCTCGATGAGTCTGCCGGGCAGACGCCGTTGAGCGAGTTCATGCGCTACGGAGCCGCCGGGGCCAGCGGCACGGTGTGCGAACCCTTCGCGATCCAGGCGAAATTCCCCCACGCCTTCCTGCAGGCCTACTACACGGCCGGGTACACCCTGGCCGAGTCCTTCTACCTCGCGGTGACCGGCCCCTACCAGTTGTTGGTGGTTGGCGACGCCTTGTGCGCGCCGTGGGCGCAGCGTCCGACGGCCAGCGTTGCCGGGATGCAGCCCGGGCAGCGCGCCGATGGAGTCCAGCGGCTGCAATTCGTCGCTGGCGAGAGCCGGACGGCGCTCGCCGAGGTGACCTGGTTCGTGGATGGGCAGCGTTTTGCCGTGCTCGGGCCCACGCAGGCGCTGGAACTGGATTGCGACAAGCTGGCGCCAGGCTGGCACCTGCTCAGTGCGGTCGGCGGACTCGCCAGTGCGCTGCAGACGCGCTGCCGCGCCGAGCTGCCGTTCTTCGCGCGCGGGGTGCCGGCGGAGTTCGAACTGGTCGGCGTGGCGAGCGCAAGCGTGCCGTGGGGCGGCATGATCAGCCTGACCCGGAAGGCGCAGCGCGGCCAGCGCCTGGCCCTGCTCTGGCAGTCGGAAGAGGTCGCGGCCTTCGAACCCGAGGATGACGAGATCAAGATCCGTTCAGACCAGTTGGCCATCGGGCGTGTCGAACTGCACCCCGTCGTCTCCGGCGGCCCCGGCGGCAGGGCTGTGTCCGGGGTGCCGGTGGCGGTGACCATCGAGCCTCCGGCAGGGCTGAGCAAGATGCCGGCCGGCCTGCTGGCGCTGATGCCTGAGGGGTTGGCGCTGACCGTGCGCGGCACGACCACGTTTGCGGAGCGCGCCGTCGGAGACTGGCTCGAAAAGGCGGGGGTGACAGACGGCGCCCCCATCCTGATCGAGGGCTGGTTTGAGGTGGCCGAACCCGCCCTCTGTCAGTTCCAGTTCAGCGGCAACCTCGCGCTGGACGCGACGGCGGTGAGCGTGGACGACGTGAGCATTGCGGTGCCGGCCGGGACCGGCTGGCGCTCGGTTCCGGTGTCGCTGGCGGCGGGGACGCACGCGATCACGGTGCGGACGACCGGGCGTGAACACCCGCGCCTCGACATCCGTTTCGGTGAACGCGGAACCGCCGTGCTGACCGGTAAGAGCTTCCGGCATCGCTGACGCTGTGAATCCGCACCGTCGGGTTGCATTGCCGTCGATGGAATGATAGGATGGTGGGTTTCGACGGGCGGCAGTATGCCCAAGCCGTGGGCCCGCGGGTCGGATTCACAGATAGAGACACACGCCACAGGGAGAGACGGATGCTACACGAACCAGCGCCCCGGACACAGGGGCAGGACAAGGCGTCGGCACCGAAGGCGCGCCTGGGACTGCAGTTATTCATCGGCTACTGCGCTGTCTATGCCGGTTTCGTCGTGATCAACACCCTCAAGCCGAAGGCCTTGGAGGCTCCCGGGCTGTTTGGGACGAACCTGGCGGTGACCTACGGTTTTGGGCTCATCGTGCTCGCCATCGTCATGGGGCTGATCTATAACGCCATCTGCACGCGCCTCGAGGACCGCGCCAACCGGAGCCAGGAGGGGAAGTCATGATCTACCAACCCTCCATCGTGGCCGTCATGGTCTTCGTTACCTTCGTGCTCCTGGTCATCGGCCTGTCGTCGTACCTGGCCCGGCGGACCAAGTCTGCCCACAGCTACTTTGCGGCCGGTGGTACCATCCACTGGAGCGTTAACGGCATCGCCTTTGCCGGTGATTACCTCTCTGCCGCATCGTTCCTCGGCATCTGCGGTATGATTGCGACGACCGGGTATGACGGCTTCCTGTATTCGATCGGCTTTCTGGCGGGCTGGGTGGTGGCGCTGTTCGTGGTGGCGGAGCCGATGAAGCGCCTGGGGCGCTACACCTTCACCGACGCCTTGAACGCCAACTTCAAGTCCCCCGGCATCCAGTTGGCCACCGCCATCAGTACGCTGGTGGTGTCGATCTGCTACCTGATCCCGCAGATGGTCGGTGCGGGCGACCTGGTGACGCCGTTGCTGGGTTTGCCGCACTACATGGGGGTGATCATGGTGGGTGCCATCGTCATCTTCATTGTAGCTACCGCGGGCATGACCTCAACCACCTACGTCCAGTTCCTCAAGGGCGGGCTGCTGATCGTCTGTTCGTCCCTCCTGGTGTTCCTGCTGATCCGCAAGGGACTCGACACCAAACCGCAACCCGACTACCATGTCTTTCTGACGCAGGCTGCCACCGTTGCCGATGGCAAAGTCACCCAGGTTCAGGACCCCACGAACCGGGTGGCAGCACAGGTGGACGCCGGCGGCAAGACCTTCGTTAAACTGGACCGCGACGGCGTCGGTACCTGGTGGGTGCTGACCATGGCCGACAACGGCGCGGTACTCAAAGAGGCCCTCGCCATCACGCGGACTGCCGGCGGTGCCACCCTCTACAACGGCGCGCCCAAGGCCGACCGCAAGTTCTTCCAGGTCGGCCATGTCTCGAAGATCATCGACAACGGTGTCGAGGTCGAGCGCACGGGTCCGGTGGGACCGTTCCGCTACCTGGCCCTGTTGGAGAAGGCGACGGTGGTGCGCTTCGGCGAGCAGGTGATCAAGGACGGCGGCGACAAGGTGACGGTGTACTACCAGAACCCGACGCCCGGCGCGCGCATCATGCGCCCCGGCCTGAAGTTCAAGGTCGACGAAGGGGCGACCATTTGGACCAAACTCAACTTCATCTCGTTGATGCTGGCGCTGTTTTTCGGTACGGCGGCGCTGCCGCACATCCTGATTCGCTATTACACGGTGCCCAGTCCGAAGTGCGCCCGTAAGTCGACCATTGTGGCGATCGCCGCCATCGGCCTCTTCTACGTGCTCACGCTGTTCCTGGGCCTGGGCGCCATGGTCAATGGCGTCCTGGATGTCGAGAGCAGCAACATGGCCGCGCCGCTGCTGGCCCGCTCCTTCGGGACCCTGCTCTTCGCCGTCATCTCGGCGGTGGCATTTGCGACGATCCTGGGGACGGTCAGCGGTCTGATCGTGGCGGCCTCCGGCGCGGTGGCGCACGATCTGCTCGACGTCTACTGGAGCGTCCGCATGACCGACCAGGCGAAGGTGCGCGCGGGCAAGATCGCCGCCGTCTCGGTGGGTGCTCTCGCCATCGTGCTGGGGATCCTGATGAAGGGCATGAATGTCTCCTTCCTCGTCGGCCTGGCGTTTGCCGTGGCCGCCTCCGCCAACCTGCCCGCCATCCTGATGATGATCTTCTGGAAGCGGACGACGGCCAAAGGCATCGCCGCCTCGGTGGTCACGGGTATGCTCTCGTCGCTACTGATTATCCTCCTGTCGCCCAGTATGTTCGCGCAGTACGGACTCGATAAGAACGCCGCGCCCATACCGCTCGACAATCCGGGCATCGTCTCGATCCCGTTGAGCTTCCTGGTCCTGGTTGTGGTCTCGTTGCTGACCGCGCCGCGCCAGGAACCGCCGGCCGCAGTGCGGGCCAACGTCTGAGACGCCCGCCATCGGTGCGCGTTCGTTGCCGGTGCTGGGGCGGCAGGGCTCGGGGCCCTGCCGCCTCGTCGCGGGCGGCATGCGTCGGTCTGCACAGGAGAGACGGCCATGGTCACGCGGTTCATGCTGCGTCTCGCGTTGCCGACGTTACTGACCTTCGCCCTCTTCTGCATCACCATCTTCGCCATCCTCATTCCCGCCATCGAACGCAGCATCGTCGAGCGCAAGAAGGAGATGATCCAGGAGCTGACCACGTCGGCCTGGAACATCCTGGCCAGTTTCGAGCAGGAGGTCCAGGCTGGCCGGGTGAGCCGCGCCAACGCCGAGCGCGAGGCCGTGCTGCAGTTCCGCAACCTGCACTACGGCCCACGGCTGAAGGACTACTTCTGGATCAACGACCTGACGCCGCGCATGGTCGTGCATCCCTACCGGCACGACCTGGAGGGCCAGGACCTCTCCGGCATCCAGGATCCCGATGGGAAGCGGGTGTTTGTGGAGTTCGCCCAACTGGCCAAAGCTCAGGGCGAGGGCTTCGTTCGTTACCGCTGGCAGTGGAAGGACGACCCGACCCGGACGGTGCCCAAACTCTCCTACGTGAAGCTGTTCGAGCCCTGGGGCTGGGTGATTGGCACCGGCATTTACCTCGAGGACGTGCGCGAGGAGATCGCGGCCGTCACCCGGCGCCTGGTCGCCTACTGCAGCGCTATCCTGGCGGTGGTCAGCGCGCTGCTGTTCGTGGTGTTGCAGCATGGCCTGCGCGTTGAGCGCCTCAACCGCGCCGCGGAACAGGCCTTGCGGGCCTCGGAAGAGCGCTACCGGACCTTGGTTGAGTCGGCCGGCGAGAGTATCATCATGGCCGTCGGCCAGGACTGCCTCTACGCGAACGCCAATGCCCTGCAGCTTCTGGGCTTCAGCGCCGCGGAATTCGCGGCCCTGACCTTGCCGCAGGTCATCCAACTCACGGCGGCCGAGCGCGAGGCTGGCTTCCGCTGGCAGGACGGTCTTCTCGACGGTCGACCGGCAACCCTCAAACACGAATCTGAACTCATTGCCAAGGACGGCCATACGGTGCCGGTGCTGTTGTCCTACTCGCCGATCAGCGTCGCCGGCCGCGACGGCATTATCATCGTCGCCACGGATATCACGGCCCGCAAGCTGCAGGAGGCCGCCCAGGATCAACACCACACCGCGCTTCTGCAGCGCGTGGACGGGATGCAGGCGCGCGAGGCCACGCGCGACGACGCGCTCCGCAGTCTGCAGACGGCGTTGTTGCTTCTGCAGCGTCCCGATGCCACCGAGTCGCTCGGTGACTTCACCCGCAGACTGCGCACCGCCCGTAGTCCCGAGGAAGTGATTGAACTCAACCGCGGCCTGCCGCTGCTGACGCGGGCGTTGCTGGAGGGCGGTCTGCGCGCCGACGCCCTGAATCGCTTCATCACCGTCAACAGCGACGCCGCCCTCGAAGCGTTTATCGGCTTCGCCTTCCAGAGCCTGGGTCCGGCCCCGGTGGACTTCGTCTTCCTGATCATGGGCAGTGAGGGTCGCCGGGAGCAGACCCTCTGTACCGATCAGGATAACGCTCTGCTGTTTGCCGACCCGCCCGCCGCGCAGAGCCCGGCCGTCATGGCCTACTTCCAGCGTCTGGGCGAGAAGGTCTGCACCTGGATGAATGAGGCCGGGTACGCGTTTTGTCAGGGCCAGGTCATGGCGCGCAATCCGCAGTGGTGCCAGCCGTTGTCCGTCTGGCAGGCACACTTCAGCGGCTGGATTCGGACGCTCGAGGCTACCGACTTGTTGCAGGCCAAGATCTTCTTCGACTACCGCTGTGGCTACGGCCAGGCCAGCCTGCTCGAGCCACTGGATGAGACCCTGCGCCAGGAGGTCACCACGAATCCCCGTTTCCTGGCGCAGATGGCCGTGAATGTCCTGCACGCCGCGCCGCCCCTCGGCCTTTTCGGCGGGATAGCGCTGCAGACGGTGGGCACGCATCGCCGGGTGGTCGATATCAAGAGTGCGATGACGCCGATCGTCGACTTCGCCCGCATCTATGCCCTGCGGCATGGCCTTGCCGCGCGCAACACCGTCGAGCGCCTCGGAGGCCTGCTGGCCGCGACCGTGCTCACCCGCCAGAACCATGACGAGATCGTGCAGATCTACGCCGCCCTGATGCAGATTCGGCTCGAGAACCAGGTCCGCGCTCTGGCCGCGGGGCGAGTTCCCGATAACCTGGTGGAGCCCGAGCACCTGACGCACCTGCAACGCCGCATTCTGCGCGAGAGCTTTGCCCAGATACGGAACTTCCAGACTCGGCTGAGCTACGACTTCATCGGCCTGCCTGGGGGGTTCCGGTGATCCTCCTGCTCACGGATGTGCACGGGCTGTACACGGTGGTCAACGCGCAGATCGCCCATGCCGAAGCCACGACCGGCACGCTCGTCGCCGCGGCCGTCATCCTCGGCGACGTGGGCCTGTTCGAGCCGCACCTCGGCCGCTTCTTCCGCCGCGCCGGCGAGCGTTTCCTCCGCCCCACCTACTTCATCGAGGGCAACCACGAGGACCACGACCATCTGGCCGCGCTGGCGCACGCCTACCGCCATGAACTGGTCCACCTGCCGCGCGGTTCCGTGCATACCATCGACGGCTGCCGTTTACTTTGCCTGGGCGGCGCCGGGTACATGGATGCACACACGACGCCGCGGGCCGCGGTCATCACCCCGGCCGACCTCGAAGCCTGCCTGGGCCATCCCGGCGACAGCGTCGACACCATCATCTCGCATGACTGCCCGCAGGGAGTCGGTGTCCCCAACAGCCCGGGTTGCGAGCACTACGGTCCGCCGGGTTTCGCGGGGAGCGATCTCTTGCGGGCGCACTTCGCGCCGCGACTCTGGGTTTTCGGGCACCACCACCGGTGGTTCGATCACGGTGCCGGGGGTACGCGCTTTGTGGGCTTGGCACAGAGCTGGAAGGGCTACGGGTTGCTGGATTGCGGTGCTACGTTGCGGGTGGTCCGACATCGGGTGCCCATCGACACCCCCTTCTGGTCCCGCCTTTGGCAGCGTTGGCAGCGCGCCCTCCGGCGCTGAGTATAGATCGGAGCGTTCATGCAGGCGCAGGTGGTCATCAAGCCCGGCCGCGAGCGGTCCTTACGGCGCGGGCATCCGTGGCTCATGTCGGGGGCCGTCGAGGCCGTGCGCGGGGCGCCGCTGCCCGGGGCGACGGTGGATATCGTCGACGGGCGCGGTGAGTGGTTCGCCCGCGCCGCCTACTCGCCCAGCTCGCAGATCCGCTGCCGGGTCTGGAGTTTCAGCCCTGACGAGGCCATCGACGCCGCCTTCTTCCGCCGGCGGCTGCTGACCGCCTGCGAGGTCCGCCAGCGGGTCGGGCTCAGCGCCTCCGGCAACACGGCAATGCGCCTCGTGAACGCCGAATCCGATGGCTTGCCAGGGGTCATTATCGACCGCTATGCCGAGGTCCTGGTGGGGCAATTCCTCAGCGTTGGTGCCGAGGCCTGGAAACAGGTGCTGGTCGACGCTGCCATGGACATAACCGGCTGCCGGTCGTTCTATGAGCGCTCCGACAGTGGGGCGCGGGAGCGCGAAGGGCTGCCCGAGACCTGCGGTCGCCTTGGCGGCGACGAGCCGCCCGCTCTCGTCACCATCACCGAGGGCACGGCCCAGTACCTGGTCGACGTGCGCACCGGGCACAAGACGGGCTTCTACCTCGACCAGCGCGAGAACCGCGCCCTGGTGGCGGCGGCCTGTCGCGGTCTGGAAGTGCTCAACTGCTTCTGCTACACGGGTGGCTTCGGCATCGCGGCACTCCACGGCGGTGCGACGATGGTCACGCAGGTCGATGTCTCGGCCACCGCCCTTGAGCTGGCCCGCCGCAATGCCGAGCTCAATGGCTTCGGGCCGGAGCGCAGCCAGGTCATCGAAGCCGACGTCTTCCACGAGTTGCGCCGCATGCGGGACCGCCGCGCCGCGTACGATGTCATCGTCCTCGATCCGCCGAAGTTTGCCGACACCCGCAGCCAACTCGAGGGCGCCTGCCGCGGCTACAAGGACATCAACCTTCTGGCCTTCAAGCTGGTGCGTCCGGGCGGCAGCCTGTTCACCTTCTCCTGCTCGGGAGCGATGACGCCGGAACTGTTCTACAAGGTGGTCGCCGAGGCGGCCGCAGACGCGCACCGGGAAGGCTGTGTCGTGCGCGAGTTGTCGCAGGGGGCGGACCATCCGCGGCTGCTGCGAGTCCCCGAAACTCACTACCTCAACGGTTTGCACGTGACCGTGCGTTGACCGCCAGCGGCAGGGCCCCGGCAGGTGCCATGAGCGATCCCATCGAGCGCTTCTTCAGCATCGACAGTCCGTTGCGCCGGGCCCCGGAGTTCGGCGGTCGCGCCTATGAGTACAGACCGCAACAGCGGACCATGGCCGTGGCCGTGGCGGCACATCTCGAGGACGGGCGTAACCTCTGTGTCGAAGCGCCCACGGGCGTCGGCAAGACCTTTGCCTACCTCGTGCCAACGGTGCTGCACGCCCTGGCTCGCCAGTTGCCGGTGGTCGTGGCGACCCACACCATCAGCCTGCAGGAGCAGATTCTCCGCAAAGATGTCCCGGTGCTGGCCGGACTGCTCGGGGTGCCCTTTGAGACCGCCTTGGCCATGGGGCGCTCCAACTACGTCTGCCTGCGGCGTCTGCAGGCGCTCGGACAGATCGACGCCGAGCGCTTCACCGTCGAGGGTGCGCTCAAGGAACTGAAGCTGATCTGGCAGTGGGTCACCGCGACGCCGACCGGCAGCCTGGGCGACCTCGGGTTCGAGCCGGCACGCTCCTTGTGGGAGGTGATCTGCTGCGAACGCGGCAACTGCCTCAATGCGCGCTGCCCGCATTTCCGGCAGTGCTTTCTGATGCGGGCCCGGACGCGCCTGCAGAAGGCGCACCTGATCGTGGCCAACCACGCGCTCTTCTTCAGCGATCTGGCCATGAAACAGCAGGGGCAGACCGATGAGGGCGGGGTGCTGCCCGCCTACTGCGCGGTCGTCCTTGACGAGGCGCACCTGATCGAGGACTGCGCCGCGGAACATCTCGGCCTGCAGGCGGGATCGTTCGCTATCCGCCGCGGCTTGCGGCGGCTGTACCACAAAGACAGCGATCGCGGCTTGCTCGCCGCCGGGCCCTGGGCCGAAGCCCGAGATGCCATTGCTCGCGCCGCCGCCGCCAGCGACCTGTTCTTCGGCCGCGTGGTCGAATGGCTGGAGCCGCAGCCCCAGGACCCCTTGCGCTACACGGTTCCGGGGCACATCCCGAACTATCTTGACGTGCCGCTGCTACAGGCCATCCAGGCCACTACGGCCACCGCCGAAACGCTGAGCGGCGACCCGCAGACCGAGGGTACCGCCCGCGAACTGATCGCGGTCGGCGATCAACTCGAGGCGCAACGCCTGAACCTGCGCCGCTTCCTCGACATGCAGGCCGAGGGCCACGTCTACTGGTTCGAGCGGCATGGCAAGGATCGCCGCGAGGTGCTGGCCAAAGCGGTGCCCGTTCACGTCGGGCCTTTGCTCGGCATCAGCCTCTTCCGCCCGGAGGTGCCGGTGGTGCTGACCAGCGCCACGCTGGCCATCCGCGGCGGCATGGGGTACTTCCTCGGACGCATCGGCGCCGAGCAGGCCGACCAACTTGTGCTCGATACGCCCTTTGACTTCCGTACGCAGGTCACCCTCTATCTGCCCCGCGGCCTGCCCAACCCCAATGACACCGCGCAGTTCATCCCGGCCGCCGCCAACCACATCCGGCGCTACGTCCAGATGACCGGCGGCAGCGCCTTCGTGCTGTTCACCAGCTACGCCATGATGAGGAGTATGGCCGCCGAGCTGGCGGATTTCTTCCGCGAAGCGAAGCTCCGGGTGTTTGTCCAAGGGGAAGGCATGCCGCGGTCGAAGATGCTCGAAGCTTTCCGCGAGGATATCAGCAGCGTGATCTTCGGGACCTCGAGCTTCTGGACGGGTGTCGACGTGCCCGGTGACGCTCTGCGCAATGTCATCATCACGCGCCTGCCCTTCAGCGTACCCGACCATCCCCTGGTGGCGGCGCGCCAGGAGGATATCGAGAGCCGCGGCGGGCGCGCCTTCTCCGACTATGCCCTGCCCGAAGCGATCCTGCGCTTCCGACAGGGCTTCGGCCGGCTGATCCGTAGTCGTACCGATAGCGGCATCGTCGTCGTCCTCGACCGGCGCATCAGCGCTACCGGCTACGGGAAGGCCTTCCTGGAGTCCATCCCCGAGTGCACCGTGGTGGTGGAGTAGTTGGCCACCACGGGGCGGTTCCAGTACCCCCGCCGGGGGCTGGGTACGATTTCCGCGCACCTTGCCGTGCTTTCTTCTTGTGATCGCTGACCGCGCCGCGTAAACTGTTCATTGTCGCGCCGGTGCTTCCTGGAGAAGGCGGGGTGGGGCCCAGCCGCCGAAGCCGGGAACACCAGGGCCGAGCGGATCAAAGAACGGGAATCGAAGCGTCGAGCTCCAGGGTCGCGGGAACCGAAACCAAGGTGCTGGAAGGAGTCCGAGGGAACAGACATGAAGAAACACACGACATTCACCCTGATCGAACTGCTGGTGGTCATCGCGATCATCGCCATCCTCGCTGGTATGTTGCTGCCGGCCCTGAGCCAGGCGCGTGAGAAGGCTCGCCGCATCAACTGCCAGAGTAACCTCAAGCAGATGGGTATCGCCATGAAGCTGTACTCACACGACTATGCCGAGTGCTATCCGGGGACCGCTGTCGCTGCCGATGCAACGGATGAGCTCGGCTTCAGTATGTTGTTCGACGGAGACTACCTGACCAGCTCCAAGGTCTACACGTGCCCCAGTACTAAGGATACCCCGCGCTCCTCGACTGCGGCCGCGAGCACCCCCACCCTTGCCCAGACCGAGGTGAGCTATCGGTATCAGCCGAACCTGACAGAGGACCAGTGCGGCACCGATACCGGCCTGGTGATCGACGACTACAATAACCTGGTCGGCACGGCGGGTGGCACAACGAACCACGCCAAGTACGGCAACGTGCTCTTCGGCGACGGCCATGTCAAGGGCTTTGCCGGAACGACGTGGAATACCTTCGTCAACCACCGCCAGTCGGGCTTCGCGCCGTAAGGCAAAGTACGTCTTGGGTAGGTTGGCCTTGAGAGTGTATCGCCAGCCCGCCCGCGAGTGGATCAACCCCGGTTGCCCCCCCTGGCAACCGGGGTTTTCTGTTGGTGCGCGCGGCGGAGGTAGGAACGGCGGCGCGCCGGGTATGCTGACGCCACTCCCGTGCTTGCCGAATCGGGCGGCCATGGCGCAGCGCAGGGCTGCAGCGACGAACGGTGTCAACCCCCGCGTCGCCCGCCGACGTCCCGGAGCAGGTCGTCTCGCCATGGTTGCCGCCGGTAGCAGCGTTTGGCGTGTTCGACCATCAGGGCGTGGAACTCTTGGTAGACCACCACGTCGAGCGGCAACTCTCTCGTGCAGAGTTCTTTGAGGTCGTCGTAGGAAACGGTCTCACGGACCCAACCGAGGGCTGCAAAGAGCCGTCGGGTGTAGGTATCCACGACCATCTCCGGCTGGCCGTAGGCGTAGAGGCGGATACTGTCGGCCGTCTCCGGGCCGATGCCCCACACCGTCAACAGGTCGGCCCGGCTTGGCGTGCGACCTGCCCAATCTTGGTGCGCCAGCGCCCACTCGCGCAGTTTGCGGCGTTTACTGCGGAAGTAGCCGCTCGGGCGCACCGCGTCCTCCAACTCGGCGTCGCTCAGGGCGAGCAGACGTGTCACCATCAGCGCCTCCAGGCGCTCCAGGTTGAGCAGGGCCTTCTCGACATTGGGCCAGGCCGTGTTCTGGGTCAGGATCGCCCCGACGCAGATCTCCAGGCGCTGCCGTTCTGTCCTCGGGAAGCTGAAATCCCCCGGGTGGTAGCCCTTGAGCGTGCCCGTTGCCGTGGGCTGGCTACCCCGGACCTCCAGCAGCGGCCACCAGCCTTGCGGTCCATAGGCGTCGCTGAGGATGCGGTAGACGTCGAGGACGCTGGCGCCGTTCATCCCCTGGGCCCGGAGTCGAGGAAACGGCGGATGGACTCGGTGAACGGGGGCCGCAGGATGCCCATCTCGGTGACGATCCCGGCGATGAGTTCGGCCGGCGTC
>CAILUI010000437.1 GCA_903837355.1 uncultured Victivallales bacterium
AGCTCCGCGACGAAGGCCAGTTGCGGCGCGAGTTCGAGGTCGAACTCGGCACCGACGTGGCCCTCGACTGGTGGGCCGGCTGCGATCTGGGCGCCTTCCTGGGCCAGGATCTGGAGCTCACGGTCAGCGGCGGCGACGACGCCGCGGCCGCCACGGTGGAAGCGCACCTGCCGGAATGGCTGCGCCTCAGCCCTGAACCGCCGGGACAGGACGGGCTCTACCACGAAGCCGGCCGACCGCAGTTCCATTTCACCGCACAACGCGGCTGGAACAACGATCCCAACGGCCTGCTGTACCTGCACGGGGAGTGGCATCTGTTCTTCCAGCACAACCCCTTCGGCACCAACTGGGGGAACATGCACTGGGGGCACGCGGTCAGCCGCGACCTGGTGCACTGGCGCGAACTGCCCACCGCGTTGTACCCGCGCTCGCTGAAGGACATGGCCTTCTCCGGCGGCGGCTTGGTCGACCACGGCAACTCGGCCGGCTTCGGCGCCGGCCGCGAGGATGTACCGATGGTCGCCTTCACCAGCACCGGCCGGGGCGAGTGCCTGGCCTACAGTCCGGACGGCGGGACCGCGTGGGTCGAGTATGGAGGCAACCCCATCCTCCGCCATCAGGGCCGCGACCCGCGCATCCTCTGGTACGCACCGGGGCGGAAGTGGGTCATGGTGGTGTATGACGAGCCGGAGAACGCCTGGCGCTACGCCTTCTACGAGTCGACGGACCTGCGCTCCTGGCGCTTCATGACGGCGATGGACGGCTTCTACGAGTGCCCGGACCTCTTCGAGTTGCCACTGGACGGCGACCCGACCCGGCGCCGGTGGATCCTCTATGGCGCCGAGCGCCGCGAGGCGAACGGCCGCCGCCACGTGGCTCGTTCCAGCTACCGAGTGGGGTCTTTCGACGGCCGCACCTTCACGCCGGAGACGCCGATGCTCATCGGCCATCTCGGCCCCAACTTCTACGCGGCCCAGAGCTTCGCCAACGCCCCCGATGGCCGCGTCATCATGCTCGGCTGGCTGCAGGGGGCGGCCTACCCCGGCATGCCGTTCTCCCAGGGACTTACGGTCCCCCTCGAGGTAGGACTGCGCAGCACCGCCCAAGGCCCGCGGCTGACCTTCCTCCCCGTGCCTGAGTTGGCGACCTTGCGACGCCAGACCGTAACCTTGGACACGCCCTCCCTCGCCGCCGCCAATACGGCCCTCCACGGGACCGACGCTGAGCTTCTGGACCTCGAACTGGAACTGGCGCTGACCCGCGAGAGCGTCGTCGTCGTCGCGGTCCGCGGCACCGCCTTCTCCTACGATGCGGCCGTCGAGACCCTGACCGCGCCCGGGGTGAGCGTCCCCCTGTCCCTGCGCGACGGCCAGCTCGACCTGCGGATCCTAGTCGACCGCGGCGTAGTGGAGGTCTTCGCCGGTGGCGGTCTGGTCGCGTTGAGCTACGGCGGCGGGCCGGCCAAGCCCGCCACGCCGTTGCGTCTGGAACTCCGCGGCCCCGGCCGCGTCCGCCGCCTGACCTTGTCCGAACTGACGTCCGTCTGGCCAGAGCAGGCGCCAGCTCCCGACTGACCCTGCCTGCGGATCGGTGCGCTGCTGGCGCCCTGCGGCTCCTTAGCCCTCCCGCGCCAAGCGCAGTGCCGCCTCCAGCAGGATCACCTCGGTTTCGGCGGCCAGCGGCGCCGGTTCGAGGTAACTCCAGATGTTGCTGTACGCCTCGTACCCTCCCTCGGGAAGCATATCCGCCGTCGGCACATAGGAGCGCGACGAGCCGCAGTAGCCCGCCACGAGGGTGGGCGCCGGCGCCAGCGCCTGTTTCAGCGCGAGCTGGTACCCCAGACACATCTCGTCGTTGAACGCCAGCAGTCGAAACGGCCCGATGCCGAGGCTCTGGATCGTGCTGGGCCGTGTACTCGGCGGCGCCCCGTCGCGTTGCCGACGTGCGAGCATCGCCTTGGCCCAGCGCGCTTCGGCGCCCTCGCCCGCCACCGCCCTGGCCTGCAACTCCCCCTCGGTCAGCGCCGGCTGGTAAGGCAGCGCGACGGTGGCTAGGCCGTAGCGCAGCGGCCCGGTGATCTCCTGCGGCGGTCCGGCCAGCGCCGCCATCACCGCCAGGGCCAGCTCCCGCCCCAGGGCCCGCACGTCGTCGAGCGTGCCGCTCTTGAACTGACCCTTGGCGTTGATCAGCCGCGGGCGCACATCACCGAAGCAGCCAGCCAGGAACATGGCCTGGGCGCCAGGGAACTCCTGCTCCAGGCTGAGCTGCGCCTGGCCGGGATAGTCACCGCCGATCAACTGACCGCCCATGACGGTGGCGTGGCAGGTATAGGAGAAGAGCACGGCCAGGGTCTCGCCGTCGGCGCGGACCAGGCGCACCACGGCCACGTCGGGGTCCCAGCGCCCGCCGGGATTCGGCGCCATGGGGCAGCCGGGCAGGTCGGGGCGCCGACGGTTGATGCCAAAGGCGGCGCGGCCGACGGCGAAATACGCCCGCACCGGCACCAACTCGGCGGCGGCCGCACAGAGGGCCTCGATGCAGATCTCGCCCAGCCACTGCACGTACTCCATATCGACCTCGGCATAGAGGTTACTGATGGCGTCGTCCACGACCGGGCCGCAGTGCGTGTGCGAGGCCGACAGCAGCACCTGGTCCGCCGCCAGGCCAAGACGCGCCTCGACGCCGGCTTTGGTCCGTGCCACCAGCGACTCGCTGAAGTCGAGCAACTCGGCGGTCAGCAGCGCCACGCGCCGACCGCTGTCGTCCTCAAGCACCAGCGCGCGGGCGTACAAGTGCTGATACACGCCCTCAGACTTCGCGCTGCGACCGTAGCCACTCTGGAACAGCGGTCGGGTCGGGGTGATGCAGCGCCGGGCGCTGCCGGCACGCAGAGTGCTTTCCACACTGGCCATACTCGCCATCTCCTTACCATCCACAGCCACCTGAACGCCGCTGCCGGCAGACCGAGGTATCTGCAAATATCGCTGCCCCGCGGCCCCAATGCCAGGGTCGCACCGCCGCGACGGCACGGGGTTGAAAAACAGTCTTTGGCAGGTACACTTGAGGCACCGTGTTCTGGTGTTGCCGTGGCGGTGCCTTGGCGAGTTGCCGAGCCCTCCCCCGGCAAGGCGGCAGTCGGTGGCGCGGTCACCCCGAGAGGAAAGGGCTCATCATGCGCGAACTGCATCACATCGGCATCCCAACCAAGACCAAGCAGCCCAACGAGACCTACATCGCCGGCGGGAAGCTGTTCATCACCAGCTCCGACGCCAGCCCCAACAAAATCGAGTGGCTGCGCTTCGAGCCCGGCAGCCCGATGCCGGAGATGCTCCAAACGTCCACCCACATCGCCTACCGCGTCGATGACCTCAAGGCCGAAATGAAGGGCCGCAAGGTCCTCATGGAACCCTTCAGCCCCATGCCTGGGGTCACGGTCGCCTTCGTCATCGAGGAAGGCGTGCCGATCGAATTGATGGTGGTGGGAGCCTGAGAAGGCCGCAGGCTGAGTACAGAAGGCGGAACTCGGAACGTCGAATCTCAGAGGAGGATGCCCCTATGGTGATGAAGAAGTTCATCAACGATCCGGCCAACCTGACCCGTGAGTTGCTGGCCGGCTACGAGATCGCCTACGGCAACAAGATCCGGATCGTCTCCGAGAAGATCGTGACGCGGGTCACGCCGAAGAGCCCGGACAAGGTACGCCTGGTGACCCTGGGCGGCGCCGGACATGAACCCGCCCTCAGCGGCTTCGTCGGCACAGGCATGCTGGACTACAGCGTCGTGGGTGACATCTTCGCTGCCCCCAACGCGCCGAAGGTCGTCGAGGCGCTGAAGCTTGCCGACAGCCCGGCTGGCACCCTGTTCATCATCCTCAACCACGCCGGCGACGTGCTGAACGGCAACCTGGCCCTGCAGATGGCGGAACGGCAGAACCTCAAGATCCGTAAGGTCCTGACGCACGACGACATCGCGCCCGGCGCCAATGCCCCCATCGCGGACCGCCGTGGCCTGGTGGGCTGCGTGCCGCTCTTCAAGGTGGCCGGCGCCGCCGCCGAGCAGGGCTTGCCGCTGGAGCAGGTGTGGACCATCGCCGAACGCTTCAGCCAGAATATGGCCACCCTCGCCGTCGCCATGCGCGGCGCCTCGCACCCGGCGACCGGCGGCACCATCTTCGATCTGCCCGACGACCAGATGGAAATCGGCATGGGGCAGCACGGCGAAGGCGGTACCGGCGCGCAGAAGTTGATGAGCGCCGAACAGACCGCGCAGATCATGACCGACCGCCTGGTGAACGCCGTCAAGGCGAAGGCGGGTGACGAACTGCTGGTGGTACTCAACGGCGCCGGCGCAACCACCCTCATGGAGCTGTACATCGTCATGACCGGCGTCAAGCGCTACCTGGACGCCAAGGGCATCCGCCTGGCCCGCGCCGTGGTCGATGAACTGCTCACCGTGCAGGAAATGGCCGGCTTCCAGATGATGGTGGCCAAGATGGATGCCGAAATGCTGCGCCTCTGGGATGCCCCCTGCGACACACCGTACATGACCGTCCGCTGAGCCGCGCTGCAGGCGGCATGCGCCCTCGGTCCCATTAGGTCCTAAGAGTCCTATCGGTCCCAGAACTCACCGTGCCCCAGGCAATTCAGAGATGACGCACCTGTCTGAAACCCTAGACTCCGCCGCCTTCACGGCCCGCTTGCGCCAGGCGGCGGAGCACATCCAGTCGCGTACCGACTGGCTCTCGCAACTTGACGCGGCCGTCGGGGACGGCGACCATGGCGTCACCATGGGACGGGTGTGCGAGGCGATCCTTACCACCCTCGCCGCCCCGCCGGCCGACGACCTGGCGGCGCTCTGCGGCGCCGTCGGCTGGGCGGTGATGTGCACCGACGGCGGCTCGACCAGCCCCCTGTTCGGCTCGTTCCTCACAGGCATCGGTGACGGGCTGACGCCCCCAACACCGCTGACGACCATGGCCTTGGCCCGTGCCTTTGATGCCGGCCTCACCAACCTGCGCCGCCAGACGTCGGCCAAGCCCGGTGACAAAACCATGGTCGACGCCCTGGTGCCCGCGGTCGCCGCGCTGCAGCGGGCGGCCACCGACGGTGCCACCATCGCGACGGCATTGTCGGCGGCGGCGACCGCCGCCGCCGCGGGCGCCGAGGCCACACGCCCGCTGAAGGCGGCCTTCGGCCGGGCGCGCAACTTGGGCGAACGCACCGTCGGCCACCTCGACCCCGGGGCCGCCTCCGTCGCCCTCTTCTTCGAGGGCTTTGCGCAGTAGTGTCATTCCGACCCTAACGAATTCCCTCCGACAACGCACAGTAACAAGGAACTCACCCCATGCCCGACGCAGACAAAACACCGCTCTCTGGCAAAGACTACGGTATCGGTATCCCGGTCGCCAACCCGGCGTTCCCGCTCCGGGGCGCGAACAACTACGACTGGGGGATGAAGGACCGCCTGGCCCGCATCTTCAACCCGAAGTCCATGCACACGGTGATGCTGGCCTTTGACCACGGGTACATCATGGGGCCGACCAGCGGCCTGGAGCGCATCGACCTCAGCATCCTGCCCATCGCCGATCTGGCCGACTGCCTGATGTGTACCCGCGGCGCCCTGCGCGCCTGCGTCCCACCGACGGTCAACAAGCCGGTGGCCCTGCGTTGCTCGGCCGGCAGCACCGTGCTGACCGAGCTGAACAACGAGGTCATCGGGCTCGAAATCGAGGACGCCATCCGCCTCAACGCCTCCGCCATGGCCGGCATGGTCGCCATCGGCAGTCAGTTCGAGGCCCTCACCATCAAGAACCTCTGCCAGTTGGTCGAGACCGGCAACCGCTACGGCATCCCCACCCTCGGCGTCACCGCCGTCGGCAAGGAACTCACCCGCGACGCCCGCTACCTCGGCCTGGCCTGCCGCGTCATCGCCGAAAACGGGGCGCAGTTCGTCAAGACCTACTTCTGTGAGACCGACTTCGACAAGGTCACCGCCGCCTGTCCCGTGCCGATCATCATCGCCGGCGGTAAGAAGCTGCCCGAGAAAGACGCGCTGATCATGGCCTACCGCGCCATCGACCAGGGCGCGAGCGGCGTCGACATGGGCCGCAACATCTTCCAGGCGGACGCCCCGCGCGCCATGCTGCAGGCAGTCCGGGCCGTCGTCCATGACGGCTTCACCGCGGACGCCGCCATGGCCCTGTACGAGGACCTGAAGGCGAAAGGCTGATATGCGTAAGAGCGCTCGCCGTCTTTGCCCTGCGCTGTTGGGTGCGCTGGCTTGTCTCGTCGCCGGCGCGAGCCTGCGGGCCACCGCCGCGGAGGCCACCGCCGCGGCGGCCAGCTCGCGGCAGGACACCTGGCAGGAAAGCGTGCGTCTGTCTCTGGAGGCCCTGGCCGCGTCCCGGCGCGGCAGTGGGCCGGAGGGGAGTTCCCCCGGCCCGCAGGGCACCGTGCTCGGTCCCTGGTTCCAGACCGGCCCCTTTGCCGCCGATGCCCAGAAGGGCTTCGAGACGGACTTCCCGCCCCTCCGGGGCGTGGACCTCGAGAAGCCCTGCGGCGACAAGCCGTGGCAGCGCCACGCCGAATACGAAGACGGCGGCGTCATCGACCTGACCGCACCCGGCCAGGCCGCCACCTTCCTCTACCGCGTCATACAGGCGCCCGCCGCCGTCACCATCCCTGCCTTCTTCGGCAGCGATGACGGTCTGGCCGTGTGGCTGAACGGCGAACGCATCGTGGCCAACCCGGCCAACCGCGGCTCTGGCGCGAATCAGGACCAGGCGCAACTCACGCTGCGGGCGGGTGACAACCAGCTCCTGCTGATGATCTACAACAACCAGGGCGGCCATAGCTACTACTTCTCCACCAACCCCAGCCCAGGTACGTCCCGCGGCGCCGCCGTCGACGCCATCTGGAACCGCGTCGTGGCCGACTTCCCCAGCCCCGATGCCCAACGCGAAATCACCTGGGAACGCGAGGATGGTATCTGGAACACCGACTGGTCTGCCGGTGACTTCGCCGCCCTGGCCCGACGCTACGCCGAACGCTGCGCCGTCGCTGAATTCGCCGAGACGGCCAAGACCCTCGCCAACGCCTGCAAGACCCCCGCTGACCTGCAGGCGACCCGCGCCGCCTACTACACATCGAAGTGGTGTGAGAAGGCGGCCGCGGTGCGCCAGGAGATCCAGGTCGCCAGCGTCCGCCTGGCCGTCGCCGACCTGGCGCGCCGCTTCCCCGTCGAGTACGCCGGCAAGGGCTTCCCGGAGCGCCTGGACGCCTTCGAGAAGGAAGCCGAACGACTGTGCACCGCCGCCACCAACCGCGATCCCGAGGCCCTCAGAGCTCTCCCGGACTTGCGGACGCGTTGGGAGGCCCTGCGCCGCGAGGTGCTGCTCGCCAACCCCCTGATCGACTTCGAGAAGGTCCTCTTCATCCGCCGCGAAGGCTCCGAGGGCCTCACCCAAAATTGGCAGGGCAACGACCCGTTGCACGGCAACGGCTTCAACAATGAGATCACCAGCTTCCGCATCCGCCAGCTCGATGCGCCCGAAGAGCGTATCTACAAACCCGCGGAACCCACCTTCGTCGGCGATGTGGACCTGCACTTCGATGGCGACCGTATGCTCTTTTCCACCAACGGCGCCGTCTGCGAAGTCCGCACCGACGGCAGCGGCTTCCGCAAGGTTGTGACCGAAGTCGCGAGCTACGACCCCTGCTACCTCCCCAACGGTCGCATCCTCTTCGTCTCCAACTGCAACTACCATGGCGTGCCCTGCGTCGGCGGGGCGGACTACGTGGGCAACATCCACACCTCCGAGGCCGATGGCACCGGCATCCGCCGGCTCTGCTTCGACCAGGACAACAACTGGTGTCCGACGATGCTGGCCAACGGCCGCGTGCTCTACACCCGCTGGGAGTACACGGACTCCGCCCACTACTTCAGCCGCGTGCTGATGCATATGAACCCCGACGGGACCAACCAGGTGGAGTTCTACGGCAGCAACTCCTACTGGCCAAACTCGACCTTCTACGCGCGGCCCATCCCGGGCAGTTCAACGAAGTTCGTGGCCATCGTCTCGGGTCACCACGGTCCCGCGCGCCAGGGCGAACTGGTGCTCTTCGACGCGGCCCGCGGTCGTTTCGAGGCCAGCGGCGCACTGCAGAGGATCCCCGGCTACGGCAAGACGGTCGAAGCCGTGACCAAGGACGACCTGATCGGCCCGGTGTGGCCGCGGTTCCTGCATCCCTACCCACTCAGCGATGCGCACTTCCTGGTCTCCGGCAAGCTGACGCCGGCATCGCCATGGGGCATCTACCTGGTGGATATCTACGACAACATGGTGCCGCTGAAGGTCATCCCCGGCGTGCACTGCATGGAGCCATTGCCGTTGCGACCCACGCCCCGGCCACCGGTTCTACCCGACCGCATCAGACCCGGGGAGAAGGAGGCCACCGTCTACATCCAGGACATCAATGTCGGCCGCGGCCTGCGCAACCTGCCCCCGGGCCTGACCAAGAGCCTCCGCGTCTTCCAGTACGAGTACGCCTACCGCAACACCGGCGGCCACAACGTCATCGGTTACGAGGGTCCCTGGGACGTCCGCCGCATCCTCGGCACGACGCCGGTGTTCGCCGACGGCTCGGCCGTCTTCAAGATCCCGGCCAACACCCCCATCGCCATCCAACCCCTGGACGCCGAAGGGAAGGCGCTGGCGCACATGCGCAGTTGGTTCGTCGCCATGCCCGGCGAGGTGCTCTCCTGCGTCGGTTGTCACGAGGAGCAGACCTCGGTGCCGCCACCACGCGTCTCGCAGGCCTCGCAGGCACAGCCCGAGTCCTTGACGCCCTGGTACGGTTCAGCGCGCGGGTTCAGTTTCCAGCGTGAGGTCCAGCCCGTCCTCGACCGCTCCTGCGTCGGCTGTCATTCCGGCAAGCGCGCCGAGCTGCCCTCGTTCATCGACGATGGCCAGTGGGTCTCCTTCGACACTGCCCAGAGCCGCTACTCAAAGTCCTACCTGGCCCTGATGCGCTACGTCCGCCGCAACGGCCCCGAGGGCGACTACCACACCCTGACCCCACTGGAGTTCCACGCCGACACCAGCGAGCTGGTCCAGCGCCTGCAGAAGGGCCACCACGGCGTGCGCCTGAGCGCGGAGGACTGGGACCGGCTGATCACCTGGATTGACCAGAACGTGCCCTTCTACGGCACCTGGCGCGAGGCGGCAGGCGTGAACCCCGAGCAGGTGGCCGCGCGAGCCGATACTCGCCTCAAGTACGCCGGCATCGAGCAGAACTCCGAGGCGGTGGAGCAGCCGTATGCGGGCGATGCCGTCTACGTGGCGCCGCCCGCGGAACCCGCCCGCCCGGCCCCACCGCCGGCACCGGCCGGCTGGCCCTTCGCCGCCGAGCAGGCACAGGCCCTCCAGGGCGCCGACCGCACCCTCACTCTGGACCTCGGCAACGGCATCAGCATGGAGTTCAGCCGCATCCCCGCCGGCGCCTTCCTCATGGGCGACACGGACGGCGATCCCGATGAACTGCCGGTGACGCCAACCCGCATCCCGAAAGCCTTCTGGATCGGCCGTATGGAAGTCAGCAGTCAGCAGTATGGGCTCTTCGACCCGAAGCATGATAACGGGGTCTACGACCAGCGCTGGAAGGACCAGACGCGACGCGGCTACTTCGTCAATACGCCCGAGTTGCCGGTCATCCGCGCCTCCTGGCTGGAGGCCATGCAGTTCTGCGCCTGGCTGTCGGCCAAGACCGGCCGCCGGGTCTCGTTGCCCACGGAAGCACAATGGGAGTGGGCCTGCCGTGGCGGTACCGCCACCCCGGTCAACTACGGGGCCCTGGACGCGGACTTCGGCGGCTGCGCCAACCTCGCCGATGTCAGCACGCGCAAACTCGTGGTCACGGGCGTCGATCCGCAGCCGGTGCCGAATCCTGACCCGCTCGCAACCTTCCTGCCGGCCGTATTCTCGGTGGATGACAAGGTCCTGCACCTGGCCAAGCCCGCCACCTACGCCGCCAACGCCTGGGGTCTGTACGACATGCACGGCAACGTGACCGAGTGGACGCGCTCGCTGTATCGGCCCTACCCCTACGACGATCAGGATGGCCGTAACGACAGCGCCGACCACGACGGGAAGCGCGTGGTCCGCGGCGGCTCCTGGAATGACCGGCCCTGCCGCGCCCGTTCCAGCTTCCGCCTGGCCTACCCCGCCTGGCAGGAAGTCTTCAACGTCGGCTTCCGCGTGGTGATCGAGGACTAGGCGGGGCTGACATCCAGAACGATCATCCCCCGCGGCGGCACCTGGACGTGGATGAAGTGGCCATCGGGAAGGATCGGCCGACCGGGGTAATGGCTGGCGATCCGCACTTCCTTGGCGTCGCGCCGCAGGTCGAGGCGGGCGAGGACGTAGATATGGTCCTCGTTGCCGATGAGCAAGCGCATACCGCCGCCCACGGTCTCGATGGCGAGCACGCGCAGCGCGGGCACCTGTCCGACCCACCGTGGCGTGGGCGTGAGCTCAATGAGCAGGTCGGCGCAAGCCTGCAAGAAGGCTTCGCCGGCAGCGCGGTAGTACATCCCGTGGAGGTAGTTCGGCGGGTCAGGAGGCGCCTCCGGCAGAGCGCACTGCGCGACGGGCGCGAAGAGCGGCTGGGCAAGGCCTGCCGGGACGTGGTAGACGCGGCAGGCGAGCTGCTGCGGGCCGGGGCCCTCGGCAAAGGTCAGGTCGGCGGGCGGCAGCGACACATCCTGGCGCCCGATCAGCACCACGGGGCCATGTGCGTAGTTCAGCACCGCCTGCAACTCCGATTCCGGCAGCAACTCGGGGCGCGGCACCAGCAAGCAACCGCGCGTGGCGGCCAGGTGCTTGCTGTTCACCACCACCTGCACCGGTGCCCCGCGCGCCTGCAGTTCGCCAGCG
The DNA here is from genome assembly GCA_903837355.1 of uncultured Victivallales bacterium. Lineage (GTDB taxonomy): Bacteria > Verrucomicrobiota > Lentisphaeria > Oligosphaerales > JAFGRS01 > CAILUI01. The sequence continues at coordinate 10,934 of CAILUI010000437.1, forward strand.
ATCTTCTGACGCGTCAGCAGCCGGTGGGGCAGGTAGTCGTCAAACTCCCGATCCAGCGCCGCCTCGGACCAAACCAGCGTCGCCCCGAGCACGCGCTGCGGCTGGGACTCGTAGGCGACCACCCAGTTACGCCGTAACCACTTCCACTGCGTCGCACTGATGCCATCGGCCAGGCAGACAAACGGACCACTGGAGGCACGCTGGAAGCCCTCCTCGTTCTGGACGAACAGATGCCCAAGCGTATAGATCTCGCGCTCGCTGACCGCGGGGGCGTGGTTGAGGAGGTCCCAACTCTCGGTGGTGTCACCCGTGCCGTTCAGGCAGAACAGCGGCATCTGCGGGATGCAGACCTTGAGGTGAGCGAGCATCACGTTCAGCTCGAAGCGCAGATCGGCGCGGAAACCGCTCTCGGCGCCGATGGAGACGCCGGCGCCCACGGTCTCGACCAGGAAACGGTCGACACCGGCACGGGCGATACGGCGGTAGTCGATGCCGTAGCGGTAGTAGGCTTCGAAGGGGTCGCGCGTCCAGGCACTGTTGTAGCAGACCTGTCGGCCCAAAGCGTGCATGGCCTGGCAGACCTTGGTGAAGAACTGCTCGAACCGCCGCGCGTAGAACTCGCACCACAGGTGCCGGTGGTGATTCCAGATGGCGTCGGCGCGGACCCTGATCTCCGCCGGACTGGCGGCTGTCGCCGCGACCCCCGCGGGCAGCTCCACTCCCATCATCTCGACGAACTGCGCCACCATGTCATCCGAGTAGTCGGCCATCCAGATCGGCAGACGGGGACTGCTGTAGCCGTCTGCCGCATGGTAGCCGTCCAGGCCGTAGTCACGGGCCACGGCGATCAGCCTCTCGACAAAGACGTCTTCGTAGTAACGGCCGTCGGCGAGACGCTTCAGAGGGTTCAGGCAGCCGGCGCCAACGCCATCGCGCGTGAACTCCATCACCTCGGGATGGCTGTTGCACCATGGACTGTGGTAGAGCTTACCGTCGATGTGGCTGATGTAGATGTTGAGCATCGCGGCGTAGACCTTGATCCCCCGTGCCTGGAGGGTCTCGATCAGCCCCTTGAACTGGAGATTGGTCCACGCCTGCCGCGGCCGCTCGGCGTTGTAGGGCTTGCCGCCGTAGGAGCAGAAGTCCGGCGGGAAGACGACCTCGTGCTCCAGCCCGGCATGGGTATGCACAAAATCGGGAGTGGTGAAGAGGAACGACAGCCCCTGCGGGATGAAGCCGCAGTTGTCCAGGAAAGCCTGCACGTTGTAGTCTGGAACCCGGTTGTCGAAACCGATCAACTCGATCCACATCCAGCGCTCACAACGAGGTTGCGTATCCATCTCGGTCCTCCACTCTGAACGTCACCACCGGGGCTGGGGCTGCGCCGGCGAATATACCTGCCGCAGGGCGCCTGTACAGGTCCCCCTACGGCCCCCTCCGCTCTCGGCTCTCGGTATCGATATCGCCATCGTGGTCGTAGTCGTGGTCGTAGTCCCCATCGTGCTCGTGGTCGTAATCGTAATCGCAATCGTGATCGTAATCGTGATCGTGGTCGCAATCGACCCCGCCGTCACTCCCGGTCCCGCCAGCTCTCCTGTTCGAGCCAGCCGTGGGCAAGGGTGAACGCAAGCTCGTCACGGAAGCGGAACTCGGGATGCGTCTGCAGCCAGTGCCGAGCGCGCCGTGACGCATCCATACTCAACGGAATCAGGAACTCGCGCTGCCGCTCCAGATCGGCCAGGCCGCAGCGCCAGAGCTGCAGGGGCCGATCCTGAGCGAGGATGGCGGCGATGCGCAGGCCATCGAGGTCGCTGTCACCCCAGTGGCGGATCGTGGTGCCAGATGGCAGGAGCTGCAGCAGACGGCGAACGGCCCTGTTCGGGTAGCCCTCGGTGTAGACCAGGGTGCCGGGACAACCCTCGCGCACCAGCCGGCAGAAAGGCGTCTCGTTCTCGCAGGTGTGGACGAGCGCGCCAGCCGCTGCAGAGCCAATGATATCCACCCCGTCAAGGTTGGCGAGGGAGAGCGTGGCGCTCTCGCCCAAGGCGTGGAGTTGCTCGACCCAGTCGAGCCAACGTCCATGCTTGCGCAGGCGCAGCGGACCGAAGACGGTGACCTTCAGGGCGGTCGGATTGTCGCAGATGCCGAAACGCCGCAGCAGGTCGCGGGGATCGACCTCCCCTTCTACGAGACCCTCCAGCGCGGCCAGACCCGCGGCCAGGAACCTCCGGTTCTCAGCGGCGCGAAGCGCCTTGCTATCGCTGTAGCAGCGCGCGCCGAGGTCGGCCAGTCCCAGCGGCTCAGGGCGCGAGGTCAGAAAGGCGAGCGCCTTTCCCCAGGGCCACCATTGGGCGCGCACGGCGGCCACAGAGCTCTCCAGGAGGCGGCGTTTCCAGAACTCATCCCTGTCCTGGAGGATGGCTGCGGCCCCCGCCGCCGCGGGGAACTCCTGCCGCCACTCAGCCAGCAGCGCCTCGAACTCCTGGCTCGCCCGCAGGCGTTCGGCAACCCGGTCGCGGCGTGGCCGACCCATGACCCGGTACAGCGCCTCGCCCCAGGCCTCAGCCTCCCGGTCGGTGAAATGGCCAAGGAAAGCACTGACGTCCAGGGATGCCCCGCCGGAGTGGGAGACGTGCACGGCGCTCCCGAAGAGCGCATGCAGCGCGGCGAGTTCCCCATGCCGGGCCAGCCCGTGCCCGAGTGCGAGACGCCCCGGCGGCGCCCCCTGGCGGTCCCAGACATCGCACAAGCGGCCGAGGAAGGGCGAAAGCTCCGGGTGCCGGGCCAGTACCTCCCGCAGGATGGACTCGAAGTCCCGTGCGCCGCTCTCTTCAGCGGTCATTCCTCCACCCACCCCCTTCCTCACACCGATGCCTGCCGTGCGTTCGCGTGGCCCCAGGCGGTCAGGCGCGCCAGGTCCCGAGCGCGCGAACGACTCAACGGCGTACAGTCCGCCACCGCCCCCGTCAGGTCGTCCTGGCGGACCGGCCGGGCGCCGTCGTCAAAGGCCACAAACATCGCCGAGATGACGGCCTCGGCGATCTCCGCACCGGTGTAGCCGGCCGAGCCGGTCACCAAGGCGCCGATAGGCCGGGGGTGCCAGTACCCGGCCCCGCCGTCTGCTACGCTATGCCCGATCTTCTCCACGATCCCCGTGCCGCCTCAAAGCTGCGTCAAGCCGCAGGCACTCCAAAGAGTCCCGTGTCACCCGGGACTCAGTCCCAGACTGCGCCGGCCGCCAGACCAAGCTTTGGACTGCGGTGGCTTGACACCGCTTTCCGGCCTTGGGCGCGGTACTGGCACCCCGCGCCTACGGCCCCTTGCTCCGCTTCGAGGTACTCTGCTCCGTCAACTGGCGCTGCTCCTCGATTCAGGCGTCGATATCGGCCTTACGGAAAAGCCGGGCCGAGCCGATCTTGATGCCGGACAGCAGCCCCTTCTGGGCGTACCCGTAGAGCGTGCGGTCGGACATCTTCAGATAGTCCGCGAGGTCCTTGAGCGTCATCAGGTCGGTGTCCATGGGAATGCCCTTGCGATGTTCCAGTCTTATGCGATGACTTCTTGTTGCTTACAAGTGCATGAGTTGCTTTTTGTTGATATGACTTGCTGAAGACGGCTCAGCGGAAGCTTCTCCCGCCAACAGTCACGGATCGCGAGGCCGCTCGCCTGGGGCCGGGCGCCGAGCCCTGGGAGCGCGGGCGTCCTGCCCGCCAGCGGCCAAGATGGCTGCGGTCGCCGCGTCCCTGCCGGAGCAGGGACCGGCGCAGCGCTCTCCCCCTACAGCTCTTCCCCGAAGGCCAGAGGCACGGCCTTCTGGCGGTACTCGCCGAGCAGTTCGGGCTGCTTGACGGCGTCGGGGTTCTCCCAGTGGTAAGGGTAGAGGTGGACGTCGTAATCCTCGTCCTTGACCACCAGGAGCGTGGTGGAGTAGGCGATATCGCCGCGCACGCCATCCTGGTCGGGAGAGGCCACGATGAGCTGCAGTCCCAGATCGGTGGCGAAGCCCAGAAGCTGGTCACGGCGACCGGCGTCAATGCCGTAGAACGCTTCGTCGAAAAGCAGCGACTGCAGCCGGATGCCGCTACCGCGGTAGAGGAAGTCGGCGATGGTGAGAATGAGCAGGTAGTTGGGAACGGCCTGTTCACCGCCGGAACCCACGCTCTTGGTGTGACGATCCATGAGCACGCCATCGCCCGTTGCCGCACGCACGCGCATGTCGTAATGGAACCAGTTGCGATAGTCCAGCGCATCGGGGACCGCGTTGACCTCGGTGTCCAGGATGTCCTGCTTGTGGTCCTCGAAGAAGAGGCGGATCTCCTGCGTGGCCTGTTCGGCCTGGAAGGGGTTGTAGTGCTCAACGATCTCCACCAGGCGGCGGTAGCGTTCCACGTCCTGCACCTGGAACCGGTAGTGGCTGCCGCCAAAGGCGCGCTCGCTGAGCAGGTAGTTGATGCGCTTGACCATCTCGCGCAGGTCGCGCACGTAGCGGCTCAGGAAGGTGAGAAGCTGCTCCACGATCAGACGCCGGAACAGGTCCTGCGTCCGCTGACTGAGCAGGTCGCGCTGTTCACTGATCTGCAAGCTCTGTGCCTGGACGACGTCCGCGATGGTCGCGCTGTGGCGGTCGGTCAGTAGATTCAACACATCATCGTAGGCGAACCCGAACTGCGCGCTGTAGATGGGGTCCTGCAGGGCGACGCGCAGTTGGCCGGTAGCAATGCCGTCGTCGCGCTCAGAAGCCGTCAGGGCCATCTGCACGGCGGGCACATCCGGGAAGCGTGTAGCGCAGACCCCGGTCGCGAAGTCTGCGGCATCCGGGACCTCGGGATGCCGGGACCGGATGGCGGCGGCTTCGGCGTCGCGCTGCGCGCTGACCACCTCCACCTGTTGTGCGTAGGCCACCTGCCGCTGGGCGATGCCCTTGAGTTGGTTCTCAACGGCCCCCACCTGCATGTGCAGATCGTTCTCCTGCTGCCGCAGCACCTCAAACTGACGCTGGCTGCGCGTGATGGCCTGCTCGATCTGGTCGAGGCCGGCGCTGCTGATGAGGGTACGCATTTCCCGCAAACGGACCTCGAGGGCGAGACGGTCCTGACTGAGGTCCGCCAGCCGGCCGTCGCGTTCAGCCTGGTCGCGCTCGAGGGGGGAGAGGGCGAGAGCGTCACGGCGCAGGTCATGGGCGCGACGGGTGAGCGGCCCAAGCTCGCCATCGAGACAACGCCGGAAGCCCTGGCAGTGCTGAATGAGCTGTTCCCGGTCCGCCTGTTGACGCGCGAAGTCCAGGAGGGCTTGGTCGGCCTGGGCGACCTCCCCCTGCACCGCCGCGAGCTCCCGCCGCAGCGCCTCGCGGCGGTCCGCCGAGCCGATCAGGCGGGCTGGCGTGCCGGCCAAACGGCGTTCATGGGAACGAAAGCGCAGCGCGGACGCCTCGGCGCAGGCGAACACCTCGGGATCGTGGTGCGCCAGCATCTCGCTCGCCAGGCAGCGCAGCCCCGCCGCATCGGAATGGGCGACGTCAAACGCCGCGTGCATCCAGTCGGCCAGATCGCCGTACTCGGGGGCGGCCGCCACCCGCAGCCCGGCCGCTGCCGCAAAGACGATACGCCGGGCCGTCTCGAACTCGTGCCGTGGCACGATGAAGGTCGCCAGCACCGCCTCGCCTACGGCGTCCTCCAGAGCCGAGCGCAGAGCGCCCGGCAAACCTGGCGCCCACTCGAGGCCGCGGTACAAAGGCACCGCCGAGACCATGGCCCGACGCAGAGCCGCCTCGGCAGCGTCGAAGCCGGGCACGCTGGGCCTGGCCTCTTCCTGCCGTCCGAGGGCCTCCAGGCGGGCCCGCAGTGAGACCAGGCGCTGCTCGGTCTCCTGCCGGCGGTGCCGCAACACCGCCAGCTCACTCTCGGGGTGGCGCATGGCCTCGATGACCTGCCCCTGGAAAGGCTCCACAGGAACCTGCTCGAAACCCTCCTCGGGGCGCTCATGGCGACGCGCCGCGTCGAGCGCAGCCGTGATCGCCGTGGTGGCGAACGGCAGACCGGGCGTCAGCCGACTGATCTCGACGAAGGCGCGGCCGAGGGCCGCACCCAGTTCGACCCGGCCCTGAGCCAGGGCCTGGCTCGCGCCAACCAGCCGGGAAGCCGCCTGCTCAAGCGCCGCGCGCGCATCGGCTTCCAGCCGGACCTGGCGCTCGTAGTCGCCTGCCAGATCCTTCTCCTGGCGGATGATCCCGGCGGTATCGCGCAAGCGCAGGTCATCGATCTGTTTCTGCACCTGCTCCTGCTCGCGCCGCACCTCGCTGATACGGTCTTGCTGCTGGGCCAGCAGGCCCGCGCGCTCGGCCCGCTGCCGTTCCACGTCTGCCAAGCGCTCCTGCAGATCAGCCACGGCAAGCTGGTGCAAAAACCAGCGCAGACACTGCCGCTCACTGCGGATCGCGCCGATGCGCTCAACCCGCTCATGGAGCCCGCTCAAATAGGCCTGCTTGGCCTCGATGGCCTTGAGATCAGCGCTGGCCTGGTCCAGCGAGCGCAGGGCGGCGATGACCTGCTCGAACATCTCGGTGCGCGGCTCAGGCAAGAGGCGACGGAACAACTCATGGTAGTCGGCGGTGTGCGCGGCGATCTCCCGATAGGCCTTGCCGATGGACAGCAATCGGCACACGTCCCGAAAGGGCTCGGGGCCGCCAAAGAAGCGGTTGGCAACCTCGCGCTGGTAAGCCATCGGATTCGAGTAGTAGCCGCTGCCCGAAGCAAAGAACTCCCGCATCTCCTGGCGCGTCGCCGGCCGCCGCCCCTGCAGCTCGTCAACCAGGAACGGGATCTCCTCGAGCCGGCATTCGCGGAGGATACCCCAGCGCTGCACTTTCTCGTCCATACCGGTCACGGTCATGCCGATGGCGACCGTGGTGGGCGTGCCGCTCCGGCCGGCGATCTCGAGGGCCGCGTAGGTGGTACCGCCCGCCGGATTGAGCGGCCCGGTATCGACGTTGTAGCGCAGGATGACGCCCTGAATCCGGCGACCGTCCGCGGGACTGCCCGCCAGGCGCGCCGCCGAGTTGAACTCCATGGACTCGCCGGCCGTCAGTACGTAGTGGATGGCGTCCAGCACGGTCGTCTTGCCGGAGGCGTTGTCGCCCAGCAGGAAAAGGTGCCCACCCTGACGGACCTCGATGGTCTCGTCAACGAAGTTATGGAAATTGATCAGCCGTATCCGGCGGATCGTGTAGCGCTCTGCGGACACATTCAGCATCGACCACTCCGTGAACCCGGCACCCATCCCTGGTTACTGATCACTGGGCCGCACCCTCAGACACCGCTGGCGGGTCCTCCGCCACCGGAACGGCAGGCGGCGCGACCTCTGTGGCGCCGGCGAGGACGCTCTGGCTGAGCCGCCCCGTGTTGTAGTGGTAAAGCGCCGGCATCGCCTCGAAGATCATATCCATCTCAGTGACGCGCAGATCCGGCGGCGGCGGCACCCGCGTCAGCAAACGGTAACGCTCCAGGATAGGGAGTACGCGACGCAGGATGCTCGAGCGCACAAAGTCCTCGCTGTAGCGCCCGCCGGCGTCGCCAGGAAACAGCTCGAGAAAGCGGCGGTGCGTGTAGCCCAGCAGGTCGCCAAAACGAAACCGCAGGTTTTCGCGGTCCTCCACCGTCAGCGAATTCTCATCCAACTGGTGCTCGAAGAACTCCAGCAAGATCATGAAGGCGATGCAATCGTCGCGATGCCGGAAGCCGAAGACGTCGCGGTACGGCTCGCTGACCTTCTCGTTGTACCAGGACGACTTGAAGACGCGGGCGCACTTGTCGTCCATGATCAGGCGCCAGCCGTAGAACTCCTGGTAGAAAGCCGTGAACTCCGCCCGATGCCGACGCAGGAAGATGAAGGTCTCCTCGTTGTCATCGCGGTAGAAGTAGGGCGTCTCGACCAGGATGTTGAGCACGGCCTGCACGCGGGCAGGATGACGCTCCAACAGCGCTTCCAGGGGGTTGCTCATGGTGTATTCCGCGACCTCTCCACCGCCCCGGCAAGGCGGTGAACGGTCACCTCGGTGAAACTCAAGGTCTGGTCATCCACGCCCACACGACCCTCATGGGCGGGGTCGGGGGTCAGCGCATAGCCGACCCGCCGCAGCCTGCGGCCCGCGTCCAGCAGCCCGGCGCGACTCAGGTCCATGATATGCCCGAAGTCGTCGGGCGCCGTGAACGCGCCGTGCGAGAGCGGGGCGCCCTCAGGGCGCGCCGCGGGGCTCAACGTCACCTGCAGCCAGCCGCCCAGCCTTTCCAGCCGGGCTTGCTCCAGACTGACCACGGGACCGCCCTGCCGCCGCTTGGGCCGGATGAACTGCACTGGCGAGCGCTCGGCCAGCCCCGCCTGGCGCCGTGGCGCCGGCGGATCGGCGCGCTCAGAGTCGTCCCAGAAATGCGGATCCGCCACCATCACGGCCGGGGCCAGCAGCTCCCGCATGAAGCGGTGCGGAACCTCATCTTCCGCCAGGCCCGCCAGCTCCGCGCAACGGCTCTGGATGTCCTGGATGCGCGTGCTGCGCCGCTCGAGTTCCCGCAGATGGGCATGCAGCTTGCGCCAGACCCGCATCGCCGACTCGCGGATGTGGCGGCAGAGCAGGTCCAGCCGGCCATCCTCGCGGAAGAACTCCCAGAGCCGTAGCGGGATGGTCTCCGGATGCCGCCACTCGTCGCCGCGCCGCAGCAGGCTGGGCGTGCGCCGGCGCTCGGCATCCAGTTCTGCGCCGGCCCGCCGGACCCGCTCCTGCATCTCAGTCTGCATGAGGGCGCTCACCTGCACGCCGATGGCGCCACGCAGATCATGGACCTGCCGCAGGAAGCCGTCCACGAACTGCTCGAGGTCACGCAACACGCCGCGCGCATCATCTATACAGTACTCGTGGCTAACGAAGCCCAGCAGGCGGGCATTGAAGCCGCCGAGGTAGGCGTTCACCTCCAGGCTCAGGGCGTCCAGCTTGGCGAGTTGGTAGACGATCCGCCGCGCATCGCCGTCCTGGGCTGGTGCCGCCGTCAGGCTCAGCAACCGCCGGAGCTCGGTGAGACTGCCGCTCGTTTCCTCAAGCAAGTCCCGCGCATCCTCCTCGGGCCGGTACAGGTCGCTCTGCGCGCGCTCCTCAAGCCACTCCAGGAAGCTGACAGCATCCGCCGCCAGCCGGTAGCGGAACTTGCGTCTCCGGCTGTCGCGGTAACCGCGCAGACGTTCAACCTCGATGCGGCAGGACACCAGCCCCCAGTCCGCGAGCTGGGCGAGATCGCTGCGGAACGGCTCAGCGTCGTAAGGGCTTGCCCCGGGTACGCGCTCCTGAGCCGGCCGGACCGCGTCGTGAAGGTCCTCGTGGAGCGGCTCAAGCTCATGCGCCCGGCGGAAGAGCAGCAGCCGATAGAGGATCTGCACGTAGAGCACCGCCCGCTCCGCCAGCAGTAAGTGCCCCACTGCCGGGTTGCGGCGCAGGACCAGTTCACTCGCCCGCCCCTCCTCGTAGGCCGCCAGGGCCTGATCGCCGAAGAGGTCGAGGGGCTGCCCGCCGGCGTTGTCTGGCGTGGGAGTCACGGTTTGCCCAGCAATGGCTCGATGAGGTCCAACGTGCGGTCGATGGCGCCACGGCTGGCCTCGACCACGCGGCGGGCACGCCCGCCGAGAGCCTGCCGCTCCTGGGAGTTGGCCAGAAGCTGGCGGAGCGCCGGGGTAAAGCCGCTGGCGTCCTGAACCTGCACCGCCGCCTGCGCGTCCTGGAAGATGGCGGCTACGGCCCGGAAATTCTGCATATTGGCGCCGTGCAGGATCGGCTTGGCGAAGATGGCAGGCTCGATGATGTTGTGGCCGCCTTCATTACCGGCCAGACTCTTGCCCACGTAGGCCACATCGCAGGCGGCGTAGAAGTTCATCAGTTCGCCGGTCGTGTTCACCAACAGGACGTCGACCGGGGCGGCGGCCGGCTCCCGGCCGGCAACCGGCAACAGCAGCCGATAGGAGAGTCGGCGCTCCTGCAGCACCTTCTCAACCTCGGCCGCGCGCTCATGGTGCCGCGGCACCAGAACCAGGCGCAGCGACGGGAACTCCGGCCTGAGGGCCAACACGGCGTCACACGCCATGGCCTCCTCGCCAGGATGCGTGCTGCCAGCACAGACCACGAGGCGTTCCGCCTGACCGAAGGCCTCGTTCAGGGCGACGGACTTATCCTTGCCGTTGGCATCGGGAACCTGATCGAACTTCATGGTGTTGCAGACGGCCACGGTCACCGCGTCTCCCGCGAGCGGACGCAACCGCACGGCATCCTCCGGCGTCTGCACGCAGATGACCCGGAAGGCCTTGAAGAGGCGGCCGAAGAAGCCACTCCAGCGCGCGTAGCCCCGGCCACTGCGGTCCGACATGCGGCCATTGACCAGAACCACCGGAATGCCGCGCCCCGCAGTCTGCAGAATGAGGTTCGGCCAGATCTCGACCTCGAAAATGACCAGTAGCGCCGGCCGCACCAGCTCCAGCGCGCGCCGCACGCAGGGCCAGAAGTCCAGCGGGCAGTAGATACACGTCACCCCGCGTGGAACCTTGCGCGACGCCAGGTCATAACCCGTCGTGGTCGTCGTCGACAACACCACGGCACGGCCCGGATTGCGCTCCTGCAGCCGGCGGATGAAGGTCAGTGCCGCCACCGTCTCGCCAACGCTCACGGCATGCACCCAGACAGGCTGGTCCAGGGCCCGCAACGCGCCCCGCGATACCGGGCCGAACAACCCGAAGCGCTGCAGAAAGGCCCAGCCTAGGCCGCCGCGACGCAGCAGATGCACGGCGTAGAAAGGCACGTAGATCAGAAAGGCAACGAGGAAGAGAAGGTTGTACAGAAATAGCGCCACAACTCTCCAGACTCCCGTGCGACACCATCACCGGTGACGCTGACAACCCGGCCACCAGCGTTGACTTTTGAGCACAAGACGCTAGACTGAACGCTGGTCATTGAGCCGGTGAAAGAGCGTCTTAACCAACCTCGGCAAACCTCCTTTGCAAGCGGAGGCAGAGGTTTTGATTGGCGACACGGAGAAATGCGATGGCGGCAAAGCAGCGCAAGTTCAAGGCGGAAGTTCAGCAACTCCTGGATCTGGTCATCCACTCGCTGTACTCGAACAAGGAGATCTTCCTGCGCGAGCTGATCTCGAACGCTTCGGACGCCATCGACCGCGCGCGGTTCACCTCCCTTTCCGACCAGTCCATTCTGGAGGACGACCCGGAGTGGAAGATCCGTCTCCACGTCGACCGTGAAGCACGGACACTGACGGTGTCGGACAATGGCATCGGCATGGGGCCCGACGACGTCGACGGCTGCATCGGCACCATCGCCAGTTCCGGCACTCGCAAGTTCCTTGAGGAGATGCAGGCACATCGGGATACCCCGCCGCCAGAACTCATCGGCAAATTCGGGGTTGGCTTCTACTCGGCCTTCATGGTCGCCGACAAGGTCACCGTGGTCACGCGCCGGGCGGGCGATCCGGCCCAGGCGGTGCAGTGGGAGAGCGACGGCAGCGGCTCCTACAGCGTTGACGCCACGACGCGCGCCAAGCGCGGGACCGATGTCACCCTGCACCTCAAGGACGACGCGGACGAGTATCTCGAGGAATGGCGCCTGCGCAAGATCGTGAAGAAGTTCAGCGACTTCGTGGAACACCCCGTGGTCATGGACGTGCGCCGCGAAGAGAAACCCACCGGGGCCGATGGCAAGCCGCTGGCGGACGCGGAGCCGGTCGTGACGGTGACGGAAGAGACCCTGAACTCCCGCAAGGCACTATGGCAACGGCCCAAGAGCGAAGTCAGCGCGGATGAGTACAAGGAATTCTACAAACACATCAGTCACGACTTCCAGGATCCCTTCGAGACCCTGCACTGGAACGTCGAGGGCGCGACGGAGTTCAGAGCCCTCGTCTTCATCCCGCAGCGCCCCCCTATGGATATGTTCGTCGGCGAGGACCGCCACCGGGGTATCCAACTGTATGTCCGCCGCGTCTTTATCACCGATAACTGCGAGCAACTCATCCCCCCTTACCTGCGCTTCCTGCGCGGCGTGGTGGACTCCGCTGACCTGCCCCTGAATGTGTCCCGCGAACTGCTGCAGGAGCACCGTACCATCCGTCTGATCCGTAGCAGCGTGGTCAAGAAGGTCCTCGATGCCCTGGCCGATATGATGAGCAAGGAGCGCGAACGCTACACCACCTTCTGGAAGCAGTTCGGGGCCGTGCTCAAGGAAGGCGTACACCTTGATTTCGAGAACCGTGAGAAGCTCCAGGACCTGATCCTGCTGACCTCGTCCAAGACGGGCGCCGACGGCCAGGTCAGCCTGGCCGAGTACGTGGCCAGAATGCCAGAGGCCCAGAAGGATATCTACTACATCACCGCGGAAGACTATGCCAGCGCCGACGGCTCGCCCCAACTCGAAGCCTTCCGCAAGCGCGACTATGAAGTGCTGTACATGACCGACCCGGTGGACGAATGGGTCGTCCAGAACCTGAATACCTACAAGGACAAGAGCCTGCGCTCGGTGGCCAAGGGTGATGTCGAGCTGGAAACCGAGGATGAAAAGAAGGCCGGCGAGGAGGCCCGGAAAGGGTCCGAGGAGCACTTCCGCGCCCTGCTGGAGAAGATCAAGGAGACCCTCGGCGAGAAGGTCAAGACCGTCCGACTCTCGAAGCGCCTGACCGACAGCGCCTGCTGCCTGGTAAGCGATGAGTTCGGTATCGGCATCCAGCTCGAGAAGTTGCTCCGGGCCATGAAGCAGGACGTGCCCCCGGCCCGCCGGATCCTCGAACTCAACGCGGCGCACCCCGTGGTCGAAGCCATGCGACTGCTGCTGGATCAGACCGCGAATGAGGCGCGTTTGCGCGAGTACGTCGAGATGCTCTACGACCAGGCGCTGCTGACAGCCCGGCTCCCGGTTGAGGATCCGCTGCGCTTCGCCCAACGGGTGAGTACCCTGATGGCCGCCCAGGCGGCACGACCCGTTGAGCCGGCCGTGCCCTAGCCTGGGTATCCCATGCGACGGTACGCCTGACACACAGGCCGGGGCGACCGTGGCGAGGTGCGCCGCCGCCTGGCGTCAGATCCGCGCCGCAGTCCGATGGCCGGTAACCTGAAGCGCCAGGGGCCGCTCGGCAACAGACTGTCTAAGCCGCTGGCGGTGAGCACCACGGGGCGCGCGGACCGGGGTGCTGTGGCAGGCAGACGAAAGGGCGGCGCCGGTGACCAAGCGCTCGGTGACCATTGGCCTCCTCTGTGCGCTCCTCATCAGCGGCCTCGGCTACTTTCATGACTGCGTCATCAACGCTGACGCCTACATCATGCTGGTGCCGCACCTGATGCCGCACGCCGTCTACGGGGGGCTCCTCCTGCTCGTTGGTCTGAATCCACTGTTGCGCCGACTGCGCTGGCAACCGCTGGCTGGGCGCGAACTGGCGGTCATCACCGGCCTGAGCCTGTTGGCCTGTTCGGTGCCCTTCTACGGGCTGGTCCACTGCTGGCCGTCGGCCCTGATGTTCCCCCACCACAGCTACAGGCTGTCGCCAGGCTGGCAACGCGAACAGATCCTCGACCTCGTGCCAGCCTTCATGCTCGCGGACGTCAACTCCGAGCGGGGCACCGACGCCCTGACCGGCTACGTCGCCGGGATGTCCCGCGGCCAGGGGCACATCGCCTGGCGTGAGGTGCCCTGGGACATCTGGATCAAGCCGCTGGCTTTCTGGGTGCCACTGGTGTTGAGCATCTCGGTCGCCACGCTGGCCCTGGCCGTGGTCGTGAACCGACAATGGTCCCGCCACGAGCAACTGCCCTACCCCATCGCCAAGTTCACCGCACTGCTCTTCCCGGACCATCCCGAGTGCGTCTTGCGCAAGCGCTCCTTCCGCGTCGGTCTTGGCCTCGTCCTTGGCATCCACATGGTCAACTACTTCCAGGCCTGGTGGCCGGACATCCTGGTGCCGGTACGGCTGGCCCTCGACTTCAGGGCCCTGGTACCCCTCTTCGAGCCGGTGACCTACGGCGACGGCTGGGCACTGTTTACCCCACGGGTGATGTTCACGGTGATCGGTATCGCCTATTTCTTCGCCTCCGACGTCTCGCTGTCCCTCGCCATCACCCCCTATGTTGTATGCTACGTCGTCGGCGTACTCAGCAGCTACGGGTTCCAGGTCACCCGCGGCTTCAGCATGTTCAACAACGCCACCGTCTTCGTCTACGCCGGCGCCTATCTCGGCATCGTCCTGATGGTGCTTTACACGGGCCGCTACTTCTATGGCAACCTGCTCCGGCAAGGGCTGGCACTGCCCTGCCAGGAGCGCGCTGAGCCGCACTTGGTATGGTCCATGCGTGCCTTCCTACTGTTCACGGCCTTCTTCTATATCCTCCTGTGCTACACGGGCGTAGACTGGCTACTGTCGCTGTACTACACGCTGATGGCCCTGGTCGTCTTCATCGCGGTCAGTCGCGCCGTGGCCGAAGCAGGGGGGTTCTACATCGGCACGTGGATCATGCCAGGCGCTGTAGCCTGGGGCCTGCTCGGCTCGCAAGCGCTCGGGCCTACCGCCCTGGCTACCATGGTCATGGTGTCGATCATTGTCCTGGTTGGCCCGGGCTGGGCACCCATGGCCTTCGGCGTGCAGGCACTGAAACTGGCGGAACTCGGCAACGTACGTCCCGGCCGCATGGGGGCGCTCTGCATCGGCGTCCTCGTGCTCTGCGTGGCCGTGGCCCTCCCGGCGACCATCTACTGGCAGCACGACCAAGGCCTGGTGCAGGCCTCGTCCGGCTGGGCCCGCTACACGCCCCGCCTGCCCTTCGACCAGGGCTTGATCATGAAGGAACAACTGACCTCCGTTGGCGTGCTGGACCAGGCGGAAGCCGTACGCGGCCTCGGACGCCTCGCCCTGGCCAAACCCAGTGGCGCGTTCGTCACCGCCTTCGCCATCGGCCTGGGGCTGACTCTGCTCACCGCGTCCCTGCGCCTGCGCTTCCCCTGGTGGCCACTTCACCCCCTGGCTTTCTTCTTCCTGAACTCGCATCAAGGCCAACGCGTCGCCTTCTCACTGCTCATTGGTTGGGCCATCAAGACGGCCATCTGCAGATACGGCGGGGAAATGCTCTACCAGAAAGGCAAGCCCCTGATGGCGGGTGTCATCGCCGGGGAGATGCTGGCTGGAACACTACCCATCCTAGTCGGCGCTGTGTACTATGTTACCACCGGCGAGCGTCCTGTGAATAGCTCGCTGGTGTACTGATCGAAAGCGCGTTCCGGGTCGCCGCGCCCCTGCGGCCCCGAGAGGAGGCCCAGCATGCACCGCTGCCGAACCCTGGTGTCCGAGGTACTGTTCGCACTGACAATCATCGGCGCCGTCGACGCCCAGGAACCAGCCATCCTGCCGCTGCGCCTCGTAGAGAGCGGCAGCCACGACGTGCTCTTCGAGAAGGACGACGCCGGCAACTACACCATTACGACCCGCGGGGACGACCCCTACGCGCTCACCGTACCCCTGAGCCAAGCCTACGATCACGAGCGCCTGCGAGTGATCGCCTTTGAACTCCTCTGCCCGGCCGGGCTCGACTTCATCCAGGTGTTCTACGGCCTCCCACGGGAGTCCCACAGCACCTCGAGTTGGCACATCGCCCCCGCCGATACCTGGGTACCGGTCGCCATCCCATTACGCAGAAACTGGGACATGCCTTACCGCGTCTTCCGTCTCGACTTCGGCGGTCGTGGCGGCGTTACCCTCCAACTCCGCGGACTGGTCCTACGCCCACTCGCCGACGGTGAGAAAGAAGCAGACCAGCGTTGGCTGAACGCCGTAAAAGAGGACGCCGAGCAGGGCCGCGCCATCAGCTCCTACCTCGGACGCGAATGGCCTGGCCGGGTCGATACCGTCTCGGTCGACCGCCGTTTCGTACGCATCTCAGGGGTCGCCCCCGAGGCTGGAACCAGCCTGGTCGAGGTTCCCTTGCACGCCCCCATGCCCTCCTGCACCGAGGCTGTCAGCGTCACTACGCTGTCGGTACGCGGCAACTTCCAGGTCGAAGTACCCAGGTTCGTGGCCGACCGCGAGGGCGTGGCACAAGACCGCCTTTTCGCCCGCTGGCGCCTGGCCCGCTTCATCGACCAGCGCCTCGAAGGCCTCTCCGCCGCCGTCTGGGCAACCGATACCGATGAGGCCGCGGACACTCGCCTGCCACGCGCCATGCCGTCCTCCAAGAAGGGCCTCGCAGACGTTGACTGGTTCCCCGAGGCCCAGGAGGATCTGCCGCTTCTGGGCTGCCGTAACCTGACCGTCGAGATCCTCCTCCCCAGCATCCTCGACCTTGCCCCCGGCGGCGACGGGACAACACCTTACACGTTCAACGGCAAGCAGTACGCCGCCAACGAGAAGGCCCTGGAACCACTTGATAACACCATGCGCCTAGCCCGCGAACACGGCATCGTCGTCTCTGCGGTCATCCTTATCCCGCGCCCTCTCGCCGACCGCAACGCGCAGCGTGTGTGGTGCCACCCTGACGCCTCCGCCCCAGGCAGGTTTGCACTGGCGAACGTAACCACCCCGGAAGGCGTCGACGCCTACGCCGCAGCCTTGGACCTCCTCGCCCGCCGCTACGGCTCGAACACACCCACCTACGGCCGCATTGCCAACTGGATCATCCACCATGAGGTCGATAAGGGCCTGATCTGGGCCAATGCCGGGGAAAAGAGCATGGTCGCTTACCTTGAACTCTACTACCGCGCCCTCCGCATCGCCCACTACACGGTCCGCCGACACGACCCGGCAGCCCGCGTCTTCATCCCCCTCTCCCACTACTGGACGGCCATGGACCCTGGATCCTACAGCCCCCGTGCAGTCCTGGAACTACTCCAGAGTATCTGCGGCCGGGAAGGTGACTTCGAGTGGGGTGTGGCCTATCACCCCTATCCGCAGGACGTGTGCAATCCTGCAGCATGGCTCGATACCAAAGCCACATTCAGTTTCGACACACCGCTGATCACGATGAGGAACATCGAGGTCTTGGACGCCTGGATGAAACGTCCCGAGTTCCGCTTCAACGGTGCCGTCAGGGGCGTGCTGCTGTCGGAACAGGGCTGCAATACGGCTGACCTCAGCGAGGCCAACCAGCGCCTGCAAGCCGCCGGGATCGTCTACTTCTGGCACAAGATACGCGACTTGGAGAGCATCGAAGCCCTCCTGTACCACCGCTGGATCGACGACGCCGGCGACTCCGGCCTGCGCTTCGGCTTACGCTCTGCCGCCCCTGGCACCAGCAGCGCCCCCGGGGAGAGGAAACTGGCGTGGACCGTGTTCCGCGCACTCGGGACCCCTGAGGAAAACGCTGCCACCGAGTTCGCCAAAGCCCTGATCGGAGTCCAGGACTTCAGTCAGATACGCTACCTCGGCCCACTGCGCTGATCGCCTCAGACGTGCGCCAGGGCGTGACAGTAGAACGGCAGCGGAAAGAGCCGTCGGATGCCGCTGTGGCGCGCCCCGTCGCCGAGGTCCGGTAGGAAAGGACCAAAGAACACCTGGGCCAGCTCCCGGCGAGTCAGCTCGACCGCGACGCTCCCCGCACCCGCGTCCTCGACCGCCAGAACCCCGCCCTCGGCGCTGACCCTAACCGACTCCCCCGTGTCGCGGCAGCGCAGGACGATCTCCCCCGTCCAACCCTGAAGCCGTACCTGCAGGACCGGCCGATAGGCCTCCAGGACCGTCCGCATGGAGACGATCCGAATCATCCCGGCAGGCCGGACGAGATAGCTCTGGGCGTGCCGCAGCATCAGCTTCTCCAGGGCGGTCTCTGCGTCTACCGGCGGCAAGGCTACCGACCACGAGCCACTCTGCAGCAGGAAACTCACCAGTTCCTCCACCGCCAACGGCGCCCCGCCATACTCCGCAATCGTGTTGCCGCGTACCGAGAGATAGCCGAACCCCTTCTCGGCGCGATCACAGATCCACACCACCTGGCCCGGGCGCCGCAGGACGCGCCCGCACTCCGCGGCGCTGCGCTCGCAACGGTACGGCAAACGGGAGTACGCTGCCAGGATACACATCAGTTCCCCCACGTCGCCGCTCCAAACCCGCAGATCCACCGCCGACACCGGAAAACTCTCCTCAAAACGCGTCACCCCGGCCGCCAGCGTCAACGAACGCTCCGCTCCTGCGTGCTCCCAACCATAATTGCCGTACCGCGACCGGTCGCCACCCAGGATGCAGACACCGACGCCCCCCGCTGCCATGTCCACACTACAACGCTCCAGCAACGCACTCATCAACCCGTGCTTCCGGTAGGGCGGATAGCAGAAGACGTTCCCCAATCCTATGCCGGGAAGACGAACCTCACCGACGGCAACGAAGGACCGCGGCACAAGCTGAACCCCAGCCGCGATCTCCCGCCCCTGGCACGCCAGTCGCCACTGGCCCATCGTCTCGGGCAACACCGTGTCGGGGTAGAGCTCCTCGAAACGCGCATGTCCGGGGTTGCGTTCGCGGAAACTGGCGACCACTCGCTCCATAACGACGGGGTGATCGTCGGGTCTTCCCAAACGGATTTGGTCCATACTCGCTCACCTCCGGAAATGACAAAACCGAGCCCAGCATACCAGGGTAAACCCCGGGCTGAACTCGGCTCTGCCGCACTCTGCTGCAGGGTAAGGACGCACCACCGTCACGACGCCCAGTACCCGCCCCGCATCACTTGCCAGAGATGGCGCCGTGACCACGGAACGTCCGCGTCGCCGCGAACTCCCCGAGCCGATGGCCGACCATGTTCTCCGTCACAAAGACGTTCTGAAAGATCTTGCCGTTGTGGACGGCAAACGTGTGTCCGACGAAATCCGGCATGATCATCGAGCGGCGAGACCACGTCTTGATGACCGCCTTGCGGCCGCTCGTGTTCAGTGCCTGCACCTTGTCCGCGAGGTGGCCGTCAACAAACGGCCCTTTCTTGACCGAGCGACTCACTATTTCTTCCTCCGCTCAACGATGAACTTCCGTGACCCCTTACGCCGATTGCGCGTCTTCTTACCCTTCGCCAATTGGCCCCACGGCGAGCAGGGGTGGCCACCACCACTGCTGCGACCTTCACCGCCACCCATCGGATGATCAACCGGGTTCATGGCCACGCCACGCACATGCGGCCGCATACCGAGATAGCGCTTCTTCCCGGCTTTCCCCAAACTGATCCGATTGTGATCAAGATTGCCAACCTGCCCGATCGAGGCGCGACAGTTCACATGGACCATCCGTACTTCACCACTACCCAGCTTGATCATCGCGTACTGGTCCTCCTTGCCGCGCAGGGTCGCCACCTGCCCGGCCGCCCGCGCCATCGCGGCACCCTTGCCAGGAACCAGCTCGATCGCGTGGATGTTCACGCCAACCGGAATGTCCTTCAACTGCATCGCGTTCCCAGGCGTGAACTCAGCCTTCGGACCGCTCAACACCGTCGCCCCCTGCTCCAAACCAACCGGCGCCAGGATGTATCGCTTCTCCCCGTCAGCGTAGTGCAGCAACGCGATGCGGGCACTCCGGTTGGGATCATACTCAATGTGCGCTACCTTCGCCGGAACCCCATCCTTATCGCGCTTGAAGTCAATCAGCCGCAAGCGCCGCTTGACCCCGCCGCCACGGAAACGCGTCGTCACCCGACCCATATTGTTGCGCCCACCAGTAGACCGCTTCCCAACCGTCAGGCGCTTCTCAAACGTCCGCCGCGTCAGCTCGCTGAAATCGCTGACGCTCATATGCCTACGACTTGGAGACGTAGGGTTGTAGGTCTTGATGCCCATGGTCCATGCCCTTCCGCGCCCACCTGGCGCCAGGTGTCCTTACAGAATATCAATCTGCCCTTCGGACAGCGTCACAACCGCCTTCTTCCAATCCGGACGCCGACCGTAACCGGCCGAACGCATGCGCTTCAGCTTGCCCATGCGATTCATCACATTGACCGCCTTTACCTTGACGCTGAACAAGGCCTCGATGGCCGCACGGACCTCAAGCTTATTGGCGTCCTTGGCGACTTTGAAGGTGTACTGCCCCAGGGCAGACGACATCTCCGTGCCCTTCTCAGTCACCAGAATCGTATGAACTATCTTGTAGGGATCCATGATCTCACACTCTCCTTCAGGGGGCCAGTCGCTTGCCAAATGCCTCGATACCGGCCCGGCTGAACACGATCTTGCGGAACTGCAGCAGGAGGTAGGTGTTCACCGAAGACGCCCGCATCACATGCACGCAAGGCAGGTTCCGCGCCGCCGTGGCCACAGTCGGCGTCAGTTCGTCCACCAACACCAGAGTGTCCTGACCTGCACCAACACGCATCAGGAACTCAACCATCTTCTTCGTTTTGGGCTCGTCAACCGTAACCTCACTGACCACAATGACCTCGCCGGCATCGACACGGTCAGTGAAAGCACGCCGCAAGGCGAGTTGCTGCACCTTACGGTTCACATGCTTGCTGTAACTCCGCGGCAACGGCCCGAAAACCACACCACCACCACGCCAAACGGGACTCTTCCGAGTGCCGGCGCGCGCCCGACCCGTGCCCTTCTGCCGCCACGGCTTGGCACTGCTGCCGGCCACTGCCGCCTTGTTCTTGGTGCAGGCACTGCCAGAGCGTATCCCGGCCAAGTACGCCACCACAGAGTCCTTCACCGCCTGAGCGCCTCTTTCGCGCTCCAACCACGATTCACTGAGCTCCACCGCAGCGGCGGCGGCGCCCGAACTTCCTACAACCTGAAGTGTCGTTGCCATAGTTCCTCAAGCTCCCCGGTCTACTTCTTCACAGCGCTGCGCACCATCACGGTGCCGCCGGTCGGGCCGGGAACCGCGCCGTACACCAAGATCACGTCGTCGGCCAACCGCACATCGACGATATGCAGGTTCTGTACCGTACGGTTAGTGTTACCCATGTGCCCACCCATGCGCTGACCAGGCAGAGTCCGCCCTGGGTGCACCTTCATGCCGATCGACCCACCGCGCCGGACCCAGCCGCCACCGTGACTCGCACGACCACCAGCGAAACGCCAGCGCCGCACTACGCCCTGGAAGCCACGTCCCTTGGTCACACCGGTGACGTCGACGTTGTCACCCTTCTGGAACACGTCCGCCTTCAGCACGTCGCCAACCTTGAGATCGGCGTCGTTGTCAAGCCGTACTTCACGAATGACTGCCGGCGGGGTGTCCTCCAGACCACCGGCTCGAACCTGACCGCGCACCGCCTTCGTCGTGTTCTTTGCCTTGCGCGAACCGAAGCCCAGTTGGATGGCACTGTAGCCATCCTTAGCCAGCATACGCACGGCCAATACTCGGCAGGGCCCGACCTCGATAACGGTCACGGGAACCCGTGTACCGGTCTCGTCGTAGATCTGGGTCATACCCAGCTTCTTCCCAAGAATACCCTTCTTCATCGGGGTGATGCTCCCACTCAGGTCAGATCTTAATGCTGATGTCCACGCCGGCAGGAAGGTTGAGCTTCTTCAGCTCATCGACCGTCTTGGCAGTGGGGTTGATGATGTCGAGAACCCGCTTGTGCGTGCGTATCTCGAACTGTTCCATGGATTTCTTGTCCACGAACGGCGAACGGTTGACCGTAAACCGTTCGATGCGCGTCGGCAACGGTATGGGCCCGGCGATCTGGGCGCCGGTGCGCTTCACCGTGTTGACGATCTCCGTGGTGGACTGATCCAGGATGCTGTGCTCAAAGGCCTGGAGCCGAATGCGAATTGCTTGTCTGTTTGCCATGTCTACCGTCAGACCTCTTTACACTGTCCGCCTGCGTGTTCAGGAACCGCCACGTAATGAGACGGTTCCGCCGCGAAGTCCGCACGCCCCCGAGAGATCGAGCGCAGCGCGGTCGCGTACCCGAACAGCTCCGCCAGCGCCACGCGGGCGACAACCCGTGCCGTCCCATGCGCCAGCGTATCCACCTCGGTGATCTGCCCGCGACGGCAGGAGAGGTCCCCGATCACATCCCCCAGGCACTCCACAGGGGTGAGAACCTCCACCGTCATCACCGGCTCCAACACCTGGACACCAGCCCGCCGCACCGCTTCCTTCAAGGCCAGTGCCCCGGCCGACCGAAACGCCAGATCAGAAGAGTCCGTTGCATCATACGAACCATCCGTAACCTGCACGTGACAGTCGGTCAAAGGACGATCACTATCCGCACCGTTGCCGGCAGCCTCCCGGATCCCGGCCTCCACCGCATTCTGAAACACGGCAGGTAACCGCTCCTCGAGCGCATCCATGGCCACCGACAACCCATGACCCTCCGCGCGCGGCGAAATCACGACCCGAACAGCAGCGTACTGTCGGACTCCACCACTCTGACGAACAAACGCCATCTCGGCGTCGGCAACCTGTCGCACCGTGTCACGGTAGTTCACCCGCGGCCGCCCAACCCGAACGGGCACACCAAAGTCACGGTTCAGACGGTCACGAATGATCTCGAGGTGCAACTCCCCCATGCCTGCAATCAGCGTCTGACCGGTCTGGCAGTCGGTACGGACACAGAACGTCGGGTCTTCCAGCGCCAGGTCCCGCATGGCGTCATGCAACCGATCACGGTCAGCCGCACGGCAAGCCTCGACCGCCATACTGACGACAGGGGCGGGAAATCGCATCGCAGACAACGCGATGGGCGCATCCGGCGCACACAGCGTATCACCCGTCTGCGTGTCGGCACTGAGCCCAGTGACCGCAGCGATATCCCCCGAGAAGACTTGCGAGCGCTCCTCGGTCATGTTGGCGTGAATCTGCATCAGCTCGTCGATATGCTCTTCAGCACCGGTCCGCGCATTGCGCACCCGCATGCCCGGCCGCGCAGTGCCGCTATAGACACGAAGGTAAGTTAGCCGGCGGCTCCGCCGATCACCAGTCAGCTTGAACGCCAGAGCCGAGAACGGCTCCAAGTCGCCAATCCCGCGCGCCACCGTACGCCCACTCTCAGGCTCAATACCCGCGACCGCACACAGGTCAACGGGCGAGGGCAGAAAGTCAATCACTGCATCCAAAAGCGGCTGGACACCGCGATTGGTCAGAGCACTGCCGCACGTGACCGGTACCACCTGCCCGGACAAGGTCGCCCGCCGCAACGCCGCCCGGATCTCGGCGGAGCACGGCGTGGCCTCAACCAGATACCGCTCCATGAAGACGTCATCAACCTCGGCGAGCGACTCAATCAGCCGCGTGCGAGCGGTAGCTGCCACGATCTCCATGTCGGCCGGAACAGGGACAACATGCATCCCGTGCAGACCATCAAAAAGGACAGCGCACTGCCCAATCACGTCCACAATACCCCTGAAAGTAGCCTCGGCCCCTACCGGTAACTGCACCACTACGGGCAGCGCACGCAACTTCTCACGAATGCCGGCGATGACCCTCTCCATGGAAGCGCCCGGGCGGTCCATCTTGTTGATAAAGGCGATTACCGGGATGCCGTAGCGCTGCGCCTGACGCCATACGGTCTCCGATTGTGGCTGAACCCCGCGTACGGCGCAGAATACCGCGACGGCGCCATCCAGTACCCGCAGACTGCGTTCAACCTCGGCGGTGAAATCAATGTGACCAGGCGTGTCGATAATGTTAATCCTGTGGCCGCGCCAGGGGCATACCGTGGCAGCACTGGTAATGCTGATCCCGCGCTCGCGCTCCTGTATCATCCAGTCCATCGAGGCAGTCCCCTCGTGGACCTCCCCCACGCAAGCGTTAATCCCAGCATAGAAAAGGATACGCTCGGTCAGAGTGGTCTTCCCTGCGTCAATGTGTGCCATGATGCCGATGTTGCGCACGTGATCGATCGCAACTGCCCGACCTTGGGCATCTGCTGATCTGCTGAGTTGTGCACTTACATCGACCATGACCACATCCGACATGCCACGGGGTGTGCAATACCACGCCCCGGGAGCTACCAACGGTAATGAGCAAAAGCGCGGTTGGCGTTGGCCATCTTGTGCGTGTCGTCACGCTTCTTGACGGCATTGCCGGTGTTGTCGTAGGCGTCGAGAAGTTCGGCGGCGAGTGCGGCCTTCATCGGCATCCCGCTGCGGGCGCGGGCAAACCCCGAGATCCAGCGCAGGGCGACGGCAACCTGCCGCTCGGGAGAAACCTCCAGCGGTACCTGGTAGGTCGCACCACCAACGCGACGGCTCTTCACCTCTAGGCGCGGCTTGACATTCTCCATGGCCTGCAGAAACACCTCAATGGGCTCGACGCCCTTCTTGCGGTCCGCAACAGTATCCAGCGCGCCGTAAACAATGCTCTGGGCCACGGACTTCTTCCCCCGCTCCATGATCGTGTTGATCAGGCGGGCTACCAACTCACTATTGAAGCGGACATCCGGAGTCAGCGGGCGCTTTTCTGCTCTATGCCTTCTCATCTGGCCATCCTAACTGAGCGGGTTACGGGCAGGCATTTCCCTGCCCCACTTGATTATCGGTTCGCTACTTACCCCAGATCGCACTCGGTCCTGCAGCCACTATGACTCTTGCGCCGCAGCGACCACCGCTGTGATCCACCACAGCGTACTATCACTTGGGACGCTTGGCGCCGTATTTACTACGACCCCGCCGGCGCGCCTCAACACCCAGCGAGTCGAGCGATCCGCGGACGATGTGGTAGCGCACACCGGGGAGGTCGCGGACGCGACCTCCGCGCACCAACACCACACTGTGTTCCTGTAGGTTATGCCCCTCGCCGCCAATGTAGGCAGTAACTTCCTGACCGTTGGTTAGGCGGACCCTGGCCACCTTACGCAACGCGGAGTTCGGCTTCTTGGGCGTACGAGTGGTCACCTGCAGACAGACGCCACGGCGCTGCGGGCAGCGCGCCAGAGCGCGAACCTTGTTCTTCTTGGTCTTGACCGAGCGGCCGTTCCTGACGAGTTGGTTGATCGTCGGCATTCGAGTTCCCTTGCTTAACACGTACGCGAAACAAGTCTGATAATGTAGGCGCCCGACCGCTAGATGCAAGTCACACTGGACAACGCCACGACATACACGGGGGCCAAGCCATCCCCGTGACTGGCCCCCTGACTCCCTACACTCGATCCCTGCGTGCGCCACCGCCGAAGGAGAGGGCGGTGATGCACCCTCAGAAGTCCAGCAGTCTCTCTGCCTCGGCCCGCGCCGCCGCCGTACGCACTGCCGCCTCATCGACGGCAGATGCCCCGGGCTTGGCGCGCTCCTCGTAAGCGCTCTCGTCGACTGTCTTCTCAAGTTTAACGTTCAGGACCTTGCTGTAGCCGGTTCCGGCCGGGATCAGGTGACCCATGATCACGTTTTCCTTGAACCCGCGCAGGTAGTCGACCCGCCCATAGGTCGCAGCCTCGGTCAAGACGCGCGTCGTATCCTGGAACGAGGCAGCCGAGATGAAGCTGTCAGTGGCCAGCGACGCCTTGGTGATCCCCAGCAGGATCGGCTGCGCTTCCGCTGGCTGCCCGCCTTCCCCGACAACTCTGGCGTTCTCCTCAAGGAACTCGCGACGATCGATAGACTCGCCAAACAGGAACCCGGTCGTACCAGGCTCGGTGATGCGCACCTTGCGCATCATCTGGCGAACAATGATCTCGATGTGCTTGTCATTGATCTCAACGCCCTGTAGGCGGTAGACCTCCTGGACCTCGTTCACGAGATACTCCTGCAACTCCTGAGGGCCGCAGATTTCCAGAATCTCGTGGGGGACTCTCGCGCCGTCCGTGAGCTGATCGCCCTTGTGCACGAAGTCGCCGTTGAACACGACGACACGCTTGCCCGCGGGGATAACATGGTCTTCGACCTGGTCGTTCTCTGGATCGCGGATCGTGATCGTACGCCGACCACGGACGATCTTGCCAAGCTCAACGACACCGTCAATCCGCGCGATCTCCGCGGCTTCTTTTGGGCGACGCGCTTCAAACAGTTCTGCCACGCGCGGCAGACCGCCCGTAATATCCTTGGTTCGCGTGCTCTGACGAGGCGTTCTGGCGATAGTCTCACCGCCGCTAACCCCGGTGCCCTCCGCAACCATGATGTGCGCACCGGCGGGTAGACTGTAGTGGTCCACCACCTCGCCCTTGCCGTCGAGGATGACCAACTGCGGGTGCAGATCCTCCCGGTGCTCAAGCACCGTGGTCTCCTCGGTCCCGCTGCCCTCGCTGACCTCGCGCTTCATGGTCACACCTTCGATCAGGTCACGGTACTCAAGGTGGCCACCCGACTTCGTAATGATCGGCACGTTGTAGGGATCCCAACGCACGAACACTTCGGCAGGGGCGATCAACTCGCCCTCGGCGCGGCTCAACACCGCACCGGGAATGAGCTCGTAACTCTCGATCTCGGTGCCTTCACTGTCCTCAATCACTGCACGCCCGTTCTTATTCAGCACAACGAAACCGCCACCGCGTTGCTCGACGCAACGCACATCCTCGAGCCGCAACGTACCGCCCACGCGGGCGCGCTGGAAGGGGTCACGGAAGGAGGCTGCAGCGGTACCACCATAATGGAATGTGCGCATGGTCAACTGGGTGCCAGGCTCACCGATGGACTGCGCCGCAATGATGCCCAACGCATCCCCCTCCTGCGGCAACTCACCGGTAGCCAGGTTACGGCCGTAACACTTGCAGCACATCCCGCGTTCACTCTCGCAAGTGAGGACCGAGCGGATATGGACGGTCTCGATACCGCGGTCGACAATGCGCAGCGCAATCTCGGGTGTGATCTCATCGCCCGCCGCAACCAGCAGTCCGGCCGGATCGTCTGACAGCGGATCCCGAATGTCGTCCACGCTGAACCGACCGGCGATCCGGTCCCGCAGCGGAACCATGTCCTCGTCACCCTCGCGGATCGCCTTGACGAAGATGCCGTTCACCGTCCCGCAGTCTGACTCAATGCAGATCACGTCGTGGGCCACGTCAACCAGTTTGCGGGTCATGTACCCTGAGTCAGCGGTCTTGAGCGCCGTATCCGCCAACCCCTTGCGGGCACCGTGCGAACTGATGAAGTACTCAAGCACGGTGAGCCCTTCACGGAAATTGGAGAGGATCGGCCGCTCGATGATGTCGCCAGAGGGCTTGGCCATCAGTCCGCGCATACCGGCCAACTGCCGCACCTGGTCCTTGCTGCCACGGGCCCCTGAATCTAACATGGCGAAAACCGAGTTGATC
The DNA here is from genome assembly GCA_903837355.1 of uncultured Victivallales bacterium. GTDB lineage: Bacteria > Verrucomicrobiota > Lentisphaeria > Oligosphaerales > JAFGRS01 > CAILUI01. Next base: position 38,105 of record CAILUI010000437.1, read on the forward strand.
TCTTCCTTACCCTCGTTCTTCTCCAGCACCTGGAACAGACGTGCAGCCAGTTCGTTGTTCGCCTGCGTCCAGACGTCGACACACTTGTTGTAGCGCTCGAGCTCGGTGATTACACCCTGCTGGCGCTGCTCACGAACCACACTGATCTTCTCCTGAGCCTCGGCGATCCGCGACTCCTTGTCCTCAGGGATGATCATGTCGTTGATGCCGATGGAGAATCCGGCGCGGGTCGCGTACTCGTAGCCGAGGTCCTTGAGCCGATCAAGCACGTGGACCAGCTCCTCGCGCCCTACCAGGTCGTAACACTCCTTGACCATCTGACCCAACGCCTTCTTGCCGGCGCACTTGTTGTAGAAGCCCATGCTTGGGTGCCAGATCTCATGGAAGATGCAGCGGCCCGCTGTCGTCTTGATGAAACGGCTGTCCTTGTCGCCCCATGCAGTGCTGCTCCCGAGGTCAGGATTACGGATCCAGAAATAGTCATGAATGTGCAGCCACCCGTGGTCCAGCGCCCGGAGAACCTCAAAGTAGTCGTTGTAAGAGCACGGCAACTTCCGACTCGTCCGCGCCTTGTAGTCGGCAACATCCTTCTCGAAGCGCGCCCGGCGCCGCTTATCCTCGTACGTGAGGTAGTAAACCCCCAACGTGATGTCCTGGCTCGGCGTGGTCACCGGACGACCGTTGGCAGGGGAGAAAATGTTGTTCGGCGCCAGCATTAACAACTTGGCCTCAAGCTGGGCCTCGTTGGACAGCGGGACGTGAACCGCCATCTGATCACCGTCGAAGTCCGCGTTGTAGGCCGAGCACACGAGGGGATGCAGACGGATGGCCTGCCCCTCAATCAGAATCGGGTCGAAAGCCTGGATACTCAGGCGGTGCAAGGTCGGAGCGCGGTTCAGCAGAATGGGGTGCCCCTTGATCACTTCGTCCAAGGTATCCCACACCACCGGAGCGCGCCGCTCGATCAGCTTCTTGGCGCTGCGCACCGTGTGCACGTAACCACGCTCTTTCAGCCGCCGCATGATGAACGGCTCAAAAAGAACAAGCGCCATCTCTTTCGGCAGACCGCACTGGTGCAGACGCAACTCCGGACCCACGACAATCACCGACCGGCCCGAGTAATCCACACGCTTGCCAAGCAGGTTCTGGCGGAAACGGCCCTGCTTGCCCTTGAGCATATCACTCAGGCTCTTCAGAGGGCGGTTCCCGGTACCTGTGACCGGCCGACCATGGCGGCCGTTGTCCATCAGGGCATCGACGGCCTCCTGCAGCATGCGCTTCTCATTGCGTATGATCACTTCCGGCGTGCGCAACTGCAGGAGATTCTTCAGGCGGTTGTTGCGGTTAATCACACGCCGATACAGGTCGTTCAGATCACTGGTGGCGAAACGCCCCCCTTCGAGCGGGACCAGCGGACGCAGGTCCGGCGGGATGACCGGCAATACGGTCAGCACCATCCACCGCGGATCCATGTTGTTCTGCAGGAACCCCTCGGCTAGCCGCATGCGCTTGGCAATCTTCTTCCGGTTCGCCTTGCTCTTGGTGTTGCCCATCTCTTCGTCGAGTTGCGCACGCAACGCGGCGAGGTCGGTTTGCCCCAGCAACTCCTGCATCGCCGCGGCACCCATCCCGGCCTTGAAAGCGTCAGCGTAAGTCTCGCGAGCCTCGCGGTACTGCTCGTCGTTGAGTAGCATGCAACGCTGCAGAGGCGTGTCGCCCGGATCTGTGACGATCCAATCCTCATAGTACATGACGCGCTCCAGAGCACGTGCCGTCATGTCCAGCATGAGCCCAATACGGCTCGGCATACACTTGAAGAACCACACGTGCGACACCGGCACCGCCAACTCGATGTGTCCCATGCGCTCACGCCGCACTCGCGATTGCGTCACTTCAACACCGCAGCGATCACAGACGATACCTTTGTGCTTGATCCGCTTGTACTTGCCGCAGTTGCACTCCCAATCCCGCGTCGGGCCAAAAATCCGCTCGCAGAACAATCCACCCTTCTCAGGCTTGAACGAGCGGTAGTTGATCGTCTCTGGATTGCGGACTTCACCCCGACTCCACGAACGGATCGTCTCAGGCGAGGCGACGCCGATCGTGACACATGTCTGCTCTTCAGCTTCGTCAATGCCCAGAACCTGCCGCAGTGCACTGTTATCCAAAGCGCTGCCCTCCGCGTACTGATGGGACGACGTCCCGTGTATTGTGGTGTCCGATACTGGCCCGAGGCGCACCTACGCAAGCGCCGCCTTGCCGTGCTTCACCCGCACGTCCAGACACAAACTCATCATCTCGCGCATGAGCACGTTGAAGCTCTCGGGGGTCCCGGCTTCAAGGGTATTGTCGCCACGCATGATCGATTCATAAATCTTGGTACGCCCGACTACATCGTCGCTCTTCACCGTCAGCATCTCCTGCAGGGTGTGCGCAGCCCCATACGCCTCCAGAGCCCACACCTCCATCTCCCCGAAGCGCTGACCGCCGTGCTGCGCCTTGCCGCCCAGCGGCTGTTGCGTCACCAGCGAGTAGGGCCCCACCGCACGCGCGTGGATCTTGTTAACCACCAAGTGGTCGAGCTTCAGCATATAGATCTGACCTACCATCACCCGCTGCGCAAAAGGCGCCCCGGTCCTGCCGTCAAACAGCCGCGTCTTCCCATCATCGGCAACAAAGCCCTCGCTGCGGTCACGCCCAGCGCCGTCAACTACCCGGCCTTCCGCCGTCACCGACCAACCCATCTCCTCCACCTTGACTTGCATCGCCTCGCGTAGCAGCTCATGGATCCGCTTCTCGTTCATGCCGTCGAAGACCGGGCTCGCGACTTTCAGGCCGAGCACACTAGCCGCCCAGCCTACGTGCGTCTCCAGAACCTGCCCTACATTCATGCGGCTCGGCACGCCCAGTGGATTGAGCACGATATCGACTGGCGTGCCATCAGCCATGAACGGTAAGTCTTCAACCGGAACTACCTTCGCGACAATCCCCTTATTCCCGTGACGTCCGGCCATCTTGTCGCCGACGGAGACGCGGCGCTTGCTCGCCACGTACACCTTCACACTCTTGATCACGCCAGGGTCGGATCCGTCCCCCTTCTCAAGTCGCTCGATCGTCTCGTCGCGCCGCATCGTAATATCGCGGATGCGGATGCGGAACGCCTTGAGTACATCGTCGATCTGGTCCTTCGCAGGGCCCTCTGCCATGGTGTAACTATCGTAGTTCTGCGCCAAACGCTTGAGCATGACCTTCGTGATCTTGCGGTCGGCTGGAATGATCTCCCCGCCGCCAGCCCGCTCGGAACTGTATACGGGCACCGTCAGCTTAGACCCCAGCAGTATGTCGGCCAACTTGTCCGCCAACTCGTCCAGGGTCTCGCCCAACTGCGTCTTGTGAGCGTTCCCGGCTTCCTTGATCTGACGCCGGATTTCCTGCCGACTCATCTTCTCTTTGGTCGGATCCACGCGCCGCTCAATACGGACGTCCATGACAATACCGGAACACCCCCCAGACACGACTAGGCTACTATCTTTCACATCGGCGGCCTTCTCACCAAAGATAGCGCGTAACAGCCGCTCCTCCGGGGCCAACTCAGTCTCGCTCTTCGGGGTAATCTTCCCAACCAGGATATCCCCCGCCTTGACCTCGGCACCGATCCGCACAGCGCCCTCGCTATCGAGATTCCGCAACGCTTCCTCACCGACATTCGGAATATCCCGCGTGATCTCCTCAGGCCCAAGCTTGGTATCGCGAGCCACGATGTCGTACTCACTGATGTGAATACTCGTGTAAACGTCGTCCTTCACCAGACGCTCGCTGAGTACAATGGCATCCTCGAAGTTGTACCCCCGCCACGGCATGAAGGCGACTTTGACATTGCGTCCCAGCGCCAACTCACCGCCATCGGTACTGGCGCCGTCTGCAATCACGTCACCAGCCTTCACCCGGTCGCCAGTACGCACAACGGGACGCTGATTGATGATCGTCGAAGCGTTAGAACGCATGAACTTATAGAGCTGATACGTACGCACAAGTGCCTGCTCGGCAGCGTCCTCAGGGAGCTTTCCGTCAGGTGTCACGATGATCCGCTCGGCCGTGGCACTAGCCACGATCCCATCGCGATCAGCCATCAGGACGGCCCGCGAATCGCGCGCTGCAACCCCTTCCAGTCCGGTCCCGACGTACGGGGCTTCGGCCCGGATCAGGGGTACCGCTTGCCGCTGCATGTTCGAGCCCATGAGAGCACGGTTCGCGTCGTTGTGTTCGAGGAAGGGAATCAGACCAGCCGCAGCACTGATAAGCTGCTTCGGCGAGACGTCCATGTACTGCACGTCCTTGGCAGGATGCTCACCTGAGTCTCCACGGTGCCGCGACAGCACGTAGTCATTTGCGAACCGCCCCTTGTCGTCCAACGGGGCGTTCGCCTGAGCAATCACATAACGCTCCTCAACGTCCGCCGCCAGGAAGTCGATCTCGTCGGTTACCCGCCCGTCCTTGACGCGCCGGTACGGAGTCTCAATGAATCCGAAGCGGTTGATGTGACCGTAAAGAGCCAGAGACGAGATAAGGCCGATGTTGGGGCCTTCAGGGGTCTCAATCGGGCAGACGCGCCCATAGTGGCTCGAGTGTACGTCACGAACTTCGAAGCCGGCCCGCTCCCGGCTCAGCCCGCCCGGACCTAGGGCACTGAGCCGACGCTTGTTGGTCAACTCCGCCAGACAGTTTGTCTGGTCCATAAACTGACTGAGCTGGTTACGCCCGAAGAAGTCACGGATAACCCCCGCCAGGGCCTTCGGATTGACGAGCTTCGAGGGAGTCACCTCCTCCGCATTCATGTCAAAGAGCGTCATCCGTTCCCGCACCAGCCGCTCCGTCCGTACGAGCCCGACACGGCATTGGTTCTGCAGCAACTCACCCACCGTACGGATACGCCGCCGACCCAGGTGGTCGATGTCATCCTCGGGACCGTTCTCGTTCTGGAGCTTCATCATGTACGCAGTCCCTGCCACCAGGTCCTCTTTGGCCAGGGTCCGTACAGCTTCCGCGGGTGGCGCAATCTTGAGCAGTTGGAAGATATCGGCTAACTTCTGGTTGATCTTGTGCCGTCCAACCAACCCAAGATCGTAGCGCCGCACATCGAAGAACAGCCGCTTAAACAACTGCCGCGCATTGCTGACGTTTGGCGGGTCCCCCGGACGCAGCCGCCGGTAGATCTCCTTCAGAGCGTCCTCCGTGCTGCTGGTGGGATCCCGCTGCAAGCAGCGCACAAATGAACTACCCAACTCCGACGTGTCTACCACCGCAATGCTGCTGACACCGGCTTGCTTCAGCGCAGTGAGCAACTCCATATTCAGGGACTCCAGCGCGGGCGCCAGCGGCTCCTCGCTACTCCCCTTCTTCTCATTGCCCTTGGGAGGCTCGCCAGCAAACACGGCTTCGGCCGTGTAGTAGACTGACGGATCCTCGACCTTCATGAGCTTAGACACTGCCATCTTGCGCGTGTTGTACATGACGCTCAACAGGTCCTGCGTCGTGTCGTACCCAATCGCCCGCAGGAACGTCGTAATCAGGAATTTCCGCCGACGCCGACGCCGGTCGAGGTAGATGAACATCAAGTCGTTAATGTCGAATTGTACTTCCATCCACGACCCGTGATCAGGGATGACGCGGAATGAGTACAACTGACGCCCGCTGGCGTGTCGGGACTTCTCAAAGCAGATGCCAGGCGACCGATGCAACTGGCTAACGATCACCCGTTCAGCGCCGTTAATGACAAAGCTGCCGCGCTCGGTCATGATGGGGATATCCCCCATATAGACACGCTCTTCCTTGGTGTCCTTTGCCGTCTTCAGGCGGTAGACCACATGCAGAGGCGCCGCGAACGTGCCCCCATCCTTCATGCAGTCAACCAGCGGAATCTTGGGTTCGCCGATCTCGTAACGGACGAAGTCCAGGACGCAGTTCTGGTCAAAACTCTCAATCGGAAAGACTTCGAGAAAGACCTCCTGGAAACCCTTGCTTTCGCGCTGTTCCGGTGGTACGTCCAACTGCAGGAACTCCGCGTAAGACTGCAGCTGAATCCCGATCAGGTCGGGCACCTCAAGGACGTCCCGAAGTTTCCCGAAATTGACTCGTTCACCCATGCTGTGCGCCTCACGTGGAAAAGTTGCTCAGAAATGCCGACCAGTCACATCTACGCGACAAAGGAAAGCTGGGAGGTCGGCTCGAGCCGACCTCCCAACGTCCTCCATACAGTACACAAGGTGCGAAACCGCACGCGTCTACTTCAGCTCGACGGTAGCGCCGACCTCCTCCAGTTTGGCCTTCATCTTCTGGGCCTCTTCCTTGGTAACACCGTCCTTGACAGTCTTCGGCGCCTCTGTCACCAAGTCCTTGGCCTCCTTGAGCCCAAGTCCAGTGATCTCACGCACGACCTTAATCACGGAGATCTTCTTCTCCCCGCTCGCCACCAGGACGACGTCGAACTCAGTCTTCTCCTCAACTGCGGGGGCACCGGCAGCACCTGCACCCGGAGCGGCGACGGCGGCAACAGCCATCGGCGCAGCGGCGCTGACACCCAGACGCTGCTCAAGCGCCTTCACGAGTTGAGACAGCTCCAGTACCGTGAGCTTCTCGACATAGGAGATGAACTTGTCCATCTCCTCCGACACGACCACCTTGGTTTCGTCAGACATGCTTGGATTCCTCTGCGCTTTATCAGGCTGCTTTCTCTTTCTGACACAGATACGCGTTCAGCACAAACACCACGCTTGCTACCTTGGCATTCAGCACCTGGACCATCTGCGAGGCCGGAGCCTGCAGCAATCCCAGAAGCTGCGCCTGGAGAACCTCACGCGGCGGCAGGTCTGCCAACGCCACCGCTTGCGCCCCTGTACAGAGCTTACCCTCGACAACAGCGAGCTTGATGACAGCTCCTGCCCGAGTCTTCGCAAAATCGCGCAACACCTTGGCTACCCCGACCGGATCCACACCACCACTGACCAGCGCCGTATCCAGCTTCACGTCAGCCTGTCCTAACGTTGCCAGCCCGCTCGCTGCCGCAGCAATGCTCAGCAAGCGGTTGGGAACGACGTGGCACTCGCTCCCGCACTTGGTCAACGCGCTGCGCAGGTTTCGGAAATCGGCGGCCGTCAAGCCCTTGAACCCGATCAGGAACAGACTCGAAGAGGACTGGATCAGAGCGCCGATGTCGTGGACTAGTTGTGTCTTTTCTGCTCTCATCGGTCCTATGCCTTCACCATGTCCTTGAGGTCCAGCCGAATCCCCGGACTCATCGTGGCGCTCAACGTGGCAGACAGCACATAGGTACCCTTGGCCGTTGCCGGCCTCGCACGCAGTACGGTATGAGTGGCCACCTCAGCGTTCTCGACTAAGTCCTCCGGCGTGAAACTCACCTTGCCGATTGGCATGTGCACGCATCCGGCACGGTCACAGCGGTACTCTACACGCCCACCCTTGGCTTCCTGAACAGCCGTGCCCGTGTTGTCGGTCACCGTCCCGGTCTTGGGATTGGGCATGAGTCCACGTGGGCCAAGTATCCGCCCCAGCGTCCTCACCACACGCATCGCGTCAGGAGTAGCGATCAGTACATCAAACTCCAGCCAACCGCCCTTTATGCGCTCCAGTAGATCCTCAAAGCCAACAACATCGGCACCAGCATCGCGCGCCTTCTGGGCTGAGTCCCCCTCAGCGATGACAGCCACCCGCACCTTCTTGCCAGTCCCTTTGGGCAGGACGATCGCGCCACGGACAACCTGGTCCGACTGCCGCGGGTCAATCCCGAGCCTGAAGGCGATCTCTACGGTCTCGTCAAACTTCGGTACCGGCATACCCTTCAGGAGCTTTACGGCTTCTGCTAAGGCATACCGCGACTGGCGGTCGACGCTCACTAAACGGGCCCGATAAAGCTTACTTCTCTTCATCGGCCACCTCGATTCCCATGCTGCGCGCCGTGCCCGCGATGATCTTCACTGCCGCGTCCACGTCCGTCGTGTTCAGGTCTTCCTTCTTGATCTCGGCGATCTGCACCAGATCCTTACGTGTGACCTTGCCGACCTTTTCCCGACCGGCGGTCTTGGAGCCGCTGGCCAGATTCGCTGCTTTCTTCAGAAGGATTGCAGCCGGGGGGCTCTTGGTCACAAAAGTGAAGGAGCGATCCTGATAGACCGTAATGACCACTGGAATGATCAGACCGGCCTGGGACTGTGTCGCGGCGTTGAACTGCTTGCAGAACTCCATGATGTTGACCCCCGCCTGACCGAGAGCGGGACCAACCGGAGGCGCTGGATTCGCTGCCCCCGCAGGGATCTGCAGTCGCACTACGCCTACGACTTTCTTTGCCATCGTGCCCTTTCTCCACGCCGCTGGTCAGAGTTGGCAGGTACTCTCCCAGGAGCGCGTGTGCTGTGTTACAGCTTGAAGCCCGAGCCACCCTTCGTTCAGGTGCGCTCGACCTGCCAATACTCCACTTCCACCGGGGTGGAGCGCCCAAAAATGGTCACTGACACGCGCAACTTGCCGCGGCCAGCATCCACATTCTCGATTACGCCCTCGAAGTTCTCAAAGGCCCCGTCACGAATGGTGATACTCTCACCGATCTGGAACTGTACTTTGGGCTTGCTGCCTTCCTCGCTCGCCTTACACTGGACCAGCATATCGTCCACTTCGTTCTGCGGAAGCGGTCGCGGCTTCTCGCCGCCCATAAAACCGATAATGCCTTGCGTGTCACGGATGAAGTACCAAGCCTTGTGGTTGGGCTGCCCGTTTTCCTCCAGCAGGCAGGCCTTCATCAAGATGTAGCCAGGGTAGAGCTTGCGCTCAGAGGTGACGCGCCGTCCCTGACGGCGCTCGGATACCTTCTCAGTCGGTATCACGACGTCCAGAACCAAGTCGCCAACCCCCTCCACTTCGCGGCGGCGCTCAATGCTGTTCTTGACCCGGAATTCCTGGCCAGACATAGTCTGAACCACGAACCACTGTGCACGGTCCTGCTGGGTGTCGCTCATCGCTGCGCTGTTCCGCTCTAAACTTCGTCATGCCGCGCGGCCAACGCCGCAGGTCACCGGCCGACCGTGAGGAGTTGAATGACTGCTTTGACGACCCAGTCGGTCACGCCTACGAACGCGGTAAGAATACCTACCGACACAATCACAACCAACGTGGAGTCAACGAGCTCGCTCCAGCCAGGCCAGGTGCACTTACGCAGCTCGCTGAGAGTTTCGTGGTAGACTGTAGTGATCTTTTCGATCGGGTTGATCATGGGCCCTGGTCCCGAGGTTTCGTTAGCACCCTTTCCGGGTGCCCGCCGTGCCAACGTATCTGGCAGGTGAGACAGGGCTCGAACCTGCGACCTGCGGTTTTGGAGACCGCTGCTCTACCAACTGAGCTACTCACCTACACCGAACCTGGTGACCGTGCCTTCACCGCGTCTCGCGATGCAGGGTCGGTTTCCGTTCAAAGGGGCAGAACTTCTTGAGTTCAAGACGCCCTGTCGTATTGCGACGATTCTTAACAGTACTGTAATTGCGCCGCTTGCACTCTGTGCAGGCCATCGTGATGATTTCGCCCGGCATGCTCTCGCCCTCGCTAAACCTAGGTAGTTGGCTCTCCTCATCAGACCCCCCCTAGGCTGGGGTTCCTGGTAGAAGCCCACGGCGCTCGCGACGGACAAGCCGCGCGAGCGCCATGCTTCCATTGCACCGACCGCTACACTTACGCGATGACTTCCGATACGCGACCGGCGCCTACGGTACGCCCCCCCTCGCGGATGGCGAAGCGCAACGTCTTCTCCATGGCGATAGGCTGGATAAGTTCGACCACGACGCTGACGTTGTCACCCGGCATCACCATTTCGGTACCCTCAGGCAGGTACATGACGCCGGTGACGTCGGTCGTACGGAAATAGAACTGTGGACGGTAGCCATTGAAGAACGGCGTGTGGCGTCCACCCTCTTCCTTGGTCAGAATGTAGACCTCGGCCTTGAACTTGGTGTGGGGAGTGATGCAACCCGGAGCGCAGACCACTTGGCCGCGCTCGACATCCTCTTTCTTGGTACCGCGCAGAAGGCAACCAATGTTATCACCAGCTTGGCCGCGGTCCAGGATCTTGCGGAACATCTCGACGCCGGTTACGGTGGTCTTGAAGGTGGGGCGGAGTCCGACGATCTCGATCTCCTGACCGGTCTTCACGACACCACGCTCAACGCGGCCGGTGACGACGGTACCGCGACCTTCAATTGAGAATACGTCTTCGATTGGCATCAGGAAGGGTAGGTCGATGGCACGGACGGGCTCCGCAATGAACGCATCGCAGGCGTCCATCAGTTCCTTGATGCACTTGGCATCGTCACTATCAGCGCTCTCGACGCGCGCTGCCTTGAGGGCTGAACCGCGCACGATAGGTGTGTCGTCGCCAGGGAACTCATACTTGATGAGAAGCTCGCGGATCTCCATCTCGACAAGTTCGAGAAGCTCGGCATCTTCAACCATCTCGACCTTGTTGAGAAAAACGACGATCGCGGGAACACCCACCTGGCGGGCCAGCAGGATGTGCTCGCGGGTCTGGGGCATCGGACCGTCCAACGCGCTGACCACGAGGATGGCCCCGTCCATCTGTGCCGCGCCGGTGATCATGTTCTTCACGTAATCCGCGTGTCCGGGGCAATCGACGTGGGCGTAATGCCGCTTATCGCTCTGGTACTCAACGTGCGAGGTGGCGATGGTCAGAATCTTGGTGGGGTCGCGGCGGCCTTGTGACTCAGACGCCTTCGCGACTTCGTCGTAGGGGATGAAGGTGGACAGGCCGCGCAAGGACTGAACTTTGGTGATCGCGGCGGTCAGGGTGGTCTTGCCGTGGTCGACATGGCCGATGGTGCCGATGTTGACGTGGGGCTTCGTCCTCTGGAATTGTTCTTTTGCCATCTTCGTTTACCTTCTGACTTATAAGGTCGCCAACTGCCTTCGACTGCGTACACCCGGAGGGCTATGACAGCCCTTGACCCTCTGCCCTGTACCCGCCTGTTACCAGCGGGAATCCGACCTGGACTTAAACCTGGTTCCTGGCGTCTCTTTGCGGCTTGCGTTCTGGAGGTGATCTGGAGCCCACGACTGGATTTGAACCGGTGACCTCGTCCTTACCAAGGACGCGCTCTGCCGACTGAGCTACGTGGGCACCCCTGAACACAAGACTGAGTACTATAGAAGCCAAAGCCATCTTCGCAAGCCAGTCACAGAGCTTTTTTGTGGGATACCATACCTTGGCTCAGGACGGGCAGCGGCTGCGCACCTACCTACTCTTAGCAGCGGGTCAGGCAGAGTCCCGACTGGGATCGGCTGCGTCTGCGTCGACTGCGGCCGACGCTGTCTCCGGAGCGCTTGCGACCGGCTCTTCGGGAGGCGCGTTCGCGGCGATCGCCTCCTCCGTGCGTGCTGCACCAGGGTTCTCCGTCCCCTCTGGCGACGGGCTCGCCTCGATGCTGGCCTTAGCGAAGGCCTCGTCAAAGACGTTGCCCACAGCCACCAAGTCATCGCCCGGGCGCAAATCCATGCTGAGCCCGCGCACGCTGTCCAAATCTGCGGCGTAGGCCGTGTCTTCGGAGGCGTCCTTCAGACTGAGGCCAATGCGACGCTCCTCGGCGTCGATCTTGACCACGCGCGCCTTGACCGGGTCCCCGACGTTGACAACGTCCCGAACACGGTTGACCCGCTCCCCGGAGAGTTGGGAGATGTGGATCAACCCGTCCACGCCGTTGGCCAGCTCGACGAAGGCGCCAAACGATGCGAGCTTGGTGATCTTGCCCTCAACCACATCGCCAACATGGTAGTGCTGCTCGATGCTTGACCACGGGTCGTCCATCAGTTGCCGCATGCCGAGAGAGATGCGCTGCTGGGCCGGGTCGATATCCAGGATGATCGCCTCGACTTCTTGGCCACGCTGAAGGACCTCACTGGGGTGGTTGATCTTGCGGGTCCAGCTCATGTCACTCACGTGGATCATGCCGTCGATGTCGTCCTGTATCTGGACGAAGGCACCGTAGCTGGTCATGTTCCGCACCTTGCCGACGATCTTGGTTCCCTTGGGGAACTGCAGGGCGATCAGTTCCCAGGGGTTGGCCAGAGTCTGGCGCAAACCGAGGCTGATCTTGCGGGCGTCCTTCTGCACGTCCAGAACAACCGCCTCGACCTCGTCGCCTACCTGCAACACGTCGCTGGCCCGATTGATCTTCTTCGTCCAACTCATCTCGGACACATGGATCAACCCCTCAATGCCCTCCTCCAACTCCACAAAGCCGCCGTACGGCATCACGTTGACCACACGGCCCTTTACTCTGGATGATACCGGGTACTTGACGTCGACGGTGTCCCAGGGGTTGCCTTCCTTCTGCTTAAGGCCAAGGCTGACGCGGTGACGATCGCGATCAACGTCGAGAATCATCACGTCGATTTCCTGACCGACTTTGACGATCTCGCTCGGGTGATTCACACGGCCCCATGACATGTCGGTAATGTGCAGCAACCCATCCATGCCGCTCAGATCGACGAACGCGCCGAAGTCGGTAATGTTCTTCACGACGCCGCGGCGGATCTCGTTAGGTTTCAGCTCGGATAGCAGCCGGGCACGCTGTTCGGCGCGTGCCTCCTCGAGCAGTTCCCGCCGCGAGACCACGATATTGCGCCGGTCCGGGTTGATCTTGAGGATCTTGAAATCCTCTTCCTTACCCACGTAGTCATCGAGGTTCCGCACCGGCCCAAGGTCGACCTGAGATCCGGGGAGGAAGGCTTCGACACCAACGTCCACGATAAGACCGCCCTTGACGCGGTGCCTCACCATGCCGCGGATATTGCCGCCCTCCTTGTAGTTCAGCACAATATTGTCCCAGGCCTTCTGCAATTCGGCCTTACGGACGCTGAGGACGGGCATGCTATCCTCATCTTCAATTTCCTCGAGGTAGACGTCCACAGTCTGGCCGACGGCCAGGCTGGCCCAGTCCCGGAACTCCTCACGGTCCACGAAACCCTCGGCCTTGTAGCCGATATCGAGGAGCACGCCATTGTCGCGCTTTTCCGCGATCTTGCCGGTGATGATGCGACCTTCCTGGAATGAGGACTTGGCGGTCTGCTCCAGCAACTGCTCCATGCTGGGCATGTTGTCGAGTTCGACGTTGCTGGGCTGGTTGGTGTTTGTTGCCATGACTACTCTTGTTCCCCGACTACTCTTCCCTGCGGGCAGACGCACACCAGGAGAATGGCCTGGATGGGGCCTAATGGGGCCTTGTTGCCGCTACAGGACCGAACCCTTTACCTTAGCCGGTGAGGGCTTCTGCGCAAGCACTCCGGAAGGCGAAAATCGCGAATACCCCCTCATCAGGGGGAGTGCTATCACTTCCTGGTGGGTCCGCGCGGGCTGGCGCGCGGCCGCTGACCAGGTCGCGAGGGCACGCGGTCCTGGTCTCAGATAGCGATCGTAGGTAGCAGGCGCCTGACGCGGGCCGCTGCAGCGGGGTCTGCGTCCACGGCCAGACGGGCGTAGCGCCGAGCATCCTCAGGGCGCCCATACCAGTCACAGAGCACGGCAGTGCGAAGGCAGTCCGCCGCCACCTCGGCACGCAGGAGGCCATTGCCGGACCCATCCGCCGCGGGGCCCTGGTCGCTACGGACGCGGGTGTAGTAGTCGAGGAACGCGACAACCTGCTCGATGGCCAGATCGCGCCAGGGGACGAGATGAAGGACGTTGTCGCCGCGCACGCGCACGGCGACTTGACGGTCGTTGCAGTAGGGGATATTCCCCCGCAAAGGCGGCCCGGTGCGCAGGCGAATATCGGAGTCGTTGCTGTCCATGTACGGGACATACTTCATCAAGCGCACCAGATAGTCCCGGGTGTCGCCGATGAGGTCGAGTCGCTCCCGCTCGCCGGCCAGGACATCGGCAGGCAAGTCGCGCAGGTAGCGCGCCAAGTCCGCGCTCGCACCCACGAAATCCAAGCCCTCGGGACGGGGCCTGCCGGCGGTGTACAGACGGAGGTTATCGCCACCTGGGGCCGCGGACGCAGCAGCGTCCGCGGGGGCTGGACTCGTTCCCTCGCGTGCGTTTACTGTAGTGGGCGCCGTCGGGGCGGCCGGCACGGTGGACTCTGGCACGGAGGCACGCTCGTCCGTGCCACGACGCGCCGAGACCAACGCTGCCGCCCCGGAGCTAGGGGATGGCGCAAGCGGTACAGCCTGCAGCGGCGGAGAGACGGAAGGCTGCACAGGCGTGATGCGGAACGGGTATCCCCCAGTGCGCACATACAACGCGATCCCAAGGACCAGCGCCGCGACAAAGCCGCCGAAGATCAGGGCGTTCATCCAACCCTCGCGGCGTGGCCGCGAGCCCTCGGCCGCCAGCGGACCGCATGGGCCCGCCAGACGCTCGCCGGTCGAACGTCTGGCGGCAAGGGGCGACGCGATCACAGTCCGCGTCGGCGCCCTCGAGGTCAGTGACTGAACCAGTTCAGCGACCAGGGCAGGCCGGCAGTGTGGGTCCGCCTCGAGCATGCCCATGCACAGTTCGGCAAGGCCGGTCGGGACAGCCGGGTTTACGGCGCTTGGCAGCTTCGGCCGCTGGCCTTCGAACCAGAGCCTCCTGGCGATCTCGCCATCGGCACCCAGTCCGCATGGGCTGCTGCCGCAGAGCACGTGGTAGAGCACAGCCCCCAACCCGAAAACGTCGGACGCCGTGGTGGGGACGCTGCCGTTCAACACCTCCGGACTCAGATAGGCCGCCACATCACAAGCGTAGGCAGCCGCGCCGCCGGAAGCACCCACGAGCAGGGTCTCAAGGCCGAAATCCGTCAGCTTCGCGCGGCCCTCTCCATCGAGGAGAATGCTGAGCGGCGTGACCGCGCCGTGCACCACGCCCTGCGCGGCAGCGGCCTGCAGTCCGGCCGCGACGCTGCGACTCCATTCCAGTCCCCGGCGGATGGCTTCGGGCGAGGGCAGAGGCTCGCTCAAGTGATCGCGCAGTGCACCCCCTGACATGAACTGAGTCACCAGGTACGGAACGCCCCCCTCCGCCCCGCACGAGTAGACGGGCACGACACCGCTATGGTTCACGGCAGCCGCCTGGCGTGCCAAGGCCTGGAAGCTCCCGCCGAGGGCCGCCATCTCGGCATCGAGAATTTTGACGAGGACCTCCCGATCCAAGGTCAGGTCGAGCGCACGGTAGGCACTCACGCCGTGTCGCTGTCCAAGCGGTTCCTCGAGCAGCAGCGTGCCAAAGAGTTTCGGAGCGATAACGTCGCCCCCGCAGCGCGGGCAGATGATGGTGGCGAAGGGGTCGACGTCGGAGACGTCCAGTTTCTGTCGACAACTGGGACACGCTATCTTCATCTTCGCTTTCTGGCTACCCATACCACGTCCCAATACACACCCAACAGCGCGCGCGCCTACGGGCCTCGCCTAGCCTGGATTCCCACGTTAGCTCTCGCAGTTAACACCACGGGGATCGCCCGCCTGGTCCGGCCCCGCAGGGCCGACCCGGTTGGTGCCTGAGTCACAGTAGCGCATCCTGGCGCCGAAGGGAAGCGGTTGGCCAGGGC
>CAILUI010000438.1 GCA_903837355.1 uncultured Victivallales bacterium
CCTCACAGGCAAGCCCGCACAGGAGTTTACTCCCCCCGACCGTGCGAGGTCGCAGGCAGTGTTTACCGTTCACAGAAAGCTCGCCATGCAACATCACTAACGACTGTCCTCCAAACGGTTGCCAGACAGTTTCACAGGAGGGGGGAGAGGACCGGCTCAAGCGGGTCCTCCTTACTTCCCCGCCCGGAAGCGCAGCAGTCGGGCATTGGGACCGTCCGCCGCCAGGATCCAGCGGTCGCTGGCGGCCAGGCACCCCGGAGTCAGGCCGCCCGGGACGTCGGTCGGCCCGACCCGACCGGCGGCGCCGCCATCGGCGGCGTGCAGGACCACCAGATCGCCGGCGCCGCCGACCACGGCCAGACGGCCGTCGAGGGCAGCCAAGCCGCGAATACCGGTGGGACCGTCACCGCGGTCCCAGCCTACGCTGTAGGCGCCGTTGGAACGGCGCTCGAGGGCCAGGATGCGGGACGACAGCGCCACGAACAGCAGATCGTCACGGTTTGCCGTCATCGCGACCAGATCCGTGGCGGCGACGCCCTCGGGCAGGGCGACGGTGCGCGCGGCCGACAGGTCAGCCCGCGGCAGCTCCAGGAGGCGGGCCCCGTCGACCACCCACACCACGCCGTCGCCCGCCGCCAACAAGCGCGGGTCCCCGAAGCTATTCCCCGCCGTGAGCGCCACCCACGGCTTCTCGCCCCAGGCGGTATGCCACGGGTCGAACTGCCAGAGGCGTTTCCCGACCCGATCCAGGACCAGGAACCGGTCGCCGTTCCAAACCAGGCCGCAGGCGTAGCCCGTCCAGTCATTGCCGATGCGCCAGGGCTCATTGGCGTCGGAGCAGAACGCGGTATCGGGGTCATCGGCCAGGCCAAGGCGGACCAGGCGCTGGCCGTTCTCGACGGCGGCGATCACGGTGCCATCGGGGGCCAGCGCCAGCAGCGCTACGTCCGGCAGGCCGCCCAGACGAGTGCCCAGCGGGGCCCGGCTGGAGGCGTACCCGACCAGACCCTGGCTGGAGGCCAGCCACCAACCACCGGCCGGAGCCGCGGCCAGCCCCGCATGGTACCAGGTCCACGCGGCCGGGAGTCCGGGAAGGTCATCGGCGGGACCACGCCGCAGCGCCGGCAGTGGCGCCGCGCTGCCGCCGGCGGCGAGGATCCACGCCTGACCGCCAAGATCGGTGAGGATCTGTGCATGGCCGTTGCGCGGCCAGCCATCGACGGTTACGGCTTGCCCGTCAGCGCCAAAGCGGTAGACCTTGCTGTCCGGGTAGTACGATCCCACCAGCAGATCGCCGGAGGTTGGTTCGATGCCGACGGCGCAATACCACCAGGAGGCGTCAGCCGGTCGCGCCAGCCTGAGCAGAGAGTCGAGGCCGCGGCCGGCAGCATCGACACCGTAGACGGCATCACCGGCAACGATGAAGACCTTCGCTTTGGCGGCAAAGCCGCCGCGGACCCCCACCGGCGTGACCCCGAAACTTTTGGCCTCCTTCAGCCACGAGCAGAACGGCGCGACCGTCCCCGTCCTCGGGTCGAGGCTGTAGATCCTGTCATCGCCGCAGGCGATGAACAGCCGTTCGCCGTCCCAGCGCACCCCCTGCGCCAGGGCGGCGGACGGCAGCACCACGGTGCGGAACGGGCGCCGCCCGTCCGGCGCCGACGGCGCCAGGGCAAAGGCCCGGTCGCCCGCCACCGTCCACAGCCATCCTTGCGCGTCCACGGCGGCCCCCGCACAGGCAAGGAACGGCAAGGGCTGGGCGGTCGCTGCCTGGCTCTGGCCCAGAACCCCGGAGAACTGCAGCGCCGGCAGTGCGCTGGCGACCGGCTCGGGGCCGGAATCCGCCGCAGCCAGCACGATCCGGCCGAAGCGGTCGGGGTCCTTCTTGCCAGCGATACCGCCAAAGAGCCCGAGGGCCGACACATCGGCTTGGCCGGCCTCGTCCAGATCGTTCACCGCCAACGCGAAGCCGAGACTCGAGCCGGCGACCGGTGCTTCGGCGGCGCCCAGCGCTGTCCAGGGGATGGCCGCTTCGTAGATCACGGTCGTGCCCCGCCTTACGGCCGCCAGGCGCAGCGCGTCCTGCCCGAGACTGGCCGCGGGGAAACGCTCAGGGTCGAAGGTGATCGTGCGGTACGCCTCCGGGCCGGCAGTAGTCAGCGCCAGGTCGATCTCGCTGACGCGCCGGGGGCTCGCCTTCTCGGCCAGCAGGTTGCCAGTGCCCTCACCGCGGCGGTCTGGATCGAGGTCAAAAGCGATCTGGAGGCAATCGCCCCGCCAGGTCATGAAGCCGGTCTGCTCCTGCAGGAAGACGTCATCCTGCACGGTGCAGGCGAGGTAGAACGCCTGGCGGTCCCAGCGACAACGGATCTCGGCGCGGCTGTCGGCGGAGCCAGAGTAGGCCTCGGGGGCACGCACCAGCCACGGCCGGCCAGCCACGCTGATCGCCTGCCGCGGGCTCCAGTCGGCAAGGTCCGCATCGATGGTCGGGGCGGTCGCCGCCGCGGCCGCGACCACGAAGCCGACCGTGAACGTGTGTTCATAGCGGGCACCGCCCGCGGCCGTAAGCACGGCAGTGGCCGTGTAGAGATACCCGGGCACGGGCTCGGCCTGGGGCATGGCCAGGGGAACCTCCGTCGTCTGCCGCGGCCCCAGCCGCACCGCGCCACGGGCCTGTGCCAGGGGCAGCCCAGCGATCCGTACCTCCAGCTCACCGGCAAAAGCCGCGCCCTGCGCCTCGCTGAGGCGGACCGTCACCGCACAGCCGCCAGCGGGGGCCGCGGTCGGCGTCAAGGCGGTGATGGCCACGGGCTCGGCAACCACCAGCATCAGACCAGCCGCGGCCAGGCAGGCGCCCGCATCATCCTCCAACCGCAGAGTGGCCGGGTAGGCGCCCAGCGCGGTCCCGGAGGGGATATCAAGAGGCACCTCGACGGACTCCTCGGCGCCCGCGTCCAGGGACAGCGGACGCGGCGGCGCTACCAGACCCAGGCCGGACGGCGACTGCAACACCAACCGGCCGCGCAGCGCTTTGCCCTGATTGGCGGACACCGTCGCGGCGAGCGTAGTCGGGGCGCCGGCGTACGTGGTCAGCCGGGCCGCCGCCAAGCGCAGCGGCTTGGGCGCCGCGGCGCTCCACAGTTCGGGCGCGACACCGGCGACGTAGAGCGGGTCCGGGGTCAGCGTCAGCGTCACCTGCCCGCCGGGTGTGGCAACCTCGCGACGGTTGCCCATCCAGTCATAGATTTGAACCGACTCCCGACCGACCGCCAGCGTGACCTCCCGGGGCGCATCGCCATAGTCCCAGAGGGCCAGCACGATGCTGTCCGGGCGTTCGAAAGCGTAGCCCCAGGCGGTCGGCCCCAGCCATTCGATGGCGCCAACGCTGCGGTGCCCCTCGAGCAGCCAACTCTGCGCCGCGTAGGCGGGTGCGGCCGGCTTCGGCGACATGCGGTCCGGCCCCCAGGCGATGGTGGGCGTGAGATTGTAGTAGTAGCCGTAGCCGGGCTCGGTGGGGTAGTCGACGATGTAGAAGGCAAAGTTGAGCCGGTAGCCCTCGCCCAGCATGATCAGGTTCTCGCGCAACAGCCCCTGGGCCTGCACCAGGTCATTGGCCGGATCCTCCTTCGTGGGAAAGCCCTGCTCGGTCCCGAAGCGCTCCAGGGCTTTGCCGGCCAGTTGGTCGATGGCGGTGCGCAGTTCGCGGACACGATCGATAAGGCCTTCGCGTTCGGGTGGCAGAGCATGGTAGGGATGGATGGAGAACCCGTCCAGGTGCCGGGCCAGCCCCTTGCGCAGAAGGGTAGCATTCCACGCGACATCGTTACGGCTGATCCCCGCGCCGGTCGGGCCGAGCACCCGGGCCTGCGGGTCGGCCTCGTGCAGCGCCGGATAGGCAATCTCGTAGATGCGGAGCAGTTGCTCGTCGGTGCCTTTGAAGCCCCAGGGGTACACCGGTTCCCAGGTGATCTGATAGAGCCGCTCCTTGAGCTCAGGCGCCTCGGCCGCACAGGCCCGGCCGACCTCGAGGCAGTACTCCCGCCAAGCGATCTCGCCCGCGGGGGTCAGCGTGCCGGTACAGTAGGAACTCGTGGCGGGTTCGACCGCCCAGGCCGGCGCCATGTACAGACACGGCAATCGGTAGGTGACCCAGTCCTCCTCGCCGGCCAGCACCGCGCGCGGCTTGCTGGTGCCCTGCCGCCGCGCTTCGGCATACTCCCCGGCCCGCTGCGGCTCAAGATCGCGCCAACTGTACCCGCCGAGCACCCAGCGGATACCCAGCAGCGGCTTCACCGGCGGCTTGCCGAAGCCGCCCTGCATGCCGAAGAAGGTCTGTTCGGGCGGATAGAGTTGGCGCTGGGCCGGATCGGGCACGATGGCGTAGGTTAGGAAGCCGGCCCGGCGACTGCCGAGTTTCGCCAGCGTCACGCCGTTAGACAACGCCGCCTGCGCCCGGTAGAAGCCGAGCCGGGCGTTGGGCGCCGGCACCGCGACCTGAGACACCCCATCGGCGGCGGCGGCAGGCACCGGCACCTCTCGGCGTTCGACCGAGCGCCCGTGCTCATCCACGATGTCCAGGCGCAGTTGCAGGTCGGCGGTAGCGGCCGCCATCCCGGTGACCGTGAAGGTGAGGACGACCGGTTCGCCCTGGATGAAGGTACTGTGGTCCGGCCGCGACGTATCGCCGGCAAGGGTCATGGCGGCCGGTTCCGCGGCGCCAGCCGCCAGCGCCCAGCCCACCACCAGCGCCACCACCATCCGCTGCGGATATCGCATGCTGCTGCCTCCCACACTCCCGCCCCCCCCACACTCCCCGCCGCCGCTACAGATCCCGGCGACAGAAGTAGAGCAGAGTCAGGGCCAGAGCCACGACCGTCGGGATACCGTAGCCCAGCAGAACCCGCAGCAGGGAGAAGTCGGCGTAGTTGCCGCTCTGGAAGAAGTCGGGCTTGCGCGCCGCAGTCGGCGTCGCGCCGAAGGGACTGAGGAGCTGCGCGGCCTGCGCGGCCAACTTGCGGATCTCCGCCGCCGAACTGCGCTCGGCCGGCTTCGCCTCGCGGTGCCAGGGCGTGCGCAGGAGCTGCGGCATGGCCTGACTCAGGCTGATGGTGGAAAACTGCTCCCACGACAACTGATGCAGGATCAGGTCGCTCGGATACCAGGCGAACAGCAGCACCACGATCGCCAGCAGAGGTTTGCGCAGGACTGTCCCCAACAGGTAGCCGAGCGTCACCTGCAAGGTCAGCACCAGGGCGACCACAGCCAGCGCCGCCAGGACGCCGTACAGCGTGACGTGATCCTCGAGCACGCGCCGCTGGGCGGTCACGACGCGCAGGATCACCGGCACCACCACCGCCAGAAACACGCCCTGGACCACCAGCAGGCGCGCTGCCCACGAGGCCAGCAGGTACTCATGGCGCGTGACCGGCCGACTGAGGATGCTGTCAGCCAAGGCGTCCAGACGCGCCCCAGACACCGGATCCACCCCCAGGACCATCACGACCAGGAACCACGGGAAGACCAGGTAGGGAACCAGCAGCATCGCGATCAATGGCGCGGTCTGCTGCTCCTTCCACGCCGCGCCCAGCATCAGCAGCGCCAGCACGGCGCTGCCCAGCAGCCACAGCCGTACCAGCCAACTGCTGGCCAGCGTCCGCAGATCATAGCGCAGAATGGCCAGGAAGGGCCGCACTCGCGCCCTCCACGCCGAGATCGAAGCGGTGGAACCCATGCGCTTCCTCCTCATGCAACAGTTGCAGGTAAGCATTCTCGGTATCGTTCGAGCCCGAATGAAGGCCCTGCAGGGGGACGCCGGCCGCGGCCACGCCCGCCAGCACCTCGGCCAGGGCCGCCGCGCGGCGGCTGGCATCGGCGATGCGGACCACCAGCGAGTGGCCGCCCTGAACACTCACCTCGACTCCCGGCGTCTGGCCGAGCGACACCACCAAGCCCTGCAGCGCCGCCGCCCCAGCGTCCACCTCGAGGATGAAGTCCTCGTGCCGCAACCGGGCCTTCATTTCGGCCATGGAGCCACAGAAGATCATGCGGCCTTCATGCATGACCCCGACGTGGCTGCAGACCTGATCGATGTCGCTGAGCACGTGCGTGGCCACCATCACCGTGTGGTCCTTGCCGAGGTCGCGGATCAGGTCCAGGGTGAAGCGCCGAGCGGCTGGGTCAAGGCCGGCAGTCGGCTCGTCCCAGATCAGCAGCGGCGGGTCGGCGACGAGAGAGGCCGCGATGCCGAGGCGTGTGGTTTCGCCGGTGGACAGCGTCTGGATCAACTGGTTGGTGACGCCCAGCAGTCCGACCGCGCGCAACAGCGAGGTCAGGCGCGGCTTGCGGATGGCCGTCGACAGGCCGCACAACTGGCCCAACAGATCGAGGTACTCGATCGGACGCAGATTCCCGGGCAGCTTCGGGTTGGTCGGCAGGTAGCCGATCAGGCGGCGCGCACCCACGGCGTTGGCGCCGCAGCGCTGGCCGAAAATCTCGGCGGTCCCCGCCGTCGGCCGCTGCAGCCCCAGCAGCAGGCGCAGCGTGGTCGTCTTGCCCGCGCCATTGGGGCCCAACAACCCGAAAACGACCCCCGCCGGGACCTCGAGAGTCATATCGTTGACGGCAATGGTGCGGTCGCCGTAGACCTTGGTCAGGTGTCGGGTGCTGATCGCCGCTTGCACGTGGTCGTCCTCGCTTGGCATGGTCGACCCTCAGCCGTTCGGGACGGCCTGGCCAGACACGACAGGGTTGTCAGTGATGCTACACCCACCATACGCCGTGATCACGGCAAAGGTTACACTCTGACCGGCGGTCGGGCGCGCCTGGCGGCCCGCTCGGGTACCGGCTATGGCCGGAGCCTCGTCGGGTGAGGAACGGCGGCCTCAGGCCTCGGGCAGGTCGTCCACCTGCGGACGGCCTTTGCGGCCGGCACGCGCCGAGCGGATGAGTTCGAGCATCTGCGTCCGGTAGCCGCCAAACCAAGTCAGCGCCAGGAAGGCAACCCCCATGGCCGCGGCGGGCAGCGCAATCTGCGCGCCGAGCAGCAGCTTGTAGAGCATGAACGAACGCCCCTGCGGGATGCCGCCGAAGCCGCGGCGCACCAACCAGCCGGCAACCACCTGCACCACCAGCGTCGCCAGCGCAATCGCCAGGATCCGCAGCAGAAACACCGGCAGCACCCGCCCGGCGAACATCCCCGTCTTGCTCCGCAACACCAGCATCAGCACGCCATTCTTGAGCAGCCGGCTGAGGGGGAAGGCGAAAGCCACGCCGCCAATCAGCCAGAGCGAGTTCTGCGGCAGGCCGGCAGAGGCCAGGCCGACCAGGCAGAGGATCTGGAAGAGGCTGGCTGCGACCCCCCAGATGGTCGGCCACCACATGCTCTTGATCGAGAACAGGCCCGGCATCAGGATGTTCTCCAGGACGACGAAGGTGAAGCCCAGCGAAATCACGCGCACCGCCAACGCCCCCTGCAGACAGGTCAGGCGCTCGGCCTCGCCCCAGTTCGGCTTCAGGTACAACAACGCCATCAGCTCCTCCGCCGACACCAGGCAGGTACAGACCACCGGAATCGACAGCAGGCACAGCGTGGTCACCGTCCCCTCCAGCGTCCGCCGATGCTCGTCGGCGCCGCCCTCACCGTGCAGGATGGCCGCCAGGTGCGGTAGCATCACCAGACTGACCAGCGTGCCGAGAAACGCCACCGGCAAGTTGGTCAGTTGCCGCGCATACTCGACACTGACGAAACTGACGCTCTCGAGGTCGGACTGCAGACGGAACTGCACGATATCCCGCAGCCGCGCCGCCAGGATGCCGACCACCAGCGGCCCCAGCAGAATCAGCGTCCGCCGCCCCCAGAGGCTCCACCAACGCCCCAGATTGGTCAGCGGCAGCGCCCAGCCGAAGGTCCGCCGCATGCCCACGAAGCACAACGCCGCCTGGGCCACACAGGCCACCGCATAGCTGACGCCCACCGCAATCTCGTCAAGATGCAGCACGCGCCCGAGCAGAATGATCCCCAGCCCCCAGCCGATCTTCTGCACCGCCTCGGCGCTGTGCGGGTAGGCAAACTTGCGCTCGGCGTGGAAGAGGATCAGGTACATCTCCGCCGCCAGCAGGAAGAGCACGCCGGGCGCCATCTGCCGCATCATGGCGACGCTGGCCGCGTGCTGGGCGGGATCAAAACCGCTGGCCATCATCCGCACGGTCCAATCCGGCACCAGCCAGATCCAGGCGAAGACGCCGCAGCCCAGCACCATCCCGATCTCCAGCCAGCCCTTGGCGAAGGTCATCGCCGCCGCCTGACCATCCTGCTTCTTGATCTCGTTGTAGAGGGGGATGAAGGCCGGCCGGAAGATGTTCAACACCGACGGGTAGATGAACTGCATGATCATCACCCGGAACATGAAGGCGTAGGCCGACACCCGCGGATCGTCGGATGACCAGGTGTGCGAAATGGCCATCGTCACCAGCAGGCTGCCAAAGCGCACAAACACCCAGCAGATGCCGACGGTGAACAGCGAGACGAGGATCTGCTTGAACGTGGAACTGCCACCCTTGGCCACGGGTGACCCCTGCACGGCACTGTCGCTCATCTCATGCCTTCCCGGTTCGTCCTGCCGCGGTCTGGATCGCGCGGCGCGCGGAGTTTCCGTTAGAACGAGCCAACCCCCCCGGCTATTGGCCGGACAGGCAAGCGCCCCAAAGCGGCGCTACACTATGCGCGGTAACCGCCGAACCCGATCGCGCACCAGGACGAACATGACCTACCGTTTCAAGCATGTGGCTGAGTACGCGCTGCTGCGGGGCGCCTGCGGCCTGCTGGGGCGCCTGCCCTACCGGCTGGCGCTGACGCTCGGCTGGGGCATCGCCGTCCTGCTCTGGGCCAGTCTGCCGCGGCCGCGACGTGAAGCCCGCCGCCGCATCCGCTCCGTCCTCGGCGCCAGCCTGGGGTCCGAAGCAGAGGTGCGCCGGGTAACCTGGCTGGCCTGGCGCAACCTAGTCTTCAGCGGCATCGATACCATGCGCCTCCCGCATCTCACCGAAGCCTGGGTGCGCCAGGCCATCGACTGCGAGGGTGCCGAGGTTCTGCGCGCCCAACTGGCGGCCTCGGGCAAGGTCGTCCTGGCCGTCCCGCACATGGGCAGTTGGGAGCAGGCCGGCGTGGCCCTGTGCTTCTTCGGCCTGCGCCTGTCGCTGATCATGCGGCGCCAGAAGAACCCCCTCACCGATGCCTACCTCAACCGCCTGCGGACGTCGCGGGGCTTCGATTGCATCGAACGCGACTCTAAATCTCTGCTCCGGATTGCCTTACGTCACATCAAGGAGGGTAAGGTATTGACTATCCTGCCGGACGTGCGCAGCCGCGAGCCGGACCTGCAGGTCAACTTCCTGGGAGGCACCGCCGCCGTCACCCGCGGCATGGCCCTGTTCGCGAAAATGGCCGACGCCCCGATTCTGCCGGGCTGCGTCCTGCGCGAAGGCTGGACCCGCCACCGCTGGCAAACCTTCCCCCCGGTCTACCCCGACCCTGCCGTGGAACGCGACGCCGACCTGCAGCGCATGACCCAGCAGGTCTTCGACCTCTTCGATCGCACCGTCCGCGAACACCCGGACCAGTACTTCTGGTTCAACAAGCGCTGGATTCTTGACCCGCTGACCCCCGCGCCGGCGGCGCCGCCGGCCGGCGGCGCTTGATCCGCGAGAATGGAAGTCCCCGCAGTTCAGGGAGTGTAGCGATGGCGACAACCTGCCGCACGAGGGCCGGGATTCAGCACGAGATCGAGGCCATGGGCCGGCGCGCCCGCGCCGCCGCCCGGCTGCTGGCGACAACCTCGGGACAGCAACGCGCCCAGGCTCTTGCAGCCATGCCGGCAGAGCTCGAGCGCGCCCGCGCCGCCCTGGCCGAGGCCAATGCCAAGGATCTGGCCGCCGCCCGCGCCGCCGGGCTCGAGGCCCCCCTGGTCAAGCGCCTTGAGATCACCCCCAAAGTCTTCGACTACATGCGCGCCCGGCTGGACGAAGTCGCGGCGCTGCCCGATCCGCTGGGCCGAATCCTCGAGGGCCAGACCCGCCCGAATGGTCTGCAGGTGTCCAAGGTGAGCGTGCCCCTCGGGGTGATCGGCATCATCTACGAGTCGCGCCCCAACGTCACCACCGACGCCGCCGCGGTCTGCCTGAAGAGCGGCAATGCGGTGATTCTGCGCGGCGGTTCCGAAGCCCTGCACACCAACCTGGTGCTGGCCGAGGCCATGGCGGCCGCGGCGCAGTCGGCAGGACTCCCGGCCGCGGCCCTGCAGATGGTCCGCACTGCCGACCGCGAAGCCGTCGGCGCGCTGCTGCGCCTGGAAGGCTACGTCGATGTCATCATCCCGCGCGGCGGTAAGAGCCTGGTCCGCCGCGTCGCCGAGGACAGCCGCATCCCGGTCCTCAAGCACTACGAAGGCATCTGCCACCTCTACCTGGCCGCCGACGCCCCTGAAGCCATGGCCGTAGCGCTGACGGTGAACTCGAAGTGTGAGCGCGTCGAGGTCTGCAACGCCCTCGAGACGTTGCTGGTAGACGCGGCGTCCGCGGGCCGCCTGCTGCCCCCGGTGGTCGCCGCGCTGCGCCAGGCCGGGGTCAGTTGCCGCGGTTGCGCGCGCTGCCTGGAACTCATCCCGGATCTGGACCCGGCCAGCGAGGAGGACTGGCGCACCGAGTACCTGGCGCCGATCCTCTCCATCCGCATCGTCGACGACGGCGCCGCCGCCATCGACCACATCAATACCTACGGTTCCGGCCATACCGACGGCATCGTCACCGCCAACCTGCAGACCGCGGCCCGCTTCACCAGCGCCGTGGATTCCGCCTCGGTGCTGGTGAACGCCTCCACCCGACTCTCCGGAGGCGGCGACTATGGCATGGGCGCCGTGGTCGGCATCAGTACGGACAAACTGCACGCGCGCGGCCCGGTAGGCCCCAACGAACTGACCTCCACCAAGTGGATCGCCGTCGGCAACGGCCACCTGAGGCAGTAAGCCACATGATCAGCCAGTGCCTCGACCAGGAGCAGATCCGGCGGTTGCACGCCGCCTCGCTGCGCATCCTCGAGCACACCGGGGTCGTACTGCCCCACCCCGACCTGCTCAGCCGCTTCGCTGACGCCGGCGCCAGCGTCGACACGGCCCGACAGCGGGTCCGCATCCCGCCGGCGTTGGTGGAAGGCTGCCTGCGCCAGGCGGGCAAGTCGTTCACCCTCTATGGCCGGGATCTCGCCAAGACCGCACGCTTCGGCCAGGGCACCCGCAACTACAACAGCATCGCCGGCGAGGCCAGTTGGGTCGACCACGTCGGCGGCCCCAGGCGCTTCACAACCCTCGCGGACGTCGCCACCGCCGCCCGTGTCGCCGATGCTATGGAGCACATCACCGTCGTCGGGGCCATGGCGGACCCCTACGAGTTACCGGTGCACGGGCGCTGTGTCGAGGTCCTGGCCACGCTGCTGCGCCACACCACCAAACCCGTCACCTTCTGGTACCACGACCGCGCCGCAGCGCGTTTCCTCAACGACATCCAGGTGGCGCTGCGCGGCGACGAGGCGCGCGCCTCCCAGTACCCGCTCTGCTACCCCTTCCTGGAACCGATCAGCCCGCTGCGCTTCCCCTTCAATGGGGTCGACCTGCTCTACGAGACGGCTCGGCTCAACCTACCCGTACCCATCGGTCCGATGGCGCAGATGGGGCTCTCAGCCCCGATGAGCCTGGCCGGCACCATGGCCCTCGAGAACGCCGAAATCCTCGCCGGGATCTGCATCACCCAACTCATCCGCCCCGGCCTCCCGGTCTGCTACGGCGGCATCTGCCATGCCTTCGACATGCGCACGACCCAGCTCATCTTCGCCGGCCCGGAACAGGCCATCTTCGGCGTCGCCATGACCCAGATGGGCAAGCACTACGGGCTGCCGGTCTACATCAATGTCGGCCTGACCGACTCCAAGCGGCCGGACGCCCAGGCCGGACTCGAGGCCGGCGTTACGCTCGCCCTCGGCGCGGCCGCCGGCGCCGATATCTTCGGCCACCTGGGCATCTGCGGCGTCGACCAGGCGACCTCCCTCGACATGCTGGTCCTGCAGCACGAGGTCATCGCCTATGTCGAGAGCGTGCTGCGCGACACCGCCTTCAGCGACGATGAACTGGGGCTGGACCTGCTCGAGGCGGTCGGCCCCGGCGGGACCTTCATCGATCAGGAGCATACGGTCCGGCACCTGCGGCGGCAGCTCTGGTGCCCCAGCTTGCTCGACCGCGACTTCTACCAGGCCTGGAAAGACGCCGGCGCCCTCGCCACCGAGGAGCGCTGCCGCCAGCGCAAGGAGCACCTGCTGGCCACGGCCGCAGCCGAGCCCCTGCCCGCGGACCTGGACCGGGAGATCACCGCGCTCGTCGCCGCGGCGCAACGGCACCTGCACCCATCCCGCGAAAGCCCTGGCCGCAAGCCCGCCTGCGGGCGGGTGGAGTAGGTTGGGGGGTGGCGCCAGACGGTGAGCCTGTCGGAACGGCCAGTACAAGGCCCGGGTACGGCTCAGCGGGGCGTGCGCCAATGCCGCTAAGTTTCTGGCCGCGCCCTCGGTTGCAGACGGGCAGGGAGGTCGGGGGTGCCGGTACCCGACCCCGGTCGCCAGCCGGCTGGCGACCGGCAATCGCCCCGCGCGGCCAAGCAGAACGGCAAACTCAATGGCATTAGGGCCTGCGCCTCCGCGGAGCCTCGCCCTCCACGGGGTCGGCCGGCGCCGCGGCCGGCGCCCCGGCGGCCGTCCAGCGCGCCAGGCGCGAGAAGAGGGCCCGCTGCTGCTCGCCGAGGCGGCCCCAGAGCAGCCAGTGCGCGGGGATGCCCCAGTCCACCGGACTGGCCAGCACCGCCACGCGGCCCTGGCCGTAGGACGACACCAGCAGCGCCGGCGCCGAGACCTCGGGCAGCAGGCCGGCCGGCGTGTGGTAGCGCAGCAGCACCTCGGCGGCGGCCGTCGGCGCCAGGATCTGCAGCATGCCGATGTCCTGGTACGCTTGGGGAAACAGCGTCAGGCCCTGCAACACCGGGTGGTCCACGGCCGCCTCGAGATGGTAGCGGCGGCGCCAGGCTCCGACGAATTCGCGCGTGCCATCACGCGGCCCGGGCCCCAGCCGAATGCTCGCCCCGGCTGACTGCAGCGGCAACAGGTCGGTGAACTCCAGCGCCGACGGCTCGAGCGGCCCGCAGACGATCAGCCCACCACCGCCACCCACGAAGGCCTCCAGCCGACGCAGGACGGCCACCGGTAACGGACGCAGCCCGACGCAGGCCACCAGCGCCGGGGGCGGCTGCCCGGCAGCCGGAAGGCCGTCCTGATCCAGGCCCAGCGTCGGCGCGAATCCGGCGCTGCGTAGATACTCCAGCAAGTACCCGGCGGCAGGGGACGACACCAGGGCGCCCTGTGCGTCGCGCGCAAAGGGCCCCAGTACCAACGCGGCAGCGCCATGGGCAGGCTCGGGAAGCTCGGGAGACTCAGCGACTTCCGACCGGATGGTCAGCCATCCCACCCTCTCCCCTGCCGCCGGCTCCCCGGCGGCCGGCGCGGCCACGAGGCGCACGCTGACCTGCGCCGGCAGGCTCCCAGCCAGGTCCGCCAAGGGCAGCGCCACGGGCTGCGTTGGTCCGGCGCTGGGGATAACGTGCTCAAAGGACCGTTCCGCGCCGCTGGCCAGACGGACGCTGACCCGCAGTGTGCCGTTGCGGATCTCGCGAAACGGCAGCACCTGCAGCGTCACGGAACCCGGCCCGCCGGCGCCCGCCGGCACGACGGAACTGCCGTAGGCCGCCAGCCCATCGTGGGTCTCCAGTCGGTCTAGGCCAACACCACAGGCCAGGGTCTCCAGCCAACGCTCTTCTCGCCCGGGATCCAGGTCGATGAGGCGAAACGGCTCCAGCGAGTAGGTCGGACCGTAGGTCCAGACGCGGTAGAACGCCGGGATTTCGGCCAGCACGGTGAGAAACACCTCGGCCCCCTCGTGGTTGCCGCAGGCATACCAGGCATCGCCGACGAGCTCCCCGGCGAGCGGCCCCCAGTAACCCGTGCCGGACGGCGCGCTGATCGCGCAGGCCTCAGTGTCGAGTTCCGGCTGGGCCGGCGTCGGCGGCCCGCGCCGCAGGGGCACCGTGCCCCAGCAGTGCTCGTCGAAGACGCCCCCCCGCCCCTGCCCCCAGAAGGCGTGCGTGTACCAGGTCGTGGCGAGGGTGCGGGTGCCGGTGTTGGTCAGCGTCCGCTCGATGCGCAGCCGGGTATCGCCAGGCAGCAGCGTCAGGCGTTTGCAGTAGCGATAGCTGTAACCCTCTCCGGCATCCAGCGTCTGCGTGAAGGTGACGCTCTGGCCGCCTCCCGGTACCCCCTCGACGCGGCTCTCCCACTGCCCTGCATCAAGCAGCTTGAGGGAGTCGCGCAGGCACCAGCCCAGCCCCTCGCACACGCCGATGCCAAGCTTCAGACAGCGCCAGACGCCGGGGCTGGTCTCGCGGATGCGTACCGTCTGCTCGAACTCCTCCGGGATGCCGCGCCAGACCTCGCCGCCCTGCCGGGTCGTGACAAACCAACGCCGCCCGCTCGGCTTGAGTACGATGTTGCCGATCCAGCCCGGCCCCATGAAACGGGTGCCGTGGGTCGCGGGAACCGGCGCCGGCCGCTGGCCGCGAAGCCGACTCCACAGCGACGACGTGACCGGCGGCGGCGGCTGGCCGGTCAGAATCTCAACCCGCACGTAGTCATTCTCGAGAATCACCTCGGAGACGCCGTCACCATCGCTATCCGCCGAGGTGGCCAGCACCACGGGCGAATGGCGCAGCGTCGTCAGGTCCGACGCCGCCACCGCCCCGCAGACCGCCCAGGCCAGCAGACACCCCACCACCGCGCCGCGTCGGGTCATCATCGCTCAAGGCTCCTTGATCGGACCACGGGGCCGCCGGGGCGGTCGTCAGGCCAGCAGGCGGGCGACCTCGGCCATGGGCAACTCGTGGCTCACGAGCGGCTGCGACAGATCGTCCTGGCTCTGCTGCCAGGTCGCCACAAGCCGATCCCCGCAGGCAAGCACATCCACGTACCGACTGCAGCCACTGCCGTAAGGCGAGACGAACAACGGCGCCAACTGCGACAGCCGCTCGTAGCGCGGGAATTCGTCGTCAAAGCCCACCATGGCCCCGCCAAGTTCCTCGCAGGAGTAACCGCGCGGACGCATCACGGCGCGACGATTCTCCTCGTGCTGGCGCACGCACTCCAGACCGTCGTAGAACAGCACCGAGAGCGCTGACAGAGCCGCGAACACGCCCAAGCGCGGTACCGCCAACCGGCAAGTCACCCGCGTCCCGGCCACATCCCAGGCCGGACCGCGTGGCACCAACTGGCGCGTCTCGACCCGGAACTCGCCCGCCCCCGGATCGCGCACCGCCAGCCCGGTGTTCGCGCTGGACCAGCAGTACGGATGCGAGCAGTAGATGAGGTGGGTACAGCCGTCGGGTTGGGCGTAGACCACGGGGTCTTTCACATGCAGCCAGGCCGCATCGTCCGCCTCGCGCAACACCTGGCGCAAAGAGGCCGTCTCGAGGCGGTCCGGTGAGGGCCCGCTGAGGACGTCAATGCTCCAAACTCCGCAGCCGGGCTTGAGGTAGGCGCGCTGTTCGGACGGGTACTCCCAGGCCTTCTCCGACGACACATACAGTTCCCAGATGCCGTCCGGGCGGCGGTGCAGAGCCGTCCCCTCGATGGACACCACCCGTGCCTCCGGGCGCGAAAGCTCGGCTTTGCTCCAACTCCGCTGCTTCTGGAACGACCTGCCGCCGTCGCGACTGGCGAAGAGCGCACACTCCAGGCCGCGCTCGCCGGCCTCGAGACCCAGGCGCGAGTCTCCGACATTGCGGTAACGCCCCGACAGCCAAAGCGTACCCTCGCCGTCCTGAACCAGGTTCCCGCCGCCAAACCAGAAGCCGCTCTGCCGGCGGTTGGGCTCGATCAGGACGCGGGCCCGGTGCTGATCCACCAGCGCCCGCAGCAGGGCGGTGAGCCGATCACGCTGCAGAGCAGAAAGGGCCATGGTGACAGCGCTCCGTTCGGCAACCTGGAAGCGCGGGGACGGCCCCGCCGGCAGCCGCCGGGGCCGCGGCGCTCAGGAGTGGGCAAAGGCCTCGATCAGCCGTTTGACCGTTTCGTAGTCCTCAGCGATGGGGTACTGCGGGAACTGCTCACGTACCTTCGGCGGCGGCCGGAAGAGGATGCCGGCATCGGCTTCCTTGAGCATCGCCGTGTCGTTGAACGAGTCCCCCATGGCGATCACCCGAAAATTCAGGTTCTTCAGACTCAGCACCGCGTGGCGCTTGCCGTCGAGGATGCGCATGTGGTAGTCCACCACCATCCCGTCCCCATCCACCTCCAGAGAGTTGCAGCACAGCAGCGGCCAGCCCAGCTTGCGCATGAACGGCGAGGCAAACTCGTAGAAGGTGTCCGAGAGAATCACATTCTGGTAGCGCTCGCACAACCAGTCCATGTAGGCCAGCGCGCCCGGGAGGGGTTCCATGCCGGCGATGACACGCTGGATGTCGGCAAGCTTCAGCCCGTGCTGCCGGAGGATACCCATCCGGTGCTTCATCAGCGCCGCGTAGTCCGCAATGTCGCGCGTGGTCAACCGCAACTCGGGGATCCCGGTCGCCTCGGCAAAGGCGATCCACACCTCAGGGACAAGGACGCCTTCCAGGTCCATGGCCACCAGGACGGGGAACGTGCTCATCGGTCCAGCCTCGTTGGTCGGGTTACGGCCTGACTCTCCGCCTATGGCGGCAACCGAAAAGCACACCATACATCCCGGCGGAAGCTTCGCAACCGGGTTGCGGAGACGAGCACTGGCGCTGCGGAGCCGCCGACGGCTGACCGCAGACGGCGGTTCCGGCGCTTGCATGCGCGCTCGCCCGACGGTATTCTTGGAGAGCGAGCCGCCGGCAGCGGGACGCAGCGCGGCCCGACAGGAGAGGCCCGATGAACCATCGCGAGCGGGTCATGGCAGCTCTGGCACGACGAGCGCCGGACCGCTTGCCACGCGACTACTGGGGCACCGCTGAGATCACCCAGCGCCTGTTGCAGCATTGCGGGCTGCCGGACCGCGAGGCCCTGCTGCGGCACTTCGGGTTTGACCTGCGCTACGTCGAGGGGCCGGCCTATGTCGGCCAAGCCTGGCGGACCTACCCCGATGGCAGTGTGGAGGACCTCTGGGGCGTGCGACGGTGTCCTGAGACGATCACCGGCAAGGGCTACACGTCAACCTATCTCAGCGTCGTCGAGGCACCGCTGGCCACGGCCGAAACCGCCGCGGCGGTCGCCGCCTACCCGCACTGGCCGAACCCCGATGCCTGGGACTATTCGCACCTACGACAGCAGTGCCTGGCGTGTGACGGCCATGCCGTGGTGAACGCGGGCGACCGGCTGGACCGCACGGCCCAACTCAAGCCCATGATGTACCTGCGCGGCATGGAGCAGACCTACATCGACCTGGCCTGCAACCCGACCATCGTTCAGAGCCTTACCAGGCACATCGTCGACTACTTCCTCGAGTACAACCGGCGCGTCTTCGAGGCCGCTGACGGCGCCATCGACATCTTCATGATGGGCGACGACTTCGGTACGCAGCAGGGCCCGATGATGAGTCTGGACACCTGGCGACGGCTCTTCCGGCCCGGCTTTACCGCCTTCGTCGAGATGGCCCACCGCTACGGCATCAAGGTGATGCACCATACCTGCGGCAGCGTCGCCGAACTGATCCCGGACTTCATCGCCTGTGGCCTGGACATCCTGCAGTCGCTGCAACCGCAGGCCGCCGGGATGGACCTGGGCCGACTGCGGCGGGAGTACGGCAGGGACCTCTGCTTCCACGGTGGCATCGATATCCAAGGTGTACTGCCATACGGAACGCCTGAGGCAGTGCGGGAGCATGTGCGCCGGCAGGTGCAGGCCGCCGGCCCGGAGGGCGGCTACATCCTCTGCACCGCGCACAACCTGCAACCGGATACGCCGTTGGCGAACGTGCTGGCGCTGTTCGCCGCCTACGCGGAGTGCGACCCCTGAGCGCCGGCCGGGCACTGAAGACGGCCGTTCGACGGGCAGGGCCAACGACGCGCGCGCCCTCAGTACGGCACGAATAGGCCATAGCTCTTCGCCAGCCGGCCGATCTCGTCCGTGCATTGGGTCCGCACCCCGGCATCGGTGGTCAGGGTGCGCTGACCGATGAGGTGGAAGATCTTCTGTGCGCCCCAGTTCTGCGGCAACTCACGCCCGACCTCGGGGCACTCGCTGAACGTGCGCCGGAACACCAATTCGCGCTGCTTGCCGGCACCGTCCCGCCCGAGCAGCGACAGGGTCAGCTCGTCCACGCTGGCCGGGTAGCGTCCGAAGATCGACAGCGTCTCGCTGCGATACAGGTGCGGCAGCCGCTTGGGGAAGATGTCCGCTTCGAGCCCGCCCCGGGCCCGGTAACGCAGGTCTGCCACGAGCAGGCTCGAGTGGGCGCTGAGGTAGCGCACCAAGCCGGCCCGGAAATCGCGCAGCTCCTCCTCGTGCAAGCTGAACCCGCGGTTGAGGTAGCCGAGGAACTGCAGCAGGAACAGGTTCGCCTTCTTGCCGGCGCTGAACGAGTAAATGGAGACATTACCCGGGTTCATGCCCACGATACCGCGCACAAAGTCATCATCCTCACGAATGTTGACCGTGGAGTTGCCGTCCGACATCAGGAAGATGTTCAGCGGCCGGCCAGGATCGGGGTTGCTCCCCGCCACGAAGGGCGCCATGCTGCCAAACACATCCGTCATGCCGCCGCGGATCAGTCCGGCGACATACTCCCGGGCCGTGCGCAGCGTGTCGGCGCTCACCGGCTGCAGCGTCCCAAAACAGCGCGCGGGTTGGTCGGTGAATGCCACCACGTCGAAACGGTCCTTGGGATTCAGGCACTGCAGCGCCGCGATGGTGCCCTCCTTGAACTGCTCAAGCTTGGACCCGCTGATGCTGGTCGAATGGTCGATGACCAGGAGCACATCCTTGGTCACATCCGGCAGCGAATCACTGCGGCGGTTGGGAGCAATGTCGGCGCGGAAATAGCCGCCGCCCGCGGGATCGCGGCAGACCACGACCGAAACGGTGACGAATGCGTCGAGCATGTCGAGATCCTGGCCGAGGGGGTTGCGCGTGAGCGCGTCGGCAGCGGCCAGGTCGTCGGGCCCAGGCCCGCCGCTGCGCGGCCCAAAGGTCTTGCCGACATCGCCAAGACGGTCCTCGAGCCCGGCCACATCGCTGGGTCGCAGCCCTGGCATGCCCGGCAAGGTCCCCAGCCGCATGCTGATGTCGAAGGTGTCGCCGATGCCGCCCTGCAGGGGACCGGGCGGCAGCAGGCTGGGCAGATTCGCCTGCGGCAGGTCAAAACGTGCCACCTTGGCCTGGACGGGCCGCTCGAAGGCCAGCCGGTCAGGGGCCAGCGTATCGCCATCGATCTCGATGATCTTCGGCGGTGGCGCGCTGGGCATAGCCGCCCGCGGCGGATCGGCCAGATTCGGCTTCAGCAGCGAATCGCCCAAGCCCTTCAGCCTGACCTTGGACTCCGGCGCGCCGATCGCCATCTCCTGCTTCTCGAGCACCTGCTCGACCTGCGGCCCGCTGACGGCGGCATCCCGGAGCCGCTTCTGGGCCTCATCGACCAGCTTCTGCCGAATCGGGGGCTTGTTCAGCACCAGATCAGCGACGTTGGTCACCGAAACACGGACCGGCGGGCGCTCCGCTTCGGGCGGGGGCGGCACGAAGGTGTTGAATAAGATGCGGTCCGCCACCGCCAGGAACATGGCGTGCACCAGCAGCGACAGGACCGCCGACAGGATGATGTAACTTGTTCGCTTCATGAGTGCGTCCGTCCGCAGACGTCCGCCACGCCCTTCTGGCTGGCCGGTCGCCCCTGCGGCGCTCAGGTGCAGTGGCTGACGAATGTAGCGCGCGCCACGCCGCGGCGCGAGCCGCCCGCGGTCTCGGCTCGACGCGCTGGGCGCGACCCGCCGTCAGGCGCGGCACCGAGTACCCATAGTGATAACGTGCGCCAGACGCAGACATTGGCCTGGCGGAGGCGGTGTATATTGCGGGGCAGTTTGGCGCTGGGCGTCAGCTCGAGGCAGTGACTCCCGGCGCGCGGCAGACAACGCCGAGCCGGACCGGCGGCCGGACCGGTTGGAGCGGGAACACGCGACATGGCATCGTCGTTCGATTACCTGGAAGGGCGCCGCTTCTGCGTCGTCTTCGTCAAGGTGGTGGATCCGCTCCGCGAGCGCGTGGCGCTGCAGTGTTTCCGGGGCCGAGCCAGTATCGAACGCGGCCGGGTGAATGTCGTCGCCGATAACGGCGGCGTGTTCGCGCTGCCAGGCACCGCCCTGCCCAACATCCTCCCCAGCGACGGGAGCCGCCTCCTCAAGGACGCGGAGTACTTCTGCCTGGTGAAGACTGACGAGAACATCGAACTGATGTCCGCAAACTGACTGCACCCGCGGTCCGCGGAGTGCCGACGTGGAGCCCACCATGGCCCAGGTGATTCGACGCGATGACGCCGCCTTTGAGCAGCGGGTTCAGGCTCTGTTCACGCGCAGCGCCTTCGACCCGGAGACCGAGACTGCCGTCGCCGCCATGCTCACGGCAGTCCGCACCCGCGGCGATGCGGCATTGACTGAGTTTGCCCAGACCTACGACCACGTGACGCTGCCGCCGTCCGAGTTCCGCGTGGCGACCACCGAGGTCGCCGCGGCGGCCGGCCAGGTCGACCGCCGCACGCAACAGGCGATCCGCGCCGCCGTGCGCAACCTCACCGCCTTTGCCCGCCGTTCCCTGCCGCCTGACTGGCGGTTCTCGCCGCGGCCGGGGGTCAGTGTCGGCGAGCGCTTCACGCCTTTGTCGCGCGTCGGCTGCTACGTGCCGGGCGGCACGGCACCGTTGATCTCGACGGTCGTCCACACCGCCGCCCTGGCTCGCGCCGCGGGCGTGCCGCAGATCGTCCTGGCGACGCCGCCCGGTCCGGACAAGCAGATCAATCCCGCCCTGCTCTTTGCGGCGAGTGCAGCCGGGGTCACGGAGATCTACCGGCTGGGCGGCGTCTATGCCATCGGCGCCCTGGCCTATGGTACGGCGTCAGTGCCGCGCGTCGAGAAGATCGTGGGCCCCGGCAACGCCTACGTAACCGCTGCCAAACGCCAGGTGTACGGCCAGGTCGCGCTCGATCTGGTGGCCGGACCTTCGGAGATCATGATCATCGCTGACGCGAGCGCCGAGGCCCGCTTCGTAGCGGCCGACCTGCTGTCGCAGGCCGAGCACGGCTCCGGCCGCGAACAGGCGGTCCTGGTCACCACGGCGCCCGCCCTGATCGACGCCGTCCTCGCCGAACTCGCGGCGCAAAGCACCACGCTCAGCCGCTCGGCCTGCGTTCGACAGGTCCTCGCGAAGGGCGTCTACCTGATCGAGGCCCGGGACCTGAACGAAGCGACCGACCTCGCCAACCGTTACGCCCCGGAGCACCTCGAAATCATGACCCGCAGAGCGGACGCCGTCGGGCGCCGAATCACGGCGGCCGGCGCCATCTTCCTGGGGCCGTGGACACCCGAACCCGTCGGCGACTTCGTGGCCGGTCCCAGCCATGTCCTGCCGACCGGCGGCGCGGCGCGCTGCTTCAGCGGCCTGACCGTGGGGCAGTTCCTGCGACGGCTCAGCGTGGTGCGCTACAGCCGTTCGGCTCTGGAAAGGGAAACACCTCACATCGAGGCGTTTGCGTCAGCAGAAGGCCTGGACGCCCACGGTCGCAGCGCCCGTATCCGGGTGGCGCGGCCGACACGGCCGTCCCGCGCGCGGCAGAGGACCTGACGGCGGTCAGAACGGAATGTCGTCAACCGCCTCTTCGTCCGCCGTGCCGGAGGGCATTTGGGACTCGTGCTCTGGCGGCGGTGGCGGCGGTCGCGCCGCCGGGGGGCGCGGCCCCGAGGCCGCTGCGGCAGGCCGCGCATAGGGGGCCGGCGCCGCGGCCCGCGGCGCCGCGGGCGCGTCGTCGTGATCCGGAGTTGCCGGCCCAGCCTCACCCCCGGCGTCGCCGCCACCGTCGCGAGGCCGGCTGTCCATGAACTGCACCCGCTCGGCGGTGACCTTCAGGCGACTGCGCTTCTGGTTGGTGGCACGATCTTCCCATTGGTCCAGCCGCAGCCGCCCCTCGACGAAAACCAGTGCGCCCTTGCGCAGATAGCGACTGCACTGCTCCGCCTGCTTCCCGAATGCGTCGATGTCCACGTAGCAGACCTCGTCGCGCTCCTCCCCGGCGGCAGTGCGGTAGCGCCGGTTGAGCGCCAGACCGAGCTCACAGATGGACATGCCGCCCGAGGTCGCCCGCGTCACCGGGTCGCGGGTCAGGTTACCGATCAGCAGCACTCGATTCAGCCCTTCCATGGCGCCTTGCCTCCTGCACTCATTCCGGTATGCTCTGGATCAGGTCGCGGATGATATCGCTGCTGGTGATGCCCTCGGCGTCGGCATGGAAGTTGGTGATGACGCGGTGGCGCAGCACCGGCAGCGCGAGGGCGCGGACGTCCTCGCAGGCGACGTTATAGCGTCCTTGCAGCAAGGCCCGGGCCTTGCCCGCCAGGATCAGCGCCTGGCTGGCGCGCGACCCGGCGCCCCACTTCACCTTGCCGCGGACGACCTCCGGCGCGGCCGGGTTCGCGGGCCGGGTCGCACTGACCAGACGCACGGCGTAGGCGATGACGTTGTCGGAGACCGGCGCCTGGCGCACCAAGTGCTGGATGCGGCAGATCTCCTCGCCGCTGAAGATCGGCTGGATCAGCGGCTCGTCCGGAACCGTGGTCTGGCGCACCATGCGCTCCTCGTCGGCGGTCGGCAGGTAGTCGATCACGACATTCATCAGGAAGCGGTCGAGTTGCGCTTCCGGCAACGGGTACGTCCCCTCCAGTTCGATGGGATTCTGCGTCGCCAGAACGAAGAAGGGCTCGTCGAGCAGATAGGTCTGACCGCTCACCGTGACATGCCGCTCGCCCATCGCTTCGAGCAGGGCGGCCTGGGTCTTCGGCGGGGTCCGGTTGATCTCGTCCGCCAAGACCAGGTTCGCGAAAACGGGGCCGCGGATGAAGCGGAACTGACGATGGCCCGAGGCGCCATCCTCCTCGATCACCTCCGTGCCGATGATGTCCGCGGGCATCAGGTCGGGAGTAAACTGGATACGCTTGAACTGCAGCGAGAACATGCGCGCGATACTCTTCACCAGCAGCGTCTTGCCGAGGCCGGGAACGCCGACCAGCAAGACGTGCCCGCGCGCCAGCAACGTCACCGCGATCTGCTCAATCACCGCCTGCTGACCGACGATCACTTTGCCGAGTTCAGCCAGCATGCGCCCAGAGGCGCTGGCGATGCGTTCTACGGCTTCCCTGCCCTGCTCTTCCATGACCCCTGCCTTCCGCCGCCTGGGTTGCTGACGGCGTGCAGCCGTCGGATCGACAATCTTCCGGTGCGGCGACTATGGACAGCGCCGCTCGCAGGCTCTATGGTTCTGCAGTGACGAGTCGCAACCGGACCTTCATACCATATCGGCAGGCCTCTGCAATGCGAGTTATCGAACCGCACATTCACATGATCGCCCGCACCACCGCGGACTACGAACGCATGGCCCTGATGCACACCGTGGCCTGCTGCGAACCCGCCTTCTGGGCCGGCTACGACCGCACCCACCCCGAAGCCTTCTATGACTACTTCACCCACCTGACGACCTTTGAGCCCAAGCGTGCGGCCCAGTACCTCATCCGCCACTACGCCTACATCTGCATGAACCCCAAGGAGGCCGACGACCTCGTCCTGGCCCGCGAGGTGATCTCCTTCATCCCGGAGTTCCTCGACCGCCCGACGGTCCTGGGGGTTGGCGAGATCGGCCTCAACCGCTGTACGCGCAACGAGCTGACCGTGTTCGAGGAGCAGGTCGAACTGGCGGTGCAGCGCGGCCAACTCATGTGGCTCCACACGCCCCACCTCGGCGACAAACTCAAGGGCACACTCCTGATGCTTGACGCTCTGACCGCGCGCGGCGATGTCGACCCCGAACGCGTCTGCTTCGACCACGTCGAGGAGCACACCGTCGGCCCGATCCGCGCGGCCGGGTTCTGGGCCTCGATGACCATCTACCCGATCACCAAGAACTCGCCGGCACGAGTCGTGGACACGATCGAGCACTTCGGCATCGACCACCTCATGGTCGATGCCTCGGGCGACTGGGGCCCCTCCGACCCCGGCACCCTGCACCAGGCCATCTTCGAGATGCGCCGCCGCGGCCATACCGACGACGTGGTCGAGACCGTCTTCTACGACAACCCCTGCTTCTTTCTCGGTCAGAGCCCCAAGTTCAGCTTTACGCCACGCCGCCCGCGTGCCGAGGCCTGGGCGCTCCCGACTGCCCCCGAGGCCCGATGACCGAACGCCGCACCCGCTGGCTAGCCTGGATTCCCACGTTAGCTCTCGCAGTTAACACCACGGGGATCGCCCGCCTGGTCCGGCCCCGCAGGGCCGACCCGGTTGGTGCCTGAGTCACAGTAGCGCATCCTGGCGCCGAAGGGAAGCGGTTGGCCAGGGC
>CAILUI010000439.1 GCA_903837355.1 uncultured Victivallales bacterium
GCCCTGGCCAACCGCTTCCCTTCGGCGCCAGGATGCGCTACTGTGACTCAGGCACCAACCGGGTCGGCCCTGCGGGGCCGGACCAGGCGGGCGATCCCCGTGGTGTTAACTGCGAGAGCTAACGTGGGAATCCAGGCTAGCACTCTTCTGGCACCGCCGGTGGTGGTGTGAGGGCGGTGACGGCCTGCAGCATCTCATCGAGGGAGAAGGGCTTGGGCAGCACGGCCCTGGCGCCCATCCGCCGGGCCGCATCGAGGATCCGCACGTGGCTGTAGCTGCCGCCGCCGGACATCGCCAGGACGTTGGCCGCAGGATCAAGCTTCAGCACGTCCCGCAGCGTTTCCAGGCCATCGCGGTCAGGCATATAGATATCCATCAGCACCACATCGGGCCGCGTCGCGCGGTAGCAGGCCAGTCCCCGCACGCCGTTCTCGGCTTCGACGACGGTGTGGCCGCACTGTTCGAGCTTGATGCGGATCGTCGTGCGAATGGGCGCGTGGTCGTCGATGACAAGTACTCTCACCGGCAACTCTCCGCGGAAACGGGGTCGCGTTCGAGTGCGAAGAAGGCATGGTTCTGATCGTCGCGCCGTGAGTACTCGGCGTGAGCGCTGCAGGCCTGGATCAGGGCCAGGCCACGGCCATGCTCGCTGGTGAGCGAGTCCTCGCTGATCGCCTTGGGGCGGCTCGGGAAGTCCCATTCCCGTCCCCGGTCGGTGAACCACAGGCGGCACACCGAACCGGTCAGGCGTAGTTGGGCACTAAGGGTCGAATGGGCCGGCGCCCGGCCATGCTTGAAGACATTGGCGAGGTGCTCCATCGCGACCAGCCGGGCCAGGCTGCAGGGGACCTCCGCCCAGCCCTCGGCCTGCAGAATGCGCTCGATGTCGGCAGCCAGCGCGGACAGCGCCGACAGGTCGAGTGGCGCCTGACAATCCAGGCGGACGGAACGCGGATCGACGCACTCCACGGCCATGGCGCTGCAGTCGTCCGTATCCAGAGTGAAACCGTCCTCGTCCAGGGCGGTGAGCAGGCGCTCCGCCGGGCTGACCGAGTGTGCGTCGGCTTGCGTCCGCCGCACCAGGTCGAGCAGCCGCTCCGGGCCGCAGGGTTCGCCGGTTTCGCGGTGGCGGGCTTCGAAGAGCCCATCGGTGATTAGCCAGAGAGTGGATCCGGGCACGGCCGGAACGGACACCTCGGCGTCGACCGCGTAGTCTTCCGGAGCCCCGAACCAGAAACCGATCGGCAGATCGCCGCGGCCCGCAACCAGCGGCCAGACGTTGGTCCCATCCGCCTGGAGAAGAATGGGTTCTGGGTGGCCGCAATTCATGCAGGTCCACGTCCCCCGTTGCGTGTCCAGGAACGCCAGGAAGAGGGTCGCGTACAGTTCCGGGTTGGGTACGTGGCTGCGGAAGCGTCGCTGAACTTCCCGGCAGACAGCGGCTGGGCCGGCGGCGCCCAGAGCGGCCGCCACCTCGATGATGATCATCTTCAGCAGGGCTGAGACGATGGCTGGAGCCACGTTGTGGCCGGCCACATCACCCATGTAGGCACAGAGCCGGCCGTCCGGCAGCGGGAACGCATCGAACAGATCGCCGCCGATCTGGGTGCTGCTCGGCCGGTACGTCCGATGGACCTCGTACCCCGGCCCGTGGGTGGCCACAACCGGGAACAGCTTGTGCTGCAGGGCGGCCGCCACCTCGATTTCGTGCTGCATCTTCTGCTTCCAGAGCTGCAGGGCCTCGGTGGTCTGCTTGAGGTCATCGGTGGTCTGCTTGAGGGCGAGCGCGTTGCGCACGCGCGCCAGCAGTTCGCGCGGATGGAAGGGTTTGCGGATGTAGTCAAAGGCCCCCGCATTGAGCCCGCGAACGACGTCCTCGCTGCCCCGGCGGGCCGTGACCATGATAACCGCGGTCTCATGCGTTTCCGGGGCCGCCTTGAGGCGTTCGCAAACCTCGTACCCGGTCAGGCCTGGCGGCATTTCCACGTCCAGCAAAGCCAGGCTGGGCAGGTGGTGCTGCGCCAGGTGCAGGGCCATCGCCCCATTCGTCGCTTCGAGCAGGCGGTAGCCGCGCGCCGCGAGCGGTCCGCGCAGCTTGGCCAGATACACCGGATTGTCGTCGGCGATCAGCACCAGTGCTGGCGCCGGCCGCCGGGGGTCCAACGGCGCACCAGCCGCAGCCTCAGCCTCAGCCTGAACCTCGGCCGCGGTCTCGATATCGTTGTCGTTGTCGCCCTCGTTGTCGTTGTCGCTCTCGTTGTCGTTGTCGCTCTCGTTGTCGTTCTCGGCCTCGGCCTCGGCCATCGCCGTGCTTCCCGCCGCGGGGGGGGCCAGAGTGGCGACCCAGAGGCCGAGCCGCTGCGTCAGCAAGGTGCAGCGTTCCCAGTCCTCCCCCCGTGCGGCCTGACTCAGTTCGGCGCCGATCACGGAGAGGTCCGGCAGCCCCACCATTCCACCCATGCCCTCGAGCGAATGGCCGCGGCCGCGGATGGCGCTGGCGTCGTGGGCCGGGCAAGCCGCCGTCAGGATGCTCAGCGAGCTCCGCATCTCGGTAGTGAAGAGCTCCCAGGTCTCAAGGTCCGGGTCGTCGGCACCCGTCTGGTAGTCCACTGCGCGTTCGGCCAGCCCGGCGATAGGCCCCTGGAAGAGCTCACGCAATCGGGCCAGCACGGCCACCGGCGGCCAGTGGGGTGTGCCGTCACGCTCTGCCGTCATGTGCCGTCTCGCTTTCCGCCTTGGCCCAGCGCGCCAGCGCTGCCTTCAGGTCGTCCAGGCGCACCGGCTTGGCGATGTAGTCGCTCATCCCGGCCGCCAGGCATTTCTCCCGCTCGCCGGTCAGTGCATGGGCAGTCATGGCGATGATGGGTAGCGCCGTGCCCTCGGGGCTGCCGGAGGGCCGTGGCAGACGCCTGCCGGCCTCCAACTCGCGGATGCGCCGGGTCGCTTCGTAGCCGTCCATTTCCGGCATCTGACAGTCCATCAGCACCAGGTCGTACGGTACCTGACTCAGGGCCGCGACGGCCTCGAGCCCATTGCCGACGGCATCGGCGTGGACGTAGCCGAGTTTGGTCAACTGGCGTAGCGCCACCTTCTGGTTCACCGGGTTGTCTTCGACCACCAGAATCCGCAACTCCAATGACGCGGGTATGGCGGGCTCGGCGGCGGCGGTTACGGGGCTCGGCGCGGGGGCGGGAGCGGGGGGGGTCATCTGCCCGAAAATCGGCCCCATGACGGTCATGATGACATCATAGAGTTGCGCCTGGCGGACCGGCTTCGAGATGAGGTGCACTCCTTCGTAGCGGCAGGCCACGGCCGTGCCTGGGGTGCGGCCTGCCGAGGTCATGATCACAATCCGCAGATCGGCCAGGGCTGCTTCGGCCCGGATCAGGTCGACCATCTGCCCCCCGTCGACGTCAGGCATGGCCCAGTCCAGCAGCAACAACTGGTAGGCCGCGCCGCGGTGCAGGGCCGCGCGGATGGCCGCCAAGGCCGGCCGCGCCGCCGTGAACGGTTCGGGGTGCAGCCCCCAGGACGCCAACTGACTGCCGAGGATCAGCAGGTTGGTCGGGTTGTCGTCCACGATGACCACCCGCAGTGACTTCAGCATATCGGCAGAGAAGTGCGGGCGCGCTTGCCGGGGGGCACAAGGCTGCAAGGGCAACAGGAACCAGAAGGTGGAGCCCGAGCCGGGCTCGGACTCGACACCGATCTGGCCGCCCATCATCTCCACCAGCCGCCGCGAGATGGCCAGCCCCAGGCCGGTGCCCCCGTAGCGTCGCGAGGCCGAACCGTCGACCTGACTGAACTGCTGGAACAGCCTGCCCAGGCTCTCCGCGGAGACGCCGATCCCGGAGTCCTGCACCTCGAAACGCAGCCAGGCCTGCGTCGCCTCCTGGCGCTCCAGGCGGACGCGCACCACAATCTGCCCGTGGTCGGTGAACTTAATGGCGTTGGAGATCAGGTTGACCACCACCTGCCGCACCCTTCCCGCATCCCCCCTGACCGTCGCCGGAGCCTGCGGGTCGATGCTGGACATCATCTCCAGGTCCTTCGCGGCGGCTCGTTCGGTAAACAGGTCCAGCGCGCCTTCGACGGTGCTGACCAGATCGAATTCCTCGGTCT
This sequence comes from uncultured Victivallales bacterium, assembly GCA_903837355.1. Taxonomy (GTDB): domain Bacteria; phylum Verrucomicrobiota; class Lentisphaeria; order Oligosphaerales; family JAFGRS01; genus CAILUI01. Next base: position 4,123 of record CAILUI010000439.1, read on the forward strand.
CCAGGGTCATCTGCCCGGCTTCGATCTTGGAGAAATCGAGCACGTCGTTGACCACGGTTAGCAGGGCTTCGCTGCTCTCGCTGATGGTCCTGACGTAGTCCGGCTGCTCGCCGCTCAACGGGGTCTGCAGCAGTAGGCCGGTAAGTCCGATGACCGCGTTCATCGGGGTGCGTATCTCATGGCTCATGTTGGCCAGGAACTCGCTCTTGGCGCGGCTGGCGGCTTCGGCCGCGACCGCGAGTTGGTTGGCGCGTTCCACGGCGGCGCCCAGTTCCTCGTGGGACTGCTGCAGATGGCGCCGGGACTCTTCGAGGTCCTGAACCATGCCGAGCATGAGTTGGTGCTTCTGCTCCAGTTCCGCCGTGCGCCGACTGAGGGCGTCGTTGGCGCGCTGAAGCTCCTGTTCGGCCTGTTTCTGGCGCGAGAGGTCCACGAAGCTCTCGAGTAGGTAGGGGTGGCCGTGCAGGACCACTCTGACGACGGTCTTGAGGATCGGCAGGCGCTGGCCGTCGAGGCGCAGGAGGACGCGTTCGCTGTTGTCGACCGGCTGGTGCAGATCCGTGACCGGACAGCCCCCGCGTCCGGCCGGACAGACCAACTGGTGGCATTCCTGGCCGATCAACTGCTCGCGGGTGGCCCCGCAGAGGCGCAGGGCCACGGCGTTGGCCTCCTGGACGCGGTGAGTTTGCTCATCGACCACCATGACGCCGGCAGGCATGTTCTCCAGCAGTAACTGCAGGCGCTCCTCGCTCTCGCGCAGGGCCGCCTCGCTGCGGGCGCGGCGCTCGAGGTCCTGCTCGATGACGTCCAGCATGGCGTTGGCGCTGGCCGCCAGGGCCGCAATCTCGTCGTTGCCTTTGACGGGGAAACGCGTCGAGGGTTTCTGCCCGGGTTGGACGGTGCGCAGAAAGGTGCCCAGTCGCACCAGCGGCCAGAGTACGGTGGCGTCCAGCGACGCGATGAGCAGCAGGCCGACCAGCGAACCACCCACCGCGAACAGCAGCAGGAAGAAGCGCAAGTCGGCCTGCGACTGCTGCGTCAGACTCCGCGGCCCCGACACGCGCGCGACGAGGCTGGGCTGCCCCAGCACATCGGAGAGCAGGGTATAGGCGGTGATGTGTTCGGCCTCGACGGCCTGCAGTTCGACGGAGCCGGCCTCCAGGGCGGTCTGCGCGGTGCGCATGCTGGCGGGCAGGTCCGCATCATCGAGGGAGAACAGATCCAGGTTGACGCCCGTGCTCTCCGCCATCTGTCGCAGCAGTGCCGGCCCCAGGATCTGCCCGACAATCAGCGTGCCGCAGGTGGGTCCCACGCAGTTGCTCTTCCGGACGGGCAGGGAGATCAACAACAAGGGGCCATATTCCGTCTGCAGGATACCGGAGTGCTTGCTGGCCTCATCCGGGTGGTTCAGCAAGGGACTGCCGGGCGCCAGGTCGCGCAGCCGGGCCGGCAACTCGCGGTCCGCACGGGCCGCGTTGTCGCGACAGGCGCTGAAGACGCACTTCCCCAGGCTGTCGGCGATGATGACCAGGTCCAGATGGAGGCGCGCCAAGGCGTCGGCGGACCAGTTCTCGGCGATGTAGGCGTCGTTGGGGCTGGCCACGTAGGCACAGGTGTCATCCCAGCAGGCATAGTCGCCGGCCAGCGCTTCCAGGCGGTCCTGCTCCTGCCGCAGGACCGCCAGACCGCGACGCAGGCCCTGCTTGATCTCGGCCCGCTCCTGCCCGGCCGTGCGCCGTTGCAGGACGGTGCCCGCCAGCACGAACACGATCCCAATGATTGCCAGCACGCCGATCAGGACGACGAGGAAGGACTTCCGCCGAACCGTCATGCGGACACCTCCTGGTTACGGGGCGTGGCTACTTCCGGGTGCCGTTTCCGCCCTTGGCCAGATCGACGGCCAGAGCCGCCGCCTGGGCCTGCTTATCCAAGGCGATCAGCGGCGTGGCGGCAGAGACCGTAACCGTCGCCGTGGACGCCGCCAGTTCCGTCTGCAGGTCGCGCACCGTCCCATCGAAGGAGTCCTTGCTGCCGGGCGCGATCTCCTTGACCTCCGTGGGCAGACCGATGCGGTCAAGGATGGCGATGAAAGGCTCGGGATCCAACTCCTCGACGTTGACCATGGTCCGCGGCGCCCAGACGCCCTGGGCCACCAGCATCGCCGCCGCCACCGGGGGCACGCCAGCGGTGTAGCTGATGCCCTGCGACTCGACCTCTTCGTAGCAGGCGTGGTGGTCCGAGACTTGGTAGATGAGCACCTCGCGCGGCTTGCCATCCTTGCTGCCCTTGACGAAGTTGCCGATGCAGGTCTTGCCGGTGTAGCCGGGCGCCAGGGTCTTGGGGTCCGGCAGCAAGGCCTTGACGACCTTCAGCGGCACCACCTCCTGCCCGGTGGTCAGGGTCACTGGCAGGTGCGACAGGAAGCCCAGGGTACGCAGCACCGTGAAGACGTTGATGTAGTGGTTGCCGAAGCCCATCCAGAAGCGGATGCTGTTGGCGTCGATGTTCTGCGACAACGAGTGCAGTTCGTCGTGGCCGTTCAGGTAGATGGGGCAGACGCCGGCGACCGGGAAGTCGTAGGTGCGCTTGACCGAGTGCGTCGGGTACTCCTTCCACTGCCGGTCGATCCAAGTCCAGACCTTGATGAACTCGCGGAAGTTGATCTCGGGATCGAAGTTGGTGGCGAAGTACTTGCCATGGCTGCCAGCGTTGACGTCGAGGATGTCGATGGTATCGATACTGTCGAAGTAACGCTTCACCGCCAGGGCACAGTAGGCGTTGACGACGCCGGGGTCGAAGCCGACGCCGAGGATGGCGGTCAGGCCCTGCGCCCGGCAGCGATCACGGCGCTTCCACTCGTAGTTGGCGTACCATGGCGGCTCTTCACAGACCTTGTCGGGGTCCTCGTGGATGGCGGTGTCCAGGTAGACCGCACCGGTCTCCAGGCAGGCTTCCAGCACCGACATGTTGATGAAGGCGTTACCGAGGTTGATCACGATCTCGGAGCCGGTCTCCCGAATGAGCTTTGCGGTCGCCGGGATGTCGAGCGCATCGAGCGGCCGGGAGTAGAGCTTCTTCGTGGGATCCTTGACGTGGTTCTTACGGCGGACGCTGGCGATGATCTCGTCGCACTTGGCCGGCGTGCGCGAGGCGATGCAGATGTCGCCGAGCACATCGTTGTTCATCGCCGCCTTGTGGGCCGCCACATGGGCGACGCCACCAGCACCGATGATGAGGACGTTCTTCTTCATGGTGACTCCTTAGGCTGTTAGGCTGTTAGGCTGTTAGGCTGTTAGGCTGTTAGGCTGTTAGGCTGTTAGGCTGTTAGGCTGTTAGGCTGTTAGGTCGTTAGGTCGTTAGGGGGAAGGCTGTTAGGGGGAACGGTGGCTAGGGGGTTTGGTCGTTGGCGTAGAGCGGCCTGGTGGGACGCAGGGAGCGGATCAGGGCAGACAGCACCTTACTGGCTTCATTCATGGCCTCGTTGCATGGCGTTACGTCTGGCTCACGCACGTAACCTAGCCGCGTCGCCAGGCTGAACTGGTAATGTAACTCCCTCAGGGGGCCGAAGGCGATCTCGAGGAAGCGCAGGTACTCGGCCTGGCTCTCGCGGGCACAGCCCTCGACGATATTCGAGGGAATCGAGACCGCCGCCCTCCGCATTTGAGACGTCAACCCGTAGACCTCGTCTTTAGGGAACCCTTTGGTTACCCGGTAGATCAGCACCGTCACCTCATCGGCGAGCTGGAAGGCTCTGAGTTTGGCATGCTCGCGCACGATCACCTCCTGCGGCCTGGTCACCCGCAGCCCAACGGCGCCGTTGGGGGTTGCGGCGCGCTAGCGACGAATACCTTCGGATTGCTGGATGGGGGCTCCTATGGTCTTCGTCTTGAGTGTTGTCTTCTCGCGGAAAATGGCTTGCCAGATCCCGTTTCCGGTTTCTGTTCCTGAGTCTCCCGTGCAGATGTCGAGCACTGGGCTTCTCTGGAGTCTGCCTTTGCGGTCGAAATAGCGGTACTGAATCGTTCCGGATGAGTAGGACCAGAGGTACTTCGTGTCGCCGTGAATCTCTACGGCCAGAGCGCCAGCAACGAATTGGTCTAGTCTGCGGAAATGGTCCTGTCCAGCCGCGAGGTAGAGATTGTACACAAGACCACCCGTACCGCCGAGCGAGACCGACTCCGAAACGACGAGATCATTCGCTCCATCCCCGTTCAGGTCGAGTTCCACGTACTCCCTATCCGGGTTGAGTACGGGGTCGGTAATAGGTGCAAAGAGTTCCGATCTTGTCAGAATCTTCTCATCCGCCTTCGCGACAAGCGCGACAGAGATACAGAGGAGGAGTACTGCTGTCGTTGTCATTCCTCTCTCCCCCCACCCGCCTCCACCCGCCTCCCCGCCTAATCCCCTCCCCGCCTAATCCCCTCCCCGCCTAATCCCCTCCCCGCCTAATCCCCTCCCCACCTAATCCCCTCCCCGCCTAATCCCCTAACAGCCTAACCCCCTAACAGCCTAACC
>CAILUI010000440.1 GCA_903837355.1 uncultured Victivallales bacterium
GCCGGACTTTGTAGTTACTCAAAAATCGGATCGTTGATAATCAGGATGTTATGACTCACAGTGCGTAAGTTGGGCTAGGAAGGCTGCCATGTAGCGGAACTTCCGGGACAGGGAGTGGCTGACCACCCGCAGATAGCCGTCTCGGGCCAGGAAGAAAGTGCGGTCGAACCAGCGGAAGAACGGCCGCAGGAACCAGACGCCACCCTCGGCCGGTACGTGCCCCTTGGGGACGGGCTTGAGGAACGAAGCACAGAGCACGGGGGTCAGCACCAACGCCACCACCACCGAGAGCAGCATGGAGGCGATGATGGTGACGGAGAATTGCCGGTAGATGACACCGGTGGAACCGGGGAAGAACGCCATCGGTCCGAAGACGGCCGAGAGGACCAACCCGATGCCGATCAGAGCGCTGGTGATCTGGTCCATCGACTTGCGGGTGGCTTCCCGCGGCGATAGCCCTTCTTCGCTCATGATGCGCTCCACATTCTCGACCACCACGATGGCGTCGTCCACCAGCAGGCCGATGGCCAGCACCATGGCGAACATGGTCAGCATGTTGATCGAGAAGCCAAAGAGCCCGAGCACCGCAAAGGTGCCCAGGATCACCACCGGGACGGCGATGGTCGGGATCAGCGTGGCCCGCATGTTCCCCATGAACAGGTACATCACCAGGAAGACCAGCAGGATGGCCTCGAAGAGGGTCTTGACGACCTCATCGATGGCGACCCTGACGAAGGGGGTGGTGTCGTACGGGTAGACCACCTTCAGGCCGGTCGGGAAGAAGTGACTCATCTCCTCCAGCTTGGCCCGGACATTGTCGGCCGCCTCCAAGGCGTTGGCGCCGGCCGCCTGGCGGATGGCGAGGGCGGCCGAGGGCTTACCATTGTAGGAGATGTCGGCGTCGTAGGATTCGGTCCCGAGTTCCGCCCGTCCGACATCGCTGACGCGCACCACGGAGCCATCCGGGTTGGTGCGCAGCGGGATCGCGGCGAACTCATCGGGGGTCTTGAGCAGGCTCTGCACGATGATGGCGGCATTCAGGCGCTGGCCGGGCACGGCCGGCGCTCCGCCGAATTGGCCGGCCGAGACCTCGACGTTGTAGGCGCGCAGGGCGGCGACCACATCCTGCATCGTCATCTGGTAGTCGGCGAGCTTGTCCGGGTTCAGCCAGATGCGCATGGCATACTGGCCGCCGAAGACCTGCACTTCGCCGACCCCCGGCACGCGCGCCAGCACCTTCTCGAGGTTGGACTGGCCGTAGTCGCGCAGATCCTCCCCGCTCATACTGCCGTCGTCCGAGACCAGGCCGACGATCAGCAGGTAGTTGCGGGTGGACTTGCTCACCTTGACGCCGGAGAGCTGCACCACCTGCGGCAGGCTGGCCATGGCGAGTTGGAGCTTGTTCTGCACCTGGGCCCAGGCCAGGTCCGGATCGGTCCCCGGGGCAAAGGTCAGCTCAACGCGGCAGGCGCCCGACGAGTCGCTGGTGGCGGAGGCATACAGCATCTTGTCGAAGCCGGTCATCTTCTGCTCGATGATCTGCGTCACGCTGTTCTCCACCGTCTCCGCCGAGGCCCCCGGGTAGAAGGCGTCGATGGCGATGGAGGGAGGGGCGATGGGCGGGTACTGCGAAATGGGCAGTTTGTAGATGGCCAGAGCGCCGGCCACCATCAGAATGATGGCGATCACCCACGCGAAGACGGGACGGTCCAGGAAGAATCTCGAGAGCATGTCGCGCCTCCGTCAGTTCGCGGTTGGGGCCGGTTTGGCCGTGTCGGCAGGCTGCGGCGCCGGCGCCCCGGGAGCCGCGAAGGGCACATCCTTGACGGCCGTGCCCGGCCGGGCCCTCTGCATGCCTTCGACGATCACCCGGTCGCCGGCCGCCAGTCCGGCCGCGACGAGCCACTGGTCACCGATGGCGCGGTCCAGAGTGAGCCGCCGCTCCGCAGCCTTGCCGGCGGCATCCACGATCAGGGCCACGGGGTTGCCCTTCGGATCGCGCGTAACCGCCTGTTGCGGAACCATGATGGCCTGGTCGTTGGCCCCTTCGCTGACGGCGACCCGAACGAACATGCCGGGCAGCAGGACCCCGTCGGGGTTCGGGAAAACCAAGCGCAGGATGAACGACGCCGTGCTCGGATCGACGCTGACATCGGAGAACTTGAGGGTGCCCTCGGCCGCATAGGGCGTGCCGTCTTCGAGGAAGAGCCTGACCTTGGTCTGCAGCGCCTCGTCGCGGGTCAGATGGCCGCTCGCCAGGTTCCGTTTCCGGCGCAGCAGGTTGGCGCTGGCCTGCGGCACGTCCACGTAGACCTGGTCGAGTTGCTGAATCGTCGTCAGGGGGACGGGCTGATACGCCGTCGCCAGCGCCCCGATGGTCACCGTTGATCTGCCGATGCGTCCGCTGATTGGCGCCGTGACGCGGGTGTAGCCCAGGGTGGTCTGGGCGGCCTCCAGGCCCGCCTCGGCACTCCCGATCGCCGCCTGCGCACCCTGGACGGCCGCCTCGGCCCGGCGACTGTCAGCCTCGGCGGCCAGGATCGCGGCCTCGGCCCGCGCGCCCTCCGCCGTGGCGCCCTCAATCCCCGCCGCAGCGCCCTCGATCCCGGCCTCGGCCTGTTTCAGCGCGGCGCACACATCGTCGTAGTCCTGCTGGCTGACTGCTTTGCTGGCCGCGAGGTCGCGGAAGCGCTCCGCCCGTAGGCGCAGCGGCACGGCACTGGCTTCGGCGCGGGACCGTGCCGCCTTGGCGCTCGCGAGGCTCGCCTTGGCGGCGTCGCGGACGGCCAGGGCGGTGGCCTGGGCGGCCTTCGCGGTGGCCACGGCGGCCTGAGCCGTGCCCAGATTAGCCTTGGCCACGGCCACGGCGGCCGTGGCGTTGGTGCAGGCCGTCTGGTAGTTGCCCGGAGCGATCCCGTAGAGGACGGCGCCGGCCTTGACATCCGAGCCCTCATCGAACAGGCGTTCCTGGATGATCCCGCTCACCTGCGGACGCACTTCGGCAACCAGCAAGGCCGACACGCGCCCCGGCAGTTCGGAGGAGATCTCGACACGCTGGGGTTGCACCACCACCACCGCCACCTCCGGGGTCGCGCCCGCCGCGGGGCCCCCGGTGGCCTTCGTCTTGCCGCAGCTACTCAACGCCAGACTCGCAGCCAGAAGCCCCACGGTCGCCGCGGCGCGGTTCAGGCGCGCACTCGCCCCAGGCTCTCTCACCACCTGCCACCTCTTCATCAGCATCTCTCCTTGAACCACAACCGGATCAGGTAATTCTCAATGTGGGCGGTATCCTGCTCAACTGACGGACAGTCGGCGCCATGCCGCATACGCTCGTCAATCACACCATGCAGGACCAGCCTGAAGAAACGCCCCAACTCGGCGGGGCGAACCGGCAACGCCCGCAATCGGTCAGCTTGCGCCGCCCGCTCGAACACCGCCGTGAGCTGCCGCTCAACCCGCAATTGGTGCTGGCGCAGTTCGGCCGCCACCATGGACGGCAACTCATGGCCGCAGAGTACCTGGCCCAACGCCCGTCGTTTCTCCACTTCCGTGAGAATGACGCGCGTCACCTCAACCAGAACCGCCGCCAGGTCGGTCGCCGCGCCCAGAGCCCGCTCAATCCCCTCATCCAACGGGGAAAACGTCATCCGGATCACGGCCAGCACCAGCGCATCCTTGTCCTGAAAGTAGTTGTACAGCGTCCCCTTGGACACGCCGGCCGCTTCGGCCACCCGCTCCATCGTCAACGCCGTAAAGCCAACGTCCGCCAGCACCGCCGCCGCGGCGTCGCAGATCGCCCGATGCATCATCTCCTCAGCCATCGCCCGGCGGCGTTGCACCAGGTCACTCATCGGGCACCCCCGTCATGTCGGTGCTGCTTGGACTCTCCGGTTGAAAGAATGACCATGCCGCGTAAAATAGTGACCATCCGGTCAGAATCAACCGTGACGCGCGCCTTTCCATACTGTGGGGCAGGGTAACCGACCACGCGAAACCAGGCGGTCTGGTCTGCCGAGCGGACTGGGCGACAGGGGAGCGGGCTCCCCTGGACGGCGAAGACGCGAGCCTGAAATCCCGCAAGGGTGCCCCCGATTCGGCTTCGTAACACAAGCGCCAGTGGTCAAGCTGCCGGAGATGCCGAAACCTGATACCTGCCCGGAAGCAACGGACACGAGCAAGGGCGGGACTGGCCGGGGTGACTGGGGCAAGCGCGCGTCGAGAGAGATACCCGAACACCGGGAGACCCTTTCCGGCGCCCGTGTGGCCAAGGATGCCGTTGGCGGGCAGGGGAGCGGAAAATCCATACTCCGCTCGCTGTCGGGAAGGGAGTCGGAGCAGCCCATAGTCGCGCTGAAGCGGGGTAACTCCCGTGGAGCCAAGGGGCTGTGCTTCAGTCGTGTTTCCAGCAACAAAGGGCGAGCCGCTTGAGCAGGGAAAGCTCCACAACGGAACGGGAGGCGTGGCCGGAGGGCTTCATACCCGCGGGCCGCATGCCGCCGAGACGCTCTCTGTTGCGCTGGAAACTGGGCCGTAAAGCCAAGCAGGAACCGTTGTCTCGGTTCTACGCGCTCTACGCCCGCGTCAGTCGTCGCCTCGGGCGAGACCGCGAGGGAGCCATGAAGGAGGTACGGGCGAATCTGGCGGCATCCCGCTGCGAGATCCACGATGCTGATCTCTCGAGCCACTTCGACGAGATCGATATGGCACTCCGCAGGGCGGGGTCATCTCGCCGCTTCTGGCCAACATCCACCTTCACGACCTCGACCAGGCTTTCGAAGAGGCCCCCGACTCCCCACGGCAGTTCGCCAAGGCCCGACTGGTCCGCTGGCCAGGTACCGCGAGGACTCGGTCATCAGGACGTGGTTCTCCGTCTCATCCACCAGCCCGAGGCTGCCAGGGACGTGAGGGCGCGGGGCCTTGCCCTTATCGATCACGAGCGCGTCAACGATGTGCTGCGCGGTGTCGGGGTAAAGGAGGTCCGGCTGGTCGGCGAAGAGCAGCAGGATGGAGATCAGCCCGGCCTCGGTGAAGTCGTAGTCGCCCCGGTGCCCGATCCGTAGCTTGTCGGCGTAGCTCTTCTGCCAGCCGAGGACCTCGCGCACGTCCCATTCCGAACCGCTGGCGGCCCACGGAGTCAACCCCTGCAGGAAGCGGTTGATGGCTGCGACGTCCTGTCGCGTCGCCAGCCTGGCGAGCAGGATCCGTGGCCCATCGACCTTTATGTCCAGCCCGCCGGCGGGCAACGGTCGCGAGGACCACTGCGCCAGAACCGCCGCTCGCAGCGGCGACGGCGTCGCGGCGGGCGGGACGCGCTTGGCCCCGGCCGCGATGGCTTCTGCCAGAGCCCCCGGAGGGAGCTTCGCGTAGTGAGGAGTACTGATGCAGCCGGAGCTACAGCACAGAAAGGCCACAAGCACGACTGCCGACGGTAAACCGCGACGGTACCCGTGCCGGTGACCGGCGTCCGCAGTGGCCAATGCCCCTATGCTCATGCGTCATTCCCCCCGAACCCATCCTGCCCTGGTCGTTGCTTCACGGCTTCATGGAGGTCAGCACCACAAGCGCTTCCGCCGGCAGGTGAATGCGCCGCGGGCCGCTATCGGAAACCAGGCAACCAACCCGGGACGCCTCCACTCCAGGCGGCGCTGGAGCAACTGCCGGTCGTCGTCGTCCACTCCGCGTCGGCGCAGACGGCTATGCCAGAGGTACGCATCCGCAAGGGCGCCAAAGCCGACAAAGGCCGGATTGGTCACCTGATCGGGCTGAACCGTCAGCCGGATCTGCGCCGGCCTGGACCGGGCGGAGCGTGCCGTTGACGCCAGGGAATTCGCAGGCGGCGGCCGCGGTCACCTCGATCAGCCCGGAGGCAGTGCCGGTGCGATCGACGGTAGCGCCTCCTCTGCGCTGACGCCTTCAACGGACTTAGGCTGAGGTCGACGGTCAACCCGACGGCGGCATCGGACCGTGAGCGTCTGCCTTGCAGCCGGCGCCCGGTTGGGTATGGTGGTGTCCCGTGTATCGTCCCCCCGCAATCACAGGTACCCACCCAGTCAGTGTGAGGTCCGCAGATATGGACACCCTCGCCGCCGATCGCCGCGAACTGGCCGAGTGTCGGAATCCCACGAGGCAGCCCGGGGCGGCGGCCCACCGGATCGTGCATCGGCGGGCGCCGCGGGAGTGGCACGACGGTTTCCCCCTGGGCAACGGCGCCATCGGGGCCATGCTCTGGGGCGGCGGCAACCCTCTCTGCATCACCCTCGACAAGGCTGACCTGTGGGATCTGCGCAGCGCGGACGCTTACCAGGAGCACCCTGACTTCAGCTTTGCCGGCCTGCGGCGACTGGTCGCGGAGAAGCGCTTCGACGAGGCCTTCGAGATCTTCGAGGCCAGGCAGCTCCGTGACAACCCCGTGGGCCCAACCAAGATCAGCATCGGCCGCGCGGAACTGTCGCTTGGAGAGGTGAGCGCTTACGAGTGCCGCCTCGAGCTCGCCACGGCCACGGTCGAGGGCAGGCTCCAGACCACTTCCGGCGAGCATCAGCTCCTCGCCTTCGTACAGCGCCAGCGCAATGTGGTCTGCCTGCGGCTCAGTTCACCGCCAGCCGCGGCGAGCCTGAACCTGGTGCCTCTGGCGGAGATGAACAACGCCCTCGCCCCCCTGGGCCATCCGCCGCCGCAGGTCGAGGACGAAGGCCCGCTGCGCGTGCTTTGTCAGAGCATCCCCGACGGTCCGGGGTACGCCCTGGTCTGGAACCCCCGCGGGCCGGACCACTTCCTGGCCGTCGAGAGCGCTCCGACGCTGGCCGCGGCCCGGCAACGCGCCCTGGCAACCTGGCACAGCGCTGCCGAGGCCGGGCTGGACCGGCTCCACGCGGAACACGTCCAGGCCTGGCAGGAGTTCTGGGGCGTCTCGGCTGTCTACCTCCCCGAGGAACGCATCGAGTTCCTCTGGTACCTGGGGCTCTACCTCCTGGCCTCGGCCGTGCGGCGCGGCGAACTGCCCCCGGGGCTTCAGGGCCTCTGGGCGATGGATGGGGTGCTGCCGCCGTGGCGTGGCGAGTACGCTGCCGACATGAATCTGCAGGAGACCTTCTGGCCGGCGCTGGCCGCAGGGCATATCGATCTTCTCGATAGCTGGTGCGACCTGATGCGCGAGTGTCTGCCCTTGGTGCAGGGCTTCACCCGGCGCTTCTTCGGAACCGAGGGGACCTTCTGGCCCTGCAGCTTCGGGCCGCGACTGGCCTTGATCCGCTGCTGGTACACCGTGATGTACGGCTGGAGCCATTCGGGCTGGCTCGCCTGGCTCGTCTGGCAGCGCTGGCGCTACAGCCTGGACCTGAGCTGGCTGGCTGGCACCGGCTACCCACTGGTTTCCGAGATCTTCCGCTTCTACCGGGCCAACCTGCAACTGGAGGCCGATGGCTGCCTGCATGTACCGCTCTCCACCAGCCCCGAATACCGCGACAACACCCCCGGCGCCTGGTGCAAAGACCCCAACATCGACCTTGCCCTCATTCGCCGCTGCTGCGACTGGGTGGTGGAGATGGAGACCGCGCTGGGCCGCAGCGACCTGAGTGCGGCGGCCGTGCAGGTCCGGCAGACGCTGGCCCCCTACGCGCTGACCGCTGGCAAGGCGCTCTGTCTGTGGCCAGGGCAGCCGCTCGACGAACCCCACCGCCACCCCTCGCACCTCATGGCCATCCATCCGGCGATGGACCTCACCATCGAGGGCGACGACGAGGCCCGGCAGGTGATCGACGCCAGCCTCGCCCAGTACTTCTCCCTCGGACAGCACCAATGGGGCGGGCATACTTACGCTCAGATGGCGAGCTTCGGTGCCGTCATCGGTCGCGGCGAGTTCGCCTACGACTGCCTGCTGCACTTCGCGGAGTACTGGATCGGCCCGAACGGGCTGCACTTCAACCGGGACGTGCGCTGCACCGGCACCACCCTCTACTGCGGCTCGGCGCGTGCCTTCACCATGGAGGCGAACTGCGGCAGTGCCGCTGGCATCAACGATATGCTCGTGCAGGGCTGGGGGGACGTCGTGCGCGTCTTCCCAGCGCTCCCCTCGCACTGGCGAGACGCCGCCTTCTGCGATCTGCTTACGGAGGGGGCTTTCCGCGTCTCGGCGATGCGCCGCGAGAGTCGCACCGTGTGGGTCAGGATCCGTGCCGGCGTGGGGCGGACCTTGCGTCTGCGCGACCCATTTGGCGCCGACCCGGTCTCGGTGAGCGGCGGTGAACTGCGTCGTGCCGGAGGCCTGTTCGTGGGTGAGTTGGCCGCCGGGCAGGAGGTCGCGCTCTGCCTGCCGGGAGAGACGGGCGATCTTGGCGCCGCCATCGCGGCGGTCCGGCACAGTAGCACCTCCCGGCTAGGCTTGCGCTGAGGGCTGCGCCCGGCGGTGCTGCGCCCGGCGGTGCTGCGTCCGGCGGGTATGGGCGTCCCGACCGACGCCAAGGAGCGGTCATGCAACGCGTGAGTTGCCGAGAGTCGAGACGCTCCCCGAACCGGGCGCCCCGGAGGTGCCGCGGGGCGTGGCGTTGGCTGGCACTCATCGTCGGTGCCGCGATCTCGCCCGGGCACGGCGCTGAGGAGACAATCCCCATGCCGGCGCGGGCAGTGCCCATCTGCGTCCAGGAACTGGAGATCGACGCCGCGCAGACCTGGACCACGAACGTTGAGGTGCCTGCCTTCTCTCCCGCCGAAGCGCCCGTGCTGACGCTGCGGGCGCGCCTGGAGACGCCGGCCCCCGGCGGCTGTAACTACGTGCTCCAGGTGCGGCTCGACGAGCTTCCTCTGACGGAGAATCCGCTGCGGCCGCGCCTGCTCAACAAACCGCTCTGGTTTGACCCGCCCGGAACCGCGTACCACTTCTCCTGGTACGGCGCCGAGGCCCAAGGGTGGCTGACGATCTTCTCCCCCAGCTTCGAAGGGAACTGGGGAGGCACCGGCCGCGACTACGACTTCCTCTTTGACCTCACGGGTCTCGTGGCGGGCGGCCAGGCTGTGTCCACCGCTTTTCGCTACCTCAACCCGGACATCCCGGCGGCCCTCGGGGTCGCGCGTGCGCCTCTGACGATCGACCGGGTCGCTCTCGGGGTGTTGCCACGCGCCGAGGTGGAACGGCTCCGTGGCGAGGCGCTCAAGGGGCAGGCGATCCGCACGCTGCCCGTGGTTGCGGGCCTTCCCGCCGAGGCGAAGCGGGGAGAGCGCCCGTACGAGATCGCTTGGGCGGGGCGCCAGGAGTCTCCTCGCGCCCAGGTCGGCTTTGACGATCTGGAGGGGTGGACCTTGCAGGTCGCCGGCGATGCCCCGGTCGCCCTGGCTGCCTCGGTTGAGCAGTTGCTGTGGCGCCCGCAACTGGCGAGGTTCGCCTACGGCGGAGGCAGCACCGACACAGCCGTCGAGATCCGCCCCCCGAAACCCATCCTCATCCCGGAGCGTTTCGATGCCGCCAACCTCTGGCTTTATGGGGGCTGGGACAGGGTCGGCGATACCCCCTTGCGCGTTGCCGCCGTGCTGCAGGACCAGACCGGGCGCGAGACCGAGATCGACCTTGGCGCGGTCACCGCCAGCTACTGGGGCTTGCAGCACGGGGTACTGAACCCGAAGCTCGCCGCGCTGGCCCGTTTCCCTCTGACGTTCACGGCTCTGCGTGTCAGCAACTGCCGGACCAAGGGCCCCCGGCGTGCCTACCTGGAAGCGCTCACCTTCTACGCGCAGCAGCGACAACCTGTGCCGACGCCTGCTCGTCCCCAGCCCGCTGCCTTCCCGACCTCGGACGACGGGATGCTGCCCACGCCTCCCGCCGGCGCGGTGACCCGGGTTACGCCCGTAGGCCAGGGGGCGGAGTTCGTGTGCGCGGTCCGCGCTGGCCGCCTGCAGTTCCGGGTCGACCCCCAGGCCGGCTGTCTGCACGGCGTGACCGTCTGCTGGAACGATGGCGCCCGCTTCCGGCCGCTGGCCGAGGGTGGCCTCACCTTTGCCGTTGGAGACGCCGAGGCGGCTCCGCCGGCCGCGGCCGCGGTTGTGGTTGCCACGGCTCTGCAGGACGAGCGCCTCACGGTTCGCTGGCGTCTGGCCCGGTTGCCGCAGTCGCTCGAATGGGAAGCGGACTACTTCGTGCGCGGCTGCAGCCTCGTGGTGGACGTGCGCTGCGCCAGTGGTGCGGCGACCGGACTCGCCTTCGGGCAGGTGGTGGGCCTGCCGCAGCCGCGCGGCATCGAGGTCCCCTACCTGCTGCTGGGCCCCAAGCCCGGGCCGTGGATCGCCTGTGCCGCCGGTCTCTTCGTCTCCGTGCTGCCCGACTGGTACCACAGCGACAACTCGACCATCAACACGCGGGTCATTCCGCCGCAGGGCGACCGTATCGGCGTGCTGCAGGGAACCACCTACGAGATGCTCACGGACGGCCGTCGTAACCCGCTGCGGGAGCGCGTCCTGGTGACCGTTTCCCCCGACTTCTCCGACACCTTGCCCAATGCGCGTAACCCGGTCTCGCCCAACCGCGACCGGCTGGCCCCCTGCATGTTCTTCATGGCCGACCAGTTGAACCCCACCCTCTACCGCACGCTGAAGCGCTACGGGGTCGACCGCGTCATCGCCACCGACTTTGCGGCCATTCTCGTGGCCAACAACTACGGCGAGGGCTTCGCCGGGCGCTGGCGTCCGCATCCCACCCTCACCCTGGAGCAGGTGCAGGAATACCGCCGCGGCGTCCAGTCGCTGGGCTACCTCTTCGGCACCTACATGGATTTCACCGACTTCTTCCCCGGCAATGAGTCCTGGGACGAGGCCAAGGTCACTCTCAGTTCGGACGGTGACTTCGTGGATGGCTGGTGGGGTAACTACCTCATCAAGCCGGCCCTGATGCCGGCCCTGGTCCGCAGCGTGGGCCAGAAGGCGAAGGAGGCTTACCCGTCCGACTGCGTCTACCTGGACGTGCACACGAACCGCGGTCCCCAGGCGCTGGACTTCGAGGCTGGCGCTCCGGGCGCTGGGATCGCCCGCGAGCAGGTCATTGCCAACGGCGACTGCATCGTTGAGGCCCGCCAGGCCTACGGCTCTACCATCAGCGAGGGTCTCAACCGCTGGATGTATGCCGGCCTGACCGACATGGACTACGCCACCCTGATCACCACGGGGATCGCTGCCGAGCAGCCGCCCCTGGTAGACTTCGACCTGCTCAAGATCCACCCTTTCCAGCACGGGACGATGATGGGCCACCATCCCGACCGCTTCCTCAGCGGCGCGGACCAGGCGCCGCTCTACCAGGACGTCGGCCGCGGCCTCGGCCCGGATGGCTTCTACAAGTACGTCTCCGCCAGTCTTGCCTACGGGCACATGCTGATCCTCGGGTACTGGTACGTGCCCCCGCCGGCACGGTTCGTTCACTACTACGCACTGCTGCAGGGCGTGCAGAGCGAGTACCTCACCGACACGGCCAGCGACATCCGCTACCACAACGGCACGGCGCTCCTGAGTACCAGCCAAGCCCTGATCGAGGGCACGCAAGCGCTGGGGCGGGTACAGGTACGCTACTCTCGCGGGCTGACCGTCTCGGTGAACTGCAACGCGACGCAACCGTGGGTGGTGGAGTCAGGTGGGCGCACTTACGAACTGCCTCCTTACGGATGGCTCATCGAGAAGCCCAACACGATCCTTGCCTACAGCGCGCTGGTCCAGGGCAAGCGGGTCGACTTCGTGCGCTGCCCGGACTACCTCTACCTCAACAGCGGTGACGCTCGCGTTAGCGAAGGTCCCTTGGAGGCGGCGGGCGCGGTCTGGCTGAAGCGCGAAGGCTCATCCTGGCGCCTGTTGCCCTGCGGCGACCTGGGGCGCTGGGAGCGCTTCCCGGCGCCGGGTCTGCCGGCGCGCTTCAGCGACTACCGGCCGACGGGCGTGCCGCCCGACCGTGGCTGCAGCTACATCGCCGTGGACGTCTTGGCACTCGTGGGCAAGCCCGCCGGGGCGATCCGGATCACGGCCCGCAATGAGGCCGGCGAACTCCAGCCCCCCGATTTCCGCCCACTCGATGCTGCGCGCCTGCAGTTCCTCGGGCCCGCGGGCATTCTGGACTACCTGATCGAGTAGCCGCCCCCGTTCCCGTTTCCGCTGCCTGGCTGGAACCGGTCAGCCGTCACGGCGTGGCTGCCTCGCAACGGTAGATGGCCGTCGTGCCGGCAGGCAGGTCGTCGGTCCAGTCGCTGGCATCGCGCGCCAGGGGGGCCGGGGCTTCGGGAACGAGGCGCTGGATCGTCTTGCACGGCCCCGGCCAGCGCAGGCGGTGGGTGGCGGCCGCGGCGGTGTGGATGACGAGGTAGTTGCCCACGACCGCCGTCGAGCCCTCGGTATCGCGATAGAGGTGGACGCCGGCGCGCTCGCAGAGCAACCGCAGGGTCTGGATCGGCAGCCGCGGGAAGGCGGTATAGGCGCTCCAGCCGGCCCCGGAGCGCACCATGGCGGCCGCGGTCTCGTTCGTGGTCTCGTAACGTGCCAGGACCTCCACGCCCGCGCCCGGCTCGACGACGAAGCAGGGCTCCCAGCGCTGCTGTTCGAAGTCGATGCGGTAGCCGGTGGGCGCGCAGAGGATTCGCGGTGGCGTCGTGGTCTCGAAGCGGGCCTGCACCGGCATCCCGGTGAGGGTCGCGATGCGGGCCGGATCTGCACCGGCCTCACCCCACACGTCGGGGGCGCGCACCCACAGGACGACGGCCCCCGCGGCAATGCGTTCCAGCAGATTACGGCGCACGGCGTCATCGAGATGCCAGGCGTTGGCCACGATGATCAGCCGTGTCGTCGCGGGGAGTGCCGCCGCATCGCTCAGGAGCCAGTAGCCCACGGGCGCACCCAGACGACCGAGCTCGGACCGGCACCAGGAGACGCCGTGGAGGAGTTCCGGGTACACGTCGGGGCGCGTCAGGTGGGGGCTTTCCTCGTCGACGAGGAAGGCAACCTGGGGAGCGAAGGCCGCACGGCCCCTTGCCTCGGTCGCGATCGCGCTTATCTGGGCGGCGGACTGCCAGACCTCTGGCGCGTTCCATCTTGCATCAGAAAGCAGGTCGTACCAAGAGATTCCAGCACCACAACCGAGAAATGTGAAGGCGTTTCGGCGGTTCAGCGACAAGGTCTCCGCGAGCGTCTTGGTGCGATCGGGCCAACCGGGCGCGATGATCGGGCCCTCGGGTGCGCGGGCCAGGTGGGTGTAGGAGTCGTCGTCGAAGAGAGCGAGTTTGCCGTGCGCGGCGATGGACTGCGCCGGCGAGTGCAGGTGGCCGGGCTCGCCAAGCGCGCGTTGGAAATAGGAGTAAGGCGCGCGCACGATGTCCACGTCGGGGCACTCGAGCAGCCGGCGCAGCGAGAGATGGCCGGATTGCGGCAGCGCCCGGGGACCGTTGTTGGTGAGTTCCATCGTGTAGCCGTAGAAGACCGAGACCAGCGAGCGGCGCAGGGTGACGTCTTTCACCACCGCGGCGAAGCTGGCGATGGTGTCGGCCACCAGTTCGCTCTGGCAGCGCTGCAGGTCGATGGCGGGACGGTGTCGTACCGGATCGCGCCACGGGCCCCAGGCGGAGGCGGTCCGCAGTGCGGGCGTCGGGATGGGCGCCGTGGCGAAGCTGGCGGCAGGATCACCCCAGGCCTGGCGCAAGGCCGCAGCGTCAGCGTAGGTGCCCTGGAGCCAGGTGCGCCAATGGGTAAGGTTGGCGGCCGAGTAGTCCATGAAATCATTGGTCTCCGGGTAGAACCACTCGGCGGTGTTGAGGTACTGCACCTCGACTCCCAGGAAGCGGCTGGCATGCGGCCCCGCCAGGATCTCGCCAAGGCGGCGGCGGAGTTGTGCCGCGGCCTCGGCACGCCAGGGCGCGCTCGCCAGCGAGACGTAGTCGGTTCGGGTGCCGTCGGCCTTGGTCATCATCTCTTCCGGATGCGCCTGCTTCCAGGCATCGTTCGGCCCGAGCCACACCTGGATGTAGAAGGAGGCCGCAGGATTGGCGGCGCAGAACCGGTCGATGGTGCGGGCGGCCTGCTCAGGCGTCCAGTACCAGTCGAGGTAGACGAGGAAGCCCAGGTGGTCGATCCCTGCAGCGTGGGCCAGGCGGACCTCGTCGAGCATGAGTTCATCGCGCTGGAACTGGTTGTTCAGGGCGAGCCACAACGGCGGCTCGTCGCGGCCGTCGACGACGATGGCCGGACCGCCGGCGCCGGCGGGCTTGATGGCGCACTGTGGCCAGGAGGGCGCCGGCTCGCGTGGCTCTGCGGCCGCCAGGGCGCTTCCCAAACAGAACAGGGCGCGCAGGACCGCGCCACCCTTTACCCGGCGCCACCCGTTCAGCCAGCGGAGCCGACGCACAGCCGTCGGTCGCGACATGCAGAGGTTACAGGTCATCGTGTCTGCGCTCTGGCTTCGTCGGCGATGGCGATGATGTTCTCGGCCGGCGTCTCCGCCGGCGCCGCCCCGGCGGGGGCCAGCACGTAGCCGCCGTCGTGGAAGAGCCGAAGCCGGTCGCGGACCTCGCGGCGCACGTCGGCGACGGTGCCGAGGGGGATCGTGCTCTGGCTGCCCAGCGCCCCCCAGAAGGTGATATCCCTGCCGAACTCGCGCTGACAGCGGGCCACGTCATTGGCTTCCGGCTGCAGCGGGTGTAACACGTCCAGACCGACCTCGATCAAGTCAGGGATGATGTCTTCGATCCGGCCGCAGGAATGCAGCATGGCGATCAGCCCGGCCGCGTGGGCCGCCTGGATGATGCGTTGGTAGTGCTTCTTGAAGACTCGGCGCCAGACGGCCGGCGTGATCATCAGCGAGTTCTGGAAGCCCCAGTCATCGCCGAAGCGAACCGCGTCCAGCCCCAGCCCCTTGAGCAGGGACATCTCCAGGCAGCAGTAGTCAGCCAGGCGCGTCGTCATCTCCTCGACGAAGCCCTCCTCGCCGGCGACGTAGCCGAGGTAGTTCTCGAAGCCGCACAGCGCCCACCCTTGCTCGAAGAGTCCGCCGCCGCCGCTCCAGAGGAAGTGATCCGGGTACGCCTGGCGGGCGGCCCGGATGGTCTGGGTCCGCGTTGGGTCGGCGAGCGGGTCAGGGAACGTGTACCCGTTGAGGCTGGGTTCGTGCAGCGGGTAGTCCACGTGCCCGCCCCAATCGCCGACGCTGCGGTCCGCCGCCTCACGGCGCCAGACCGCGCCGAAAGCGTCCCGGTAGCAGCCCGCGGGCACCGGTTCACGGGAGACCGGCTGCGGAGCGGACATCCCCGTGCAAACGAAGTGGTCGTCCAAGGCGGCCGGCACCTGGTCAGTCTTGAGGCAGGCCCTGAGCCGAGCCACCACGGCGCTGGTCAGATCGAACTGCCAGGGAATCGCATCGAGCGGTTGTCGCCGGATCGTCGCATAGACACGTTCACGCTTGGTCATGGTGAGCCACCCTAATGGAGCGTTCGGTTGATCCTGATTGGCGCCTCGGCATAGGCGGGTTCCGGTGCGGCGAGGGGCAGGGAGTCCTCGGTCCACGACAGCCGGTAACGCGCGGCACTGCCTTCGGCAGTCAGGCGCAGCATGTGGCGCCCGTCGTCACAGCCGCGCAGGTCGACCGTCACGCTGTCGCCGGTCACGCTCTTCGCCAGCACCTTTCCGTCCAAGGTGAGCGTCCACGCCTGCGGTCGGCGCCCGGCGTAGACCCACTTCACCGCCAGTCTGTCGCCCTTCACCTCCGTCGCAATGTCGTGGCCCGGTGCGGCCGGCGCCGGCGCCGAGATGGCCACCACCGTCGTCTCTGCCTGGGGTTGGCGGTACAGGTCCACCAGGGCGCGTACGAGGTTGAGGTAGTAGTAGCCCCACCCGCCGCGGCTGCGGTACGCCGGCGCGGTCAGGGACGTCGGCTCGAAGTCGTCGTTGAGGTCGGCGCTGTAGGTGTCCACATAGACGGCGTGGTTCGGCCCGACGCCGGAGCCCTCGGGCTGTCCGGCGAACTCGTTGAACTGGTGCAGGTGCAGGAAACGCGGCCGGTCGCGCAGAACGACCGCGAAGTCCTCGATGATCGTCGCACCATTGCGGTGGCCGCGCGCCGTCGGGTCGAGCCAGCCCGCGCCCTCAAAGCAGCCCGTGCTGACGGTCGCGGCCTCCACCACCCCGCCGACGACGGTGGGTGCCGGATGGAAGGAATCCATCCAGGACCAGAGGCCGAGTTCGTTGGTCTTGGTCACATCCTGCTGGGCGCCGACGAAGCGGATGGTGAAGCGTTCGTCGAGCGTGATCTTCTCCTTCACGTACGAGGCGCCGCAGTCGAGGATCTCCATCAGCGGCTTGCCGTCGAAGTCTTGCCACAGCCCCTTGTATCTGGGGTTGGAGACGTAGTTGTCCCAGATGCATTTGAGCTCACCATTGACCGCGGCAGGGCCCTCAGGCCGCGCGTAGCTAATGCCGCCGAGAAACGTCATTTTCGGCACCGGGTAGCCTTCCTCGCGCAGGGCGGCCATCTCGTCCATCATCAGGGCGCTGGTTGCCAGAAGCTGGCGACTGCCGGGCCCGATCTCGTCCCAGCTCTTGGCGTTCCAGATGTGGTTCGACCAGTCGGCGAGGATGGTATCGACGCCGGACTCGATGAACCAGATCAGGTGCTGGCGGGCAACGTCGCGCAGCGAGGAGTCGTAGAAGCCCAGCAGCGGCACCGCCTCGGCGGTCTGCCAGTAGCAGTTCAGGGGTGTGAACCACTCCTCCCACTGTACGCAGATCAGGTGATCCGGGTCCGTGGGCGGACGCTGGAGGGGGCGCTTGAGCACCTCTACCGCGACCTCGTTCGACCGGTTGCCGCCCGGCGCGAGCGGCGTCCCGGCGATTAGATCGTTGCGGCCGAGCGTTGGCCACGGATCGGGGGTGCAGACGCCCGACCCGGAGTCCCCGAAGAGGCCGACCTTCTCTCCGCCCGCGGCGACGGCAGCGGGCCAGCCCTCGGGCTTCGGGGTGAAGCCCCGCCACTGGTCGTTGGTGATGACCACCGTCTGGCCCTGCGGGGTGTCGGCCGTCAGGCGCACCAGCAAGCCGCAGGGCCCGGCGCCGTTGTTGGCCTCCACCGACAGCAGGTTCTCGCCGCGTCGGAAGGCGGCGGCGCCCAGCGTCACCGGGGCGTTGTCGTGCCAACCGCCCTTCTCGGCGACCTTGGCTCCGTTGAGATAGACGCTGGCCGAGTCATCGACGGCCACCCACAACGTGCCGCCCTGCGCGCCCTCGGGCAGTCCGAATACGCGCTGCATATAGGCTGGCCCGACGACACCTTGGAGCGCTGTGGGCCAGATCCAGGAGTCCTCGGGTGGCGGCAGCGGCTCTCGTGCCGTGACGCAGATCCGCGCCGTCCCCGGCCGTGGCAGCGGGATGAGGAACGTTGCCCGCCCCTCCGCATCGGCAGTCTCATGGGCACCCCAGCGGGCGCCGTTGACGTAGGGTAACAGCCGCCAGCCCGCAGCAGGCTTGCCCGCCGCGGTGTGGGCGACCGCCGTTACCGCCACCGGCCGTCCCATGCCGATCGACGCCGAGTCGGCGGCGATGGCGACCTTGGCGGCGCCGTCTGCCGCTTGCGCGCCGACGCTCGCGATCGCCATTGCCAGGCCGGCGGTTCGACAGCGTGCCAAAACGTGATGCATAGCCTTGCCGTCCTCCCTGGCATGGGCAGACCAGACGCGCTTCCAGCCCCCCAACTGCCGTCGCTGCCACCTAAGGCACAAACGTCTCGAATCTCGCATACCGTGCTTTGAGTGCTTCGCCGAGTTCCTGCCCGCGGCCCCCGATCTCCGGCTTGGTCAGTGCCCACATGAGGTCGCTCGTCAGCGGCAACGCCTCCCAGCGGTCATCCCACGTTGTCAGGAAGATCGCCAGGCATTTGTCCGATTCGCTCCGCAGGCGGGCCGTGGCGCGCCCCCATGTCTGCGCATTGCCGAAATCATACCAGGGGGAACCGGTGACGTCGAACCCGGCCGCCGCGAGCGACGCCAGGTCTCGGTAGAGGAGATCCGCGTCCGTCTCCGTATAGCGCCACGGGCACATGATAATGTCCCTGGGCAGGTTCCTGACGGCGTCCTCCAGCGTGCATTTCTCGTCCGAGAACCAGGCAACCTTCACCGCGCCCGCCGCGTTGACCCGGAAGGCGTCAGCCCACATCATGACGCGGCAGTTGGGGTCGGCCTGCTTGACGTACTGGTGCATCCTCACGGTATCCTCGACATAGAGTTCGTGCGCCGCCATCCCGCGTTTGCGGCAGCGCGTGTCGCGGTTCATCACTCGCGGTTCGTCGTGCCCGAGGTGGATCAGCCGTGGCCTGAAGGTCGCCAGGGTCTCGGCGATCGCCTTCCTCATGATGGCCTGTGTGCGCGGTTCGGACGGGCAGTAGGTGATGTCGCCCGGCTCGGCCCACTCGTAACTCACCAGCACTTCCTCTTGCGGCCCGATCGCGCCGCCCTCGCGGCGGGTGATCCTCCACGGCTCGGCTGTCTCCGTGAATGGGTACCTGAGCTCACCCGGCTCCACGCTGTAGTCCGCGCCGGGCTTGTAGGTCGCGCTCTTGTCCAGGTTCGTGACCGAGATCGGCTGGTCCGGCGTCTCGACCACGTTCACCAGCGGTAGCTCGCGTGCAGTCTTGATGGTCAGGTTGTCGAACCACGCCGTGCCCGTGCCGTCCTGGATCCGCAGGTATACGACCAGCTCCGTCGCTGGGCCGCTCCTGAATCTCAGGCTCCGCCGCTCCCAGCCGGTCGTGGTCGTGACTTGCGGGTAGGGAACGAACTCCCGTCCGTGTTCCAGGCTGGGGACGCCATAGACCTCGAAGTACGCCGCGAAGCCCTGGCCCGCCTCAGTCTTCAGGTCAACCTGGACCTCGTAGCCGGTGTTTGGCGCGCACGTGACCCGCTGCGAGATGCGGCTGACGCCGGGGGTCTGCCGCTGGATCTTCAGGCAGCGGCCGCCCTTCTCTGAGGGCTCCGAGAAGATCGTTACCCCGGTGTCGTCCTGCTGCCAGTCGGCGAGCCGGTTCCCGTCGGCCCGGTCGAGTCCGGCGTTCAGGATAGTCAGGTCTGGGCCAGGCTTGTAGTAGGGCTGCGCGATGCCATTGTCGCCGAACTGGAAGTGGCGGTCCTTGAAGGGAATGGCCTCAACGCAGAGCGGGTCCAGCGGCAGGATGTACTGCGACCAGCCGAAGCTCTGCAGTTCCGGTATCGGCTCAATCCCCATCTCCTCGCAGTAGGTGAAGACCGCGCGCAGGCGCTCCTTCACCTCCGGGTCCTCGAGTCTGTAGAAGTCGGGATTCTCGAAAACAATCATGTTGAGCTTATAGGAGACGCAGTGGCGGACGATGCTCTTCAGCCGCTCGTCGAGGTGGTTGCCGCCGGCGCAGTAGGTCATGCGCCAGGCGAGGTCCGGGTAATCGCGGATCGCGACGGCCGGGATCGGCGCGGCCTGGCGCGCCAACTGGATCAGGGTCTCGACGCCGTAGACGGTACCGCGGACGTCCCTGCCGACGATGACGACACCGGGGGCAGAGGCCGTGAGCAGGTAGCCTTCCGCGGGCAGTTCCGCCGCCGCCGCCACCATGTCCTCCGGCGCCAGGCCCTTGAGTTCTCCGGTGGTGTAGTCCTCGACGCCGCCGATGCAGATCGTCGCCGGGGCGGCGGCAGCCTGCTGCCGGTTGCCGCGGCGCTCGAGTTCGGCCTGCAGGCGTTCCCCGGCTAGTTGCACGGGTCGTTTCGGCGCCTTGGGTACCTTCAGCGCCATGCCTGCCGATAGATCCAGCGGCCCCGCCTCCGGGAGCAGCCGCGCTTCCTGGGGCTGGGGGCACAACATCGGCATGTCCTCGGCCAGCAGGCCGTTGCTCAGCGCCACCATACCGGCGACCAGCGCCCACGGCACTCCCCGGTTTCCGTTCCGCATCTCGTGCCCCTTCCACTCAGGCAATCGTCTCTGCACAGGCGGCCGGTCGCCGCCCTGAACACGACCGGCTGCGATCGCTACAGTACTTCCTGAACCCATTGTGAGCGATGGTCCGTAGCTGAAGGGGCGATGATAGGTGCTTTGCGGGGGATCAGCGCCAAAGGTGCGGCAATCCCTCAGCCCAGCCCAGCGGGCTGGGCTGAGGGCCCGCATCGTCCGTAGCTTTCACGTTCTCACGCGCTCACCCGCAGCGGAAACCGCGATCTTGGAACCGCCCTCCCCGATGACCGGCAGGGCTGGCCGCGTCGGTACTGTCAGGCTATGCTAACAGACGCAACCCGTAAGCCCCACGAACCGATGGAATCCCAGCATGACCGTGCCAGCAGCATTCGGCGGCGCCAGCAAGGTCGGTCAGTCGTTGCTCAGCGGCGCTGAGCGGCGTCTGGTGGCACGCTGGGTGGGCCGTGTGCCGCGCGGCCTCGAGACCTATCACCTGACTCTGCTCACCGTGCTCTGGAGCGGGCTGATCCTGCTCTTTGGCTGGCTGGCGCAGGACGACATTCGCTGGTTGTGGCTGATCTCGCTGATGATCGCTTGCCAGTACGTCACGGATCTCTTCGACGGCGCCGTCGGTCGGTTGCGCGACACGGGCTTGGTGAAGTGGGGCTTCTTCATGGACCACTTCCTGGACTTCGTCTTTCTCTGCGCCCTGATCACGGCCTACTACCTGGTGGCCCCAGCGGGTTACGCGGTCTGGTTCATGCTGCTGCTGGGACTGACGGGCGCCCACATGGTGCACTCCTTCCTGTCCTTCGCCGCTACCAACGAGTTCCGCATCGCCTTCTACGGGATCGGCCCGACCGAGATGCGGATCGTCTTCATCGGCATCAACACCTTCATTATCTACACCTGGCCCCGCTACTACGAGACCACCATTCCCCTCCTGACGCTCGCTGTACTGCTGGGGCTGGTCTACGCGGTGTTCTGTACCCAGCGGCACTTGTGGCGACTGGATATGGAGGCCAAGGCGGCGCGGGGCCGCTGACGGGCGTCTTCTCGGCATGGACAGAACGCAGCCTATGGCAACCTTCGTTCCTGGTCTGACTCCACCGGCGGACTGCGCAGCCGTACTGACCTTCATCGTGAGCCCTGCCGGCGATCTGCTGGTGGTTTCCTCCGAGCCGCTGCGCCTGCCCGGGCCTGGCCCCCTGTCGGCGGCGCCGGGCAGCGCCGCAACGGGTAGCGTCTTCCTGGGCCGGCTGGGGGACACGGCCTGTTTCGCGCAATGGGGCCCCGAGGTCGCGCCTGCCGGCACCGAGTACCGCAATCTGCGCGAGGTGCTGCTGCGGCTCGACGAGCCCCTCGGCCCCCTGGCTGGCCGGGCGCGGCAGGTCCTCGAATGGGATCGCGACCACCGCTACTGCGGCCGCTGCGGCACCCGGATGCAGGACAAGGGCGACGAGCGCGCCCGAGTCTGTCCTGCCTGCGCGCACCTCTGCTTCCCGCGTATCAGCCCCGCCATCATCGTCGGCATCACCCGTGGCGACCGCATCCTGCTCTGCCGTAACCGGCGTTTTGCGGGCGTCATGTACAGCATTGTCGCCGGCTTCGTAGACGTCGGCGAGACCCTGGAACAGACGGTCGAGCGCGAGGTCGCCGAGGAGGTCGGACTGCGGGTGCGGAACATCCGTTACTTCGGCAGCCAGTCCTGGCCTTTCCCGAGCGGACTCATGCTGGGTTTTACGGCCGAGGCCGAACCCGGCGACATCCGCGTCGATGGCGATGAGATTGTCGAGGCGGACTGGTACACGGCCGCCAACCTTCCCACCATCCCGCGTCCGGGGAGCATCTCGAGGTGCATCATCGACAGCCTCCTCGGTCGGGGGTGATGGGGGAGGGCGGGGGCAGGGTCACAATGTCGTTAAGCTCCCCGTTCTGCTTGGCGGCGCGGGGCGATTGCGGTCGCCAGCCGGCTGGCGACCGGGGTCGGGTACCGGCACCCCCGACCTACTTGGGCCGTCTGCAACCGAGGGCGCGGCCAGAAACTTAACGGCATTGGGCCAGTGTCAGGGGGCGCGGGTTGGCCCTGCACGCGACAGGAGGAGACGACGGTGTCTGCAAATGGCTACCAGCATCTGGTTCTGGACGACTACGTGCGCAGATTGCGGGAGATCCGTGCGCAGCGCGCGAGCTTCCTGCGCTCCGTCCACAGCCGTGCCGGCGTCCGGGCATTCCAGGACTACTGCCTCGACGCCGTCGAGCGCGCCTTCGCGCCGCGGCCGCGGCGCTCGCCGCTGAACCCGCTGATTACCGGTGTCCTCGACCAGGGCACGTACCGCGTTGAGAAGCTGGTCCTCGAGTCGCGGCCGGGGTTCCTGGTCACGGCCAACGTCTATGTTCCCACCGATCGCCAGGGTCCGTTTCCGGTCGTTCTGGGGTCCTGCGGTCACAGCCAGGCAGGCAAGGCGGAGCCGGTCTATCAGGGCTTCTGCCAGCGCCTGGTGCGCTGCGGCTTCATCGTCCTCATCTTCGAGCCCTGCAACCAGGGCGAGCGCGACCAGTACATCGACGTCCCCGAGCGTGACTGCGTGGCTTCCTGTTGCGCCGCCCACAACATGATGGGCAAGCAGATGGAGCTGCTCGGGGAGTACTACGGCATGTGGCGTGCCTGGGATGGCATTCGTTGTCTGGACTACCTGTTGCTGCGTCCCGACGTCGATCCCCGCGTCGTCGGCCTGACCGGCAACTCTGGCGGCGGGACGATGAGCGCCTGGCTCTGGGCCGTCGACGGCCGCTTCACGATGGCTGCGCCGAGCTGCTTCGTGACCACGTTCCTGCACAACCTCGAGAATGAGTTGCCGGCCGACTGTGAGCAGTATCCGCCTGGCGTGATCGGTGCCGGCCTGGAGATGGCCGATCTGCTCGTGCCCCGGGCGCCCAAGCCACTCCTGCTTCTGGGACAGCAGTACGACTTCTTCGACCGTCGCGGACTGCGCGAAGCCGGTGACGACCTGCGCCGCATCTACACACTCCTTGGGCGGCCGGAGAACCTGGAGGTGTTCATCGGGCCGACGACGCATGGCTACAGCGAGCACAACCAGCTCGCCATGGTGCGCTTCTTCTGCAAGCACGGCGGGGTGGCGCCCGCGGCCGACCTCGAGCTGGTCGCGCCCGTCGCCGCCAAGCTCCTGGACGCGACGCCCGCCGGCAACACGATCCGCGCGGGTTCGCGCCCGGTTTTCGCGCTGCTTGACGAACAGGCCGAGCGCCTTGAAGCCGCGCGGCGGCCGCTGGGTGCGGTCGCCGCCGGCCGTCGACTCGCGGCGCTACTGCATCTGCCGCGCTGGAAGCGCGCCGCCGCCGGCGTGGCGCACTACCGCGTGCTGCGGGCCGTCTCCCTCGCCGGGGCCACCTATGCGCGCTATGCCGTCGAGACCGAGGGCGAGGTGCGTGCCATCCTCAGGAAGCGGCTGGCCAACGCCGAGTGGGCGCAGACGCTGGACGTCGAGGACACCGTCCATCTCTGCCTGCCGCATCTCGCCAGCGAGGACGATCTCGGCAGCGACGCCTGGACCCAGTCCCGGAACCCAGCCGGTACGCTCTACGCCCTCGATGTGCGCGGCCTGGGCGAGTCCAGGCCTGAACCCCAGGGTCCGGGCGGCTTCTTCGAGCCCTACGGTATGGACTACATGCTGCACGGCCACGGCATCCTGTTTGGCGAGAGCTTCCTGGGGCGTCGGGTATTCGATCTGCTGCGCACCCTGGAGCTGCTCTGTGAGGCCGGAGCCAGTGAGATACGTCTGTACGGGCGCGGGCAGGGGGCGCTGCTCGCCCTTTTCGCCGGCATCCTGCATCCGGCGGTCACCCGTGTCGAACTGCGCCATGGCCCGTCCTCCTATCGCGACTGGACCCGCGCCCCGCTGGTGGCCTGGCCCGCGGCCAACGTTCCGCGCGGCGTGCTGCGCTGGTTCGACCTGCCCGACCTGCGGCGCCTGCTCGGCGACCGCCTGACCTGCAGCGAACCCTGGGGCGCGGACATGAAGCCCCTGCGGCAGTTGCGCTACACCAGCCGACCCGCGGCGGCAGCCAGCGCCTGGCAGTACGAACTCCGTAACCGGCTGTTCCACCTGCTGCAATGCGCCGATTTGGTGGCCGGGCCGGAGCTCCTGCCGCTGCAGGCGCGCGAAATCAGTGCCGAGTCTGTGGATGGCTATGTCGCCAAGGACATCGAGATCGACAGTACGCCCGGTCGCCGCATCCGGGTCCGCGTCACCATCCCCGTCGGCGTGCGCGGCCCCTGTCCGGCGGTGGTCTGCATCCATGGCCACGGCGGTACCCGTGCCAGCACCTACGACCAGGCCTCCATCTACAAAGGCTTTGCCACGGAGCTGGCGACGCGGGGCTACGTGACTATCGCCGCCGACATCGGCCAGCACCAGGTCGGCGAGAGCGGCCGCACGCTCATGGGCGAACGGCTGTGGGATCTGCTGCGCTGCGTCGACCTCCTCACCACCCTGCCTGAGGTCGACGCTCGCCGCCTCGGCTGCGCTGGTCTGTCGCTGGGCGGAGAGATGGCCATGTGGCTGGGCGCCATGGACGTGCGCATGCAGGCCACGGTCAGCAGCGGTTTCCTGACCTGCATGGATCAGATGGAGCGCCATCACTGTCTGTGCTGGAAGCTTGAGGGCCTGCGCGATCTGGTCGACTTTGCCGACCTCTACGCCCTGACGGCGCCGCGCGCCCTGCTCTGCCAGAACGGCGAGCAGGAACCGCCGACCCAGTTCACCCCCGCCCTCGCCCGCGCGGCCCTGGCGGAGATCCTGCCGGCCTACGCTGACCTCGGAAAGCCGGACGCGGTTAGCCTCGTCGTCCACAGCGGTGCCCATGAGGTCGACCTGCCGAGCCTGCTGGAGTTCTTTGGGAAGACCCTCGGCGGAGGCGGGGCCAGCCGTCCCGATCACGCTCCGTGATCGCTTGTATGTGAACCACGGTTCGCATGTCGGCATGTTTGGCCCGCCCCTGGAAGCCGGGTTCTCCGCAACCCGGCCGCGGCATACGGAGATGCCGCGTTCCACCGGGCCTGGGGCCCGGCTGGAGAGCCGCCCCTACTTCAAGAGTGGAACCGCCCCGCCGGGGCCTCCGGCGGCGGTTCCCGCTGGCCGTTGGTGGGCTATATTGGGCAGCGCCGTACGCCATCAACCCAGGACGACCTTGCCCCATGGACACCCAGGCTAACTCCGGTTCGCGTTACCTTCTTCGGCTGATTCTGCAGGGCGCGGTCGCGGCCGTGATCATGGCGCTGCCAGTGCGCGGGGCAGACGCCGGTGAGCAGCCGGTCGCCGAGGCGGTGGCGGGCGGGCCGACCGGCGCCCTGGCCGAGGAGCTCTCCGACATCGAGAAGCGCACGATCAGAATCTACGAGAGCTGCTCTCCCGGAGTCGTGTCGGTGGCGAACAAGGCCATGGTTCAGGACTGGTACAGCATGCGAGTCTACCAGATTCCGCAGGGCACCGGCTCGGGGTTCGTCTGGGACAAGCAAGGCCACGTGATCACCAACTACCACGTGATCCATGAGGCCGCGGAGATCCAGGTGACACTCCGCGATGGGGCCAGCTACGAGGCGGTGGTGGTGGGGGCAGACCCGGACCACGATGTCGCCGTGCTGCGGATCCAGGCGCCGGAGGCGGCCCTGGTGCCGATCCCGGTGGGCGCATCGCGCTCGCTGCGGGTCGGGCAGACGGTACTCGCCATCGGGAATCCCTTCGGACTGGACACCTCGCTCAGCGTCGGCGTGGTGAGTGCCTTGGGGCGCACCATCGAGGCCATGACTGGGCGCTCGATCCGCGAGGTGGTTCAGACCGACGCCGCGATCAACCCCGGCAACTCCGGCGGGCCATTGCTCGACTCCTCCGGCCGCCTGATCGGCATCAATACCGCCATCATAAGCCCCAGTGGCAGTTACGCTGGAGTGGGGTTCGCGGTGCCGGTCGATACGGTGCGGCGCATCGTGCCGGAGCTGATCGAGCACGGCAAGGTGCAGCGCGTCGGGCTGGGCATCGAGATGATCCCGGACCACATCATGGCCTCGATGCAGGTCGAGGGTGTCGGCATCATGCGCGCCGTGCCCGGCGGCGGCGCCGCCAAGGCCGGGCTCGAAGGGGTTCGGCGCACCGCCCACGGGGGCGCGGTGCTGGGTGACGTCATTGTGGCCATCGGCAAGGTGCCGGTGAAGTCCATCGACGACCTCGCTGCCGCGCTCGATCAGTACCAGCCCGGCGACGAAGTGGAGGTCGCCATCCGGCGCGGCAAGAAGCGCTACACTGTCACCATCGCCCTGCAGTTGGTGAACTGAGGGCTGGGGCGCTTCTTGCGCTCAGGGTTCGTCGGCGTCGATCCAGGCCCGTGGAACGCGTCGGCTGACGCCGCAGGTCACTTCGTAGACGATGGTGTCCAGCAGGCCGGCGATCTCGGAGACCGGTACGGTCGACGGCCCCTGCTGCCCAAAGAGCACGACCTCGTCGCCCACCTGTGCCTGGCTATCGGGCCCCAGGTCGACGGTGATCTGGTCCATCGAGACTCGCCCCGAGACTCGATAGCGGCGCCCGCCGATCAGCACCGGAGCGCGGTTCGAGAGGGCGCGCGCGTAGCCGTCGGCATAGCCGATCGGTACGGTGGCCACCAGCGACTGGTCGACGGGCACTTCGTAGGTGCGCCCATAGCCGAGCGAGGTGCCGCGGCGGACGCGTTTGAGGAAGACGATGGCGCTGCGCAGGCTCATGGCCGGGCGCAGGTCGGCGCCGCAGCGCGCCTCCGGCGAGGGCGGGTAACCATAGACCATGATGCCGGGCCGGACCAGGTCGAGGTGCGCCGTGGGCAGGTCGCAGACGGCGCTGCTGTTGGCCATGGACCAGAGTGGCACGCGCACGCCGGCAGCCTCCACGCGGGAACGTACCGCCTGCAGACGGCGCACTTGCTCGTGCGCGAAACGGGCGTCGGGTTCGTCGGCACA
Organism: uncultured Victivallales bacterium; assembly: GCA_903837355.1. Lineage (GTDB taxonomy): Bacteria > Verrucomicrobiota > Lentisphaeria > Oligosphaerales > JAFGRS01 > CAILUI01. The sequence continues at coordinate 26,918 of CAILUI010000440.1, forward strand.
AGGGAAATGGCTGAAGACCGCCTGCAGGAGCAGTTCCGGCCGGCCCGCGATGTCCGTGATGAAGCGATCCGCCTGCTCACAGGGGTGGACCCCGACCCGGCCCATGCCCGTATCCACCTCGACGAACACCGGCACGCGCTGACCCGCCTGCCGGGCTGCCCGGCAGAGCGCTGCGGCGACATCGGCGTCGCTGAGGGAGGCCGTGAGCCCGTGGCTGACCACGGCGGCGGCTTCGGTTGGCAGGATGTTGCCGAGCAGGATCAGCGGCAGCCCGATCCCGGCCTCGCGCAGCGCGAGGCCCTCTTCCACCGTGGCGATGCCCAGCAGGTCAACCCCGAGTTGCTCGCAGAGGCGCGCCACCGGCACCGCCCCATGGCCGTAGGCGTCAGCCTTGACCGGGATCAGCAGCTTGGGGGCCGGGCCGACCAGGCGGCGCACCACGCCGAGGTTGTGACGGATGGCGGCGAGGTCGACGAGGGCCTGGGTCGGTCGTGGCATCAAGAAGCTCCCGAAGCGCTCGAACCAAGTGGCGTGCAAGCGGGCTAATATCTCGCCAAGACGCCAAGCCGCCAAGGGGGAGGAGAGCGGAAGCAACGACCAGAGGTTCCTACCCTCCGCGGCTCCCCTCTTCTTGGCGCCTAGGCGAGGCGTTGCTGGGGCCTAAGCATGGGTCAGGCGGGCTCCGTGGCCGGGTTGAGCGGTCGGCAGAACCACACCCTCGATCAGCGGCGCGCCCACGGCAGGGTCTGCACGCAGATTGAGGTGCGAATCCAGATCGATATAGTCGAACAGGGCCCCGATGCTGGCGCCGGCGCTGATCGCGACCGCCGACTCATTCATACAGCCGATCATCGTCCGCAGGCCATGTGCGCGCGCCGCGGCCACGAGGCGGAGGGCTTCCGTCAGCCCGCCGGTCTTCATCAGCTTGAGGTTGATGCCATCGACGCGGTCGGCCAGGCCGGGAATGTCGCTGGCCTGGTTGCAGGACTCGTCCGCGATGATCGGCAGCGGGCGGTTCCGGAAGAGCTCGGGGAGTTGGTCCTCGTCGCCCTGGGGCAAGGGCTGTTCGACGAAGTCCACGCCGCGTTCGGCGAGCCAGGGCAGCAGGCGCTTGGCGTCGGCGAGGGACCAGCCGCCATTGGCGTCGACGCGCAGGCCAACGCCGAAGGGCCGGGCCGCCTCGGCAGCCGCCAGGAACGACGCCTGGTCAGCCTCGATGCCTTCCTTGTTGCCCAACTTGATCTTCAGGTGTCGGCAACCTGTACGCGGCAGCATCTCGGCGACCTCGGCGCGGACGATCTCGGGCGGATTGATGCCGACGGTGATGCTGGTCGGGACCGAATGCCGGGGCAGGCCGAAGAGGCGCCACAGCGGCTGGCCGCAGAGTTTGGCGAAGCGGTCCCAGAGGGCCACATCGAGAGCGGCAAGGGCGCGGGGGCGGACACCGGCCGCGCGGGCCCTGCACCCGATCTCTGAGATCGCCAGATCCGCTGGACAGGTCGCCCAGAAGCGGGTCAGTTGCTCGATCCCGCTGTCGCAGGTCTCCCCGCCCGCGGCGTTGGTGCCGGCCAACTCCCCGAGCCCGCTGACGCCATCGCCGCTGACCGCGACGAAGAGGTTCTCCGACGTGGCGCTGACGCCGCGGCTGATCGCCAGGGCGTGGATCTTGGGGAGATGCAGACGCTCGAAAGTCAGTTCCATGGTCGTGCGCAGTGCCTGGACGGTCGGGGGAGTTCCCGCCCGAATCTGTCTAATCTACCCTGCCGCCCGGAATCTCAACGCCGCCGGGGTGGGCCGGGTGCCTTCTTGCCCGGCTTCTTCTGCACCGAGAAGCCGAAGAAGCCGAGGTAGCCACCCAACTCATAGTAGTTACCATGCGCGTAGCAGAGCGGCGCCGAGCGTTCCAGGGCGAAGGCCTGGGTGTCCGGGTCCACGAGCGCCGCATCGGCGTAGACCGCGACGATCTCGGCGATGAAGAGGTCATGGCTGCCCAGGGAGCGGCTGTCAACGACTCGGCACTCCAGGCCGACGGGACACTCGGCCACCAGCGGCGCCCCGGTCTGTGGTCCGGCCAGAGGCGTCAGCCCGGTGTGACCGAACTTGTCCACGTCACGTCCGGACTTCACGCCGCACCAGTCGACCTGCGTCGCCTGGGTCGCCGCGGGCAGATTGACGGTGAACACCTGGTGTTTCAGGATCAGGGCGTGGGAGTGGCGCGAGGGCCGGACCGAGATCGACAGCAGCGGCGGTTCGGAGCAGACGATGCCGGTCCAGGCCAGAGTGATCAGGTTGGCGTCGGTGCCGATGCGCCCGCAACCGACCAGCACCACCGGCAAAGGGTGCAGGACCGTTCCCGGCTTCCAGGTCAGTTTCCCCGGTAGATCGCCCATGGCGCCGTCGCCTCCCTGAGTGTGAAGAATACTGCGTTGAAGGTAGTGGCCGGAACGCCGAAGTCCACTCCCACGGACCGCCGCAGGCAGTATAGTGTTCGCGGTTCACCGACGACGGCCTGGACGTTTTCACCTATGAGCACTATGAGTTTACTTGAGGATGGGCTCCTATGACGTGGCAGGAACTGGGTCAGCAGCAGCTTCTGATGTACACGACGGCGTGGTGCCCGGACTGCCACCGCCTCAAACGTATCCTTAACGAGCGGAAGGTCCCCTTCGCCGAGATCGACATCGAGGCCCATCCCGATGCGGCGGAACGGCTGCAGCGGCAGACCCAACGCACCGCGATTCCCTTTGTACAGCTCAACGGCGGGCCGATGGTGCGCGGCTGGCATGAGGATGCGCCCGGGCGTTTCTCAGCCGACATCTTCCTTGCCGAAGCCGCTGCGGCTCTGCAGGCAGTTGGAAACGCGTGAAGGTGCGGTATCTTTGCGCACGTCTCGCCGCCGCCGGCGCGGGCCGTTGCGCTTCGGACAGCCGGCGGCGTGACGATTCGGGGACGGGGCGCGTCACCGGCTCCGTAGGTCAGGTTGGCAGGTGTACAGAGGAGGCATCCGGGAATGCAGCGCAAGGCCAAGGACAGCGACAAGAGCAAGGGCAGCGCGAAGGCGAAGGCGAAGGCGGGCGAGAAGGCCGTAGACCCCGAGGTGTCGAAGGCCAGCGAGAAGGCCACGGACGGCGAGAAGTCCGGGGACGTGATCGTGGTGCGTGGCGTGGTGGCGCCTTCGGAATGGGACATGCGGGACGAGGTCACCGCCGTCACCATCTACGCGCAGGACGAGGCCGAGTACCTCGTCAACGCGCGGCCGATGGTCAAGCGCCTCATGAAATTCATGGATGAGGAGATCGAGGCGCACGGCATGCTGGGCGTCGACGAGTACGGCAACGAAGTCTTTGTTGTGGCGGAGTTTGCCCCGATCGACGTGGAAACTGACGAGGACAGCGAGGGGGAATGGGATGACGAGGAGGATGGCACTGCGGAGGACGACGGGGACGTGGAGGAGGACGGCGCCGGCGAAGACGGCGATGACTGGAGTGAGGAAGGCGGGCGGCGACGCCGCCCGGCCCCGGGCGGCTGGAAGCGGCGTCCCAAGATCTGAATCACGCCGCAGCAGGGAGCGCTAGACGCACGTGCCGACCAAGACATCCTCCATCGAGCGATGGACGAGCGAGCGCTCCGCCGATCTCTACGGCATTCGGGAGTGGGGCTCGGGCTATTTCGCCGTGAATGACGAGGGCGAGGTGGTCGTCACGCTGCAGGGCGAGGAGGGGTCCTGCACCATCAGCCTGATGCGGGTGGCTGCCGGGCTGAAGGCGCGGGGTCTCGGGTTGCCTTTGTTGCTGCGTTTCGGTGACATCCTCGATTCACGTATCGCTATGTTGAACAATGAGTTCCATAGCGCGATGAAGGAGGCCGGTTACAAGGGCGAGTACCGCGGCGTCTACCCTATCAAGGTCAATCAGCAGCAGCAGGTGATCGAGGAGATCACGCACTTTGGTAAGCGCTACCACCACGGGCTGGAGGCGGGCAGCAAGGCCGAACTGGTAGCGGCCCTGGCCTATCTGGATGATGCTCGTGCCTACCTGGTGTGTAACGGCTACAAAGACGAGGAGTTCATCGACCTGGCCCTCTTCGGCCGCAAGATGGGCGTCAATACGGTCCTGGTGCTGGAGATGCCCAGCGAACTACCGCTGATCCTCCGTCGCGCCCAGGCCTTGGGGGTGCGCCCCTGCATCGGGGTGCGCATGAAGCCCAGCACGCGGGCCAGCGGACACTGGAATGACTCCGGCGGCGACCGCAGCGTGTTCGGCCTGAATGCGGCCCAGCTCATCGCCGTGGTGGACCAACTGCGCGAGGCCGAGATGCTCGACTGTCTGCAGTTGCTGCACTACCACCTGGGGTCGCAACTCCCCAATATCCGCGATATCCGCCGCGGCGTTGCCGAAGCCTGCCGCGTCTATACGGGGCTGGTGCAGGAGGGGGCGCCGATGGGTCTGCTGGACGTCGGCGGCGGGCTGGCGGTCGACTACGATGGCTCGCATACCAACTTCGGCAGCAGCCGCAACTACACCATCAGCGAGTACTGCTCCGACCTGGTCGAGGTCGTGATGACTGTCTGCGATGAAGTCGGCGTGCCGCATCCGACGCTGATCAGCGAATCCGGGCGAGCCCTGGTGGCGTACTACTCGGTGCTGCTGTTCAACATCCTGGACTCCAATCAGTTTGCCATTGATATGGCGTCGGTGAAAGCCGACCGCGAGAGCCATGAGCTGGTACAGAACATGCTGCAGGTCAGGGACGATCTGACCGTGAAGAATGCGCAGGAGTGCCTGCACGACTTGCTCTACTATCGGGACGAGGTCAGGGCGCGGTTCGAGCACGGCGGCATCTCGCTGCGCCAGCGGGCCGTCGCCGAGCAGATCTTCTGGACGGTGCTGTCGGAGATCGGCGAGGCGGTGCCGAATCGCCGCTATGTGCCGGAGGAACTGACCGGCCTGGCTGACGCCCTGACCGACATCTACTACGCCAACTTCAGCGTCTTCCAGAGCCTGCCCGACGCCTGGGCCATCGATCAGTTGTTTCCCATCATGCCGATCCACCGCCTGGGCGAACGGCCGACGCGGCAGGCCATCCTTTCGGACATCACCTGTGACTGCGACGGCAAGATCGACCGTTTCATCGATCTGCACGACGTCAAGGGTAGCCTGCCGCTGCACGCCCTCAAACCTGGGGACGACTACATTCTGGGCGCCTTCCTGGTGGGTGCCTATCAAGAGACCCTGGGCGACCTGCACAACCTGCTGGGCGACACCAACGTGATCACCGTACGCTGCATCGGCGACGGCGAGGTGGAGTACACCCGCGAGATCGAGGGGGATAGCGTCGCCGACGTGCTGGCCTACGTGGAATACGACCCGAAGGTGATGGCGGATCTGGTCCGCCAGAAAGCCGAACGGGCCGTCCGCTCCGGGCTCATCTCACCGCGGGACCGCCGGGAGATTCTGGATGCCTACCAGAACGGCCTGCGCGGTTACACCTATTACGAGCCGTAATGGAACTCGAGAACCGTATCATCGATTATCTCGGCAGCACCGAGATGGTCCTCGCTGTTGTCTTGCGCCAGACCCACGACAAACTGCAGGTGCAGCTCGAGGGTGGCCGCAATGACCGCGCCGCGGAGCGGCAGGTGGTGGCCGTGCATGGCACCGTCACTACCGATCCGTCCCACGCGCTCGCTGCCCTGGCGATCCGCATCCAGGCGACCATGGCCGAGATCGACCTGGAGTTGCTCTGGGAAAGCCTGCAGGATCAGCCTGGCCCGATCGCCATCGGTACCATGAGTCGCGAGTACTTCGGCGACGTCGAGCCCCTGCACCTCTCGGCGCTGGCGCGCTGTCTGACCGCGGACCCGGTCCGCTTCCGGCGGAAAGGGCTGGAGTTCAGTGTGCGCACGCGCGCCGAAGCCGCGGAGGTGGAGGCGCTGCGGCGGAAGCGTGCCGACCGCGCCCAACTGCGGGACCAGTCCCAGGCGTGGGTCCGCGCCCTGCTGGCCAATCCGGAGCGCGGCCAACTCAGTGTGCCGGCGGAGATGCAGGACTTTGTACGCCAGGCCCGCGACTACCTGCTGGTCGGGCATAGTTGCGATGCCGTCAACACTCTTTCTGAGGTGGGCGGCACCCGCCGGACCGCCCGCGATCTCGCACTTGAACTGGTGACCCGGACGGGGAACCTGCCCGCCGATGCCGATCCGTTCCTGCTGGTCAACGGCATCCATGCCGGCTTCTCGACGGCCGTGCTGGAATATGCCGCGGGCCTGGTGCCCTACGTGGGCGACAGCGCCCGTGCCGATTACTCCGGGCTCGAGAGTTTCAGTATTGACGACGACGAGACCCGCGAGGTGGACGACGCGCTGTCCGTCGAGCGCGACGGTGACCGTACGATCGTCGGCATTCACATTGCCGACCCAGCCCATTTTGTGAGCAAAGACGACGTCCTCGACCGTGTGGCCATGGAGCGGCCGCTGTCGCTCTACCTGCCGACCACGACGGTGATGATGTTCCCCGACCGTCTGAGTTGCGACCTCGCCAGCCTTAGTGAGGGCAAGCTGCGCGCGACCCTGAGCTTCCGGGTCGTCTTCGGCCCGGACGGCAGCCTCGAGGACTGGGAGTTTGCCGGAGCCCAGGTGCGGGTGACGCGGCGGCTGAGCTACGATCAGGCCGATGCCTTGCTGGCAGCGCCGCAGGGTGGCCTGGGCGAGTCCCTGACGCGCTTGCTGCGGATCAGCGAGACCTTGGCGGCGGGGCGGGTGGCCGCGGGCGGCTTCACCCTCTCGCGTCCCGAGCCTAGCATCCACGTTGTGGGTGGGCGCATCACGGTGAAGGTCCTCGACCCGACGTCGCCGTCGCGTCGCGTCGTCAGTGAGATGATGATCCTCGCGAATCGGCTCACGGCCGAGTACGCCTTGCGCCACGACATCCCGGTGATCTACCGCGTTCAGGATCCGCCCTCGGAGCCGGTGCAGAGCATGACCCGCTATGACCCGGTCGATTTCGAGCGCCAGGTGCGCAAGCTCAAACGGACCCGCTTGAGTACCATTCCGCAGCGCCACGCCGGGCTCGGCCTCGAGCTCTATACCCAGATCAGCTCGCCGATTCGGCGCTATGCCGACCTGGTGCTGGCGCGGCAGTTGGATGCCCACGTCGAGGGTCGCGCCTTCCCCTATTCCCAAGTGGAGTTGCTGGAAGTGCTGGGGGCGGTCGAACGCATGAGCCAGCAGAACCGCATGCTGGAACGCGAGGCGCGCCGGAACTGGTTGCTCGAGTATGTGCGGCAGCAGAAGATGGGCGAGGACCTCGACGCGGTCGTCGTGAACCGCGACGGCCGCTTTGTCCTGGCCGAACTCGACGGCGTCTTCGAGCGTGGTGTACTCTTCACCATCGGCTCGGTTCAGGTGGGCCAGCGTGTCCGTGTGCGCGTGCGCGATGTACATCCCAAGGAAGGCAAGATGGCCTTGGAGATGATCAGCTAACCCAGGGGCGCTGCTGTTCGGAGGAGTCTTGCCGTGACCTCTCGTGAACGAGTCCTGATCGCCTGCCGCCGCGGCAAGCCAGACCGGGTGCCGCGGGACATGTGGATGGAGCACGGGGTCGTGCAGGAGCTGCAGAAGCACCTGCCTGGAGTCGATCTCGCGGCGCACTTCCGCGTCGATATCTCCGGGGTCGGCTGCGGTCCGACGCGTCTGCGGACGGACTTCAGTCCCTACTTCCAGCGCCCGGTGGAGTGTGACGAGTGGGGGCGGGGGCGGGTCTGGGATCAGGAGCGGCACTACGCCGAGTACTTCTACCCGCTGCAGCAGGCAACCAAGCTCTCTGACATCGAGGACTATCCCTGGCCGGATTTCGATCAGGCCTACCGTTACGAGGGTGCCGCCGAGCGCGTGCGCCAACTCCAGGACGGGGCTGGCCGGGCGGTGATCGTCGCTCTGGCCGAGACCGTCTTCGAGATCGCCTGGGAACTGCGCTCGATGGAGCTGCTGTTCGAGGACATGGCCTTCCGCCCCGCCTGGGCCAGCGCTCTGCTTGACCGCATCACCGACCGCCGCGTGGTCGCTGCCGCCGCCTTCGCTGCCGCCGGCGTCGACGTGCTCCAGATCGGGGACGACGTCGCCATGCAGACTGGACTGATGCTGAGCCCGGCGCTGTGGCGAACCTGGTTTGCCCCGCGCTTGCAGCGCGTTATCCGCGCCGCCAAGGCGGCCCGTCCCGAGGTCATCATCTGGTACCACAGCGATGGCAATATCACCGATCTGATTCCTGACCTCATCGATCTCGGAGTCGAGGTCCTGAATCCGCTGCAGCCCGAGTGTCTGGACCAGGCGCAGATCAAGCGCGACTTCGGCAGCCGCCTGGCGTTCTGGGGCGGCCTCGGCGTGCAATCGGTGCTACCCTTCGGCAGCCCCGACGACGTCCGGCGTCATGTGCGCGAGGTCATCAACAACCTCGGGGCCGATGGCGGGTTGGTCATCGGTCCGGCGCACGTCCTGGAACGTGATGTCCCGATCGCCAATATCCTCGCCATGAAGGACGCCATCGACGAGTTCGGTGGCTACTGACCCGCCCGCCAGGCGGGCGTGGGTTCCCGTCCCCATGGAGGGCGAAGCTCCCCAGGTCTTGCAGACGGCGGTCTTGCAGACGGCGGTCTTGCAGACGGCGGTCTTGCAGACGGCGGGTAGGCGCTGAGCCGCCGCCATATCCCTTGGAGGGCGAAGCTCCCCAGCCTGCTTGCAGGCGCTGAGCCGCCGCGACCACCGGGAGCGGGTGATTGGCTGGTACCGTCGCGCGCCGCGGCCGCCCTTCACGCTCAGGCCGCGCTGAGCTTCAGAGTGCGTGGCTCCCGGACGCGCAGCAGGCACCAGGCGAAGGCGGCGACGCTCAGGACCAGGCAGATCCGGAAGACGGTGTCGAGCGAGGAGCGCTCCGCGATCAGCCCGGCCAGAACGGCAGCGAACGCCATCGGCGTACCGATGATCAGGTTGCCAACCGCGATGTGGGCCATGCGATGCGCGTGCGGGCACGTCTCGAAAATCATGTTGTAGTGTGAGACGTTGCCGCAGGCATTGCAGACCCCCGCGCAGCCGTAGGCCAGAATGCAGCCGCCCAATCCCGGGACCCGCAGCAGGACGAGCAGAGCGACGACCTGCAGGCCGGCTCCCAGGAGCACCCCCAGGCGGTGTCCATGGCGGTCTCCCAGCGGCCCCATGACCACACTGCCCAACGAGAACCCCAGCGTCATCGCGGCGCCGCAGGAGACGATCGTACTGCGCGACAGGCCGCCGCCGGCGGGGCTCATGAAGCGGAGTGCGATGAAGGGGATGATGCAGAAGCCGAGGGTCGCCAGGATGCGGGCGACGAGGAAGGCGCGGAAGTTCCGGTCGGAGAGGCTCTGGGCAAAGTGCCGCCCCAGGGTTCGTATCGCTGGCGGGGGCGGCTCCGGGCTCTCGCGCAGCGCGCTGTCGTCCACCGGGATCCAGAGGCACATCGCCAGGGTCCCGAGGCACCAGGCGGCAGCGTACAGCGCCGCGTAGACCTGCGGGGACGGGAAGATGCCGATGAGGTAACCGGCGGCCAGCCCGCCGGCGGCCCCGGCGAAGGAGGCGGCGAACATGGCCAGCCCCATCACCGTGCCGCGGATGTTGACGGGGAAGATCCCAGCCAGGAAGTCGGTCCAAGCCGCGTTGACGACCCCGATCATGAACCAGTAGTAGGCATGGCCTGCGAGCATGCTCCAGCGGTACACCGCCGGGTCCAGGCGGGGAGCCAGGCAGGTCAGGGCACTCATCACGCCCACGATCGGGAGCATGACGACAACGTGCCACAGGATCAGCCGCCGCTTCCGTTGTTGGTAGGAGTGAAAGACGTACAACCCCAGCAATTGCGGCAGCAGCGCTCCGGCGGTCTCGATGCTCCACACGGCTCCGATCAGTCGCGGGCTGGCGCCGTACTCGCGCAGCAGGACCGTCAGGACCGTCGCCGACGCCATCAGGTTCCCCTTGAACCCGAACAGCGCTTCGCCGGCGGCGTTGAGGGCTGAATTGCGTCGTTGGGTGGGGGTCATAGGGCAGGGCAGGGGGGGCGCGGGCAGTCGGCGCTACATCAAATTTTCCTGGCGAAAGCTGACGTAGGCGCGGCCATGGGCCCGGGCCGGATTGCCGATCACGACATGGTCGAGGACCTCGATGCCGATGATCTTGCCGGCCTCCACGAGTTGGCGGTTGGCGGCGATGTCCTGGGCGGAGGGGGTAGGGTCGCCGCTGGGATGGTTGTGGACCAGCAAGACGCGCGAGCAGTTCTCCCGGATTGCACTGCGGAAGACCTCGCGGGGATGGATCTGGGTACGGTCGACCAGGCCCAGGGTGATGCGCTCGCGCAGCAGCAGGTGGTTTTTGGCGTCGAGCAGCAGCGCATGGAACTCCTCCTGGGTTGCGGTGCGGAACTGCTCGCGGAAGAGATCGCAGACGGCCTGGGGTTCGTTCAGGCAACGCAGGGCGGTCCCGGCGCTGCCGGCAAGTCGGCGCGCCAGGGCGAACGCGGCGTGGATCTCGACGGCTTTGGCGGGGCCGATCCCGGGGACGCGGCGCAACTCCGAGACGCCGGCGGTTGCCAGGCGGTTCAGCGAGCCGCCAAACTCATTGAGCAGGTGCCGCGCGACATCGAGGGCAGAGACACCGCGGCGGCCGGTCCGTAGCAGAATGGCCAGCAGCTCCGCGTCACTGAGTGCGTCCGAACCTTGGGCCATCAGGCGTTCGCGGGGCCGTTCGCGGTCGGGAAGATCAGCGATCAGCAAGGCGCCGCTGCCGACGGGCGCTCCTGGAACCGGATGCGGGTCCGCGGACATGGCGGTTTCTCTCCTCAGTCCTGACCGCGCACGCGGGAGATGGTGTTCGTGGTTGAGACGCCGGGAATGAGCGGGATGATGCGCACCTCGCAACCCAGGCTCAGGAGTAGCGTACGCTCTTCGCGATCGATGGTATCGATGGTGTAGTCGCCGCCCTTGACGTAGATCTCGGGGCGCACCTGGCAGAAGATGTCGATGGGCTTCGCGGTCGCGAACACGACGACGGCATCGACGGCCTCGAGGGAGGCGAGGAGGTAGGCCCGGTCGGCCTCGTTGACCACCGGTCGGCTCGGGCCCTTGAGGGCCTTGACTGAGGCATCGCTGTTGACGGCAACCAGCAGGGCATCGGCATGCTCGCGGGCCCGCGCCAGGTACTCGGCGTGGCCGCGGTGGAGGAGATCGAAGCAGCCATTGGTCACAGCCAGGCGCTGGTGGTTGTCACGCAGCGTCCGGTGCCAGGCAACGGCCTGCTCAAGGGTCATGATCTTGCGCTCTGGGGTACGCATGGTCAGGTGCTTCTGTTCGGTGTGGATGGGCGGCCGATGGGGCTGGCGGCAACCGGGGCAGGCCAGTTGCCACGGCCGTGGGTTACCGGGGGCATGGCTTGCCGGAGCCCGCAGACGAATTGCGTCAGCGGCTCCAGGGCCGGCCCCGGCAACGGGCGGCCAGCGAGGATGCCGGCTTCGGCCAGGTGTGCCACGATCTGGGCCAGAACCGCGCACTCGAGCTGGTCCGCCAACGACGTGAGGGCCTGCATGATGCGCTGTGGTGAGGCCGCCGGATCTGCCGACGGCTCCGCGTGCGGCGTGAGGTCCGCCGCCAGCGCCTCCAAGTTCCGCACGACGTCATCCAGGATCACCCACGCCTCGGCGTCACTCAGCCCGAAGTAGTCACGCGTGCGGGTGAAAAGTTGTTCCTGGATTCGCCGGTACTGCTGCGACATCGGCCACCCTGCGTCAGGTTGCGCTCCAGATCAGGCCTCGGCGGCGTTGGCCTGCCGTCAGCGTCCGGTCGGCCCGGCTGCGTGAAACCATACCCCCCGCTGACGCCTTGTCCAGCCCCTGGAGCCGAGCCCAAGCGTGAAGTCCTGGGCAGGCCCGGCCGAAACGGTCACCGCTGCCCCGCCCTCGAGTTCGACCGCGGCAGACCCCCGCCGCCCTGACGCGGCCGACCCCTCGCGGCCGGTTTGGATGACACGGAGCGTGTCCGAGTCGGCGGGCGGTCAGGAAGTGTACCAGAACGGGCGGCCTGAGTGGCCCCACCGGAGGGTGTCGCCGTGGTGACCTCGCCCCAGGGTTGTGGGGAGGTTGCCGGCGGGATGGGATGGAGTGCATGGAGGGCAGCGGCTCAGCGCGATGCTGGCGGTCCCTGAACGGGCACACTGGGACTGTGCCAGCCGTCTCGATTGCCTTCCGGCTGCGGGGGGGCTTCGGACCTGGGAGCGCCGACCGTCGGGTCGGCTCTTGCTGCCGAGTCTGAATCGCCTTTCGGCCTTGGGGTCTTTTCGGAGCCTTCAAATGCCCAAAGCTGACCACAGCGCGGATCGGGTCTCAATCGCCTTTCGGCTGCGGGGGGTCTTCGGACACCGGCTACTGCATGGGCTTCCGCGATTGGGATGCCGGGTCTCAATCGCCTTTCGGCTGCGGGGGGTCTTCGGACCCTTGAACGGTGAGGCGGTGGCGCGCGTCCGCGGCAAGTCTCAATCGCCTTTCGGCTGCGGGGGGTCTTCGGACTTGATCGCCGACAGCCAGCAAGTGTCCGAGCTCGCGGTGTCTCAATCGCCTTTCGGCTGCGGGGGGTCTTCGGACAGACGAAGTACGACGACCTGCTTGCGAAGGCCGAGAAGTTGTCTCAATCGCCTTTCGGCTGCGGGGGGTCTTCGGACTGTACTGGGCAGAAGTACAGAAGTCAGCAGTCCACCAGTCTCAATCGCCTTTCGGCTGCGGGGGGTCTTCGGACCTGGGAAGAACCCGATCAACTGGACTGCAGAAACCCGTCTCAATCGCCTTTCGGCTGCGGGGGGTCTTCGGACGCGTCAGGCGTTAGACGCATACCGTAAGGTCGCGGCGGAGAGTCTCAATCGCCTTTCGGCTGCGGGGGGTCTTCGGACAACGGGAATGAATGACGCAATGAACCCTCCATCGCTGAGGTCTCAATCGCCTTTCGGCTGCGGGGGGTCTTCGGACTCACGAATCCCTGCGACTGGAAGCCGTTCGGGTCGCGTATGTCTCAATCGCCTTTCGGCTGCGGGGGGTCTTCGGACAACCCCGGCCCCATCGCCCAATCCCGCGACCGCCGCGCCCGTCTCAATCGCCTTTCGGCTGCGGGGGGTCTTCGGACGCGCCAAGGCACTAGCGGGTACCCTGCAAGGGACGCGTCTCAATCGCCTTTCGGCTGCGGGGGGTCTTCGGACGTCCTGCACTTCCAGGAAGCCATCAAGGCCGGCGTGCTGTCTCAATCGCCTTTCGGCTGCGGGGGGTCTTCGGACGAGGTATATCTTAGCACCAAGAACTACACACTTCCCTGGAGTAGTCTCAATCGCCTTTCGGCTGCGGGGGGTCTTCGGACACACGGCGCTTGACCTACCCCAGACACCCGCACAGGTGTCTCAATCGCCTTTCGGCTGCGGGGGGTCTTCGGACGAGACAGACTTAGGTGTAGCTATGGCAGTGGGGCGCGAGTCTCAATCGCCTTTCGGCTGCGGGGGGTCTTCGGACACATGCAGATCCATTCGGCAATCGTGCTGAAGCACAACGGTCTCAATCGCCTTTCGGCTGCGGGGGGTCTTCGGACGCCGGGTGCCGGGTACTGGAATCGCACCGCAAGAGCAAGTCTCAATCGCCTTTCGGCTGCGGGGGGTGTTCGGACTAACATCACTGGGATAACTTATGTGCTTAGCTAGCCCATGTCTCAATCGCCTTTCGGCTGCGGGGGGTCTTCGGACGTGGGTAGCCTATGACGAGGCCACCGGATGGATGAGCCGTCTCAATCGCCTTTCGGCTGCGGGGGGTCTTCGGACCGTGCCCCGAGTCCGCGCAAGACCGCGCCAATCGGCGACAGCGGTCTCAATCGCCTTTCGGCTGCGGGGGGTCTTCGGACCTGCAGCGCGTGGTTGGGAACTGGGCCAAGGTGGTCAAGTCTCAATCGCCTTTCGGCTGCGGGGGGTCTTCGGACCGCGTGGCCATGCTGATGAACGAGCGCCGGGCGCGGATGTCTCAATCGCCTTTCGGCTGCGGGGGGTCTTCGGACACGCTCTGTACTCGCTCAACTTCGGCAAGACCCCGGTGGTCTCAATCGCCTTTCGGCTGCGGGGGGTCTTCGGACGACATAAGCAAATGACACTAAAACGGTAGTTTGGAAGGGGTCTCAATCGCCTTTCGGCTGCGGGGGGTCTTCGGACACCGCAGTTGTACCTCGAACCGGCAGCCTGCGGCTAGTCTCAATCGCCTTTCGGCTGCGGGGGGTCTTCGGACGACGCCCTCGTGGCGGCCATCGGGGACCAGATCGCGAGTCTCAATCGCCTTTCGGCTGCGGGGGGTCTTCGGACCTGGTTATCGGTCCTGAGACACATAGCCAGCTTGACATCGTGTCTCAATCGCCTTTCGGCTGCGGGGGGTCTTCGGACGTGTTGGACGCGATCAAGGCGCAGATCGCGGCGGATGTCTCAATCGCCTTTCGGCTGCGGGGGGTCTTCGGACAGCCGGATCCTGGGCAAGAGCCTGCAGCAGGTTCGTACGTCTCAATCGCCTTTCGGCTGCGGGGGGTCTTCGGACAGTCTACTCTCTGGGGTTCTCAGTGTCAAGGACTTGTGGCGCCCGTCGGCGGGGGACGGCGGAACGGGTGGTTCCGAGAGGGCGGCGGGCGCTGAGCGGGGGGGGGATGGTAGGATGGAACAGGCTCATTCTACGGTACTTGTGGCGCTCGGAGTGGGAAGGCCATTTCCGGGCAGTTGCGCCTCACGCCGACGGAAGGACGGAAGACAGAGGGCACGGCGGAAGGGAAGGCGACAGGGGAGGCAGTGCCGATGGCAGGACGGAAGAGGGAGGGGCACGACGGAAGAAGAGGAGGCGGGGAAGGACGGAAGACAGAGGGCACGGCGGAAGGGAGGGCGACAGGGGAGGCAGCGCCGACGGCAAGACGGAAGACAAGGGGTACGACGGAAGGGAGAGGGTGCGACGGAAGAGGAAGGGGCAGGGGGGGCGGAGCGCTTTCACAGGATATAGCACACGCGCTTCTCCAGGGCCGGGACGACGCCCAGGCTTTCGGCCTGGCGGACGCAGGCCTGGCAGATGCGGTAAGCGATGACGGCGTCTTCGTCGGTGTTGACCAGGTCGATGAGGGCGCACCAGAGGTTCTGGAACTGCGCTTCGGGCAGGTCGCACTGGAAGACGCTCTTTTCGAGGCGGATGCCGTAGTCCTCGCAGGTTTTGGCGACGCGGCGCAGGCGGGAGGGGTCGGCGATGTCGTAGGCGACCAGGTAGAACATGTGCTGCACCTCGCGCGCTTCGGGTCCGGGGTGGAACTCAGTGACGCCGGCCTGGTAGGCGTTGTGCCACTCGATGGCTTCGTTCCAGTCGTCGCTCATGGCATCACGAAGAGACGCATCTCTTCGCGGTTCTCCATGGTGCGCAGCAAGGCGTTGACCTGTTCGCGGATGGCGAGACGGAAGTCGGTATGTGGAGCGCCCTTACTTTCGGCGAAGCGACGCTGCATGGTGCGTTCGTACTCGGGGAAGAAGGCGCGGCGGCCTTCGGCGTTGAGGTAGATGCCGCCGTCTTCGGCGCTGGTCTCAAAGTGCTCCGCGGCGCGCAGCAGCTTGTGGTTGAGCAGGCGTAGTACGAGCATGTCACAGAGGGGGGCGCGCAGGGGTTCAAGGAGGTCAAGACTGAGCGAGGGGCGGCCATAGCTGATCTCGTGGAGGAAGCCGAGGCAGGGATCGAGACCGGCGCTGCGCACGGCAGCGTCGATCTCGCTGAGGACGATGGTGTAGGACCACGAGAGCAGGGCGTTGGCGGCATCCTTGGGTGGGCGGCGGTTGCGGCCGTTGAAGGGCGCGTCCTCGGGGAAGTAGCGGGCGAGCCGGTCGAAGTAGATGGCTGCGGCATAGCCCTCATAGCCGCGGAGCGACTCGAAGGTCTCGACGGCTTCGGCTTGCCGCGCCAGGGCCTGAAGCGAATTGCAGGCATCGAGGTGTTTCGCGTCGGCGCTGCCGTCGCGGCTGGCGGCCAGGCGTTGCAGGACGCGACGACTGTTGCGGATCTTGGCGGCAACGGCGCGTACGGCGATATCCAAGCTGAAGTGGCCATCGCGGGCCAGATCGTACTGGCGCAGGCGACGCAGGGCATGGCCGTTGGCATTGGGGTAGAAGGCGCCGAGCCAGCGGCCGTGGCCGCTGATCAGGTGCAGGGGAATACCCTCCCCGGCCAGCTTCTGCAATAGCGGCGTGGTGAAGGAGGCCTGGCCGATGACGACGACGCGCTCCAAGTCATGGAAGGGCACGCGCATGGTGACCACGGTGTCCTTCGCGGTGTCGGCGCGGCTGACCTCGATGCACTTGCCGTCGAGGCGGGCTTCGCTCAGGTGGCCGTTGAGATAGAGGGTCGGCATGGGTCAGATCACCTCGCACGTCAGAGTGGTTCGCGGCGCTTGGCAGGATCCCGCGCTCATTTCGTGCCGCCGGGTTGCCCGCCGTCGAGTTTCTCCCGCAGTGCGGCGCAGCGCCTCTTGAGCACGCCGATGTCGTTCTGGATGCCTGTACGTCCGACGCGCGCTGTGGCGACCTGCTCGGCCTGCTGGTCCAGGTCGCGTAGGCGCTCCAGGACTGGTGTGCTGGAAGACTCCACGACGGCAGCATCGAGGGTGTCGGCCGCGACCTTCGCCTCACGGGCGAAGGCGCTTCGCAAGGAGATGCGGAGGTTCGCCAGGTAGCGCTCCTTCTGTTCCTTGCCTTTCTCCTCGCTGTACTGGATGTAGAAGTCGAGGGCCACGGCGGCCACCGGAACCGCTTTTCCAAGCTTCCCCGCCGCCTTTGCCAGCCACTTTCCGCCCTTCACTGCCTCGTGGGGGCGGAACTTCTTCCCAAACGTCTTCCCCAGCTTGTAGACGGTGTCGCGAAGTCCCTTCGCGTCCTTGGCAGCCGCCTGCAGGCCCTTCTGCAAGGGTGTGCAGGCAGCGCGGGCGAACTGGGGCATGGCGCTGGCGCCGGCCGGTCGGGACGCCGCCATGTCGACGCCGGCCTTCTGCGCACACTGCCTGTCGAGGCGAGCCACGGCTTGGCCAAGCGGGCTTTCCCCGATCTCGTCAAGGTCCGCAGCGGCCTGGTCGCGGGCTTCGCGGATCTCGCCCTCAGTGCCGTCGTAGAGTTGGTCGATCCGGGCGGCCGCTTGCTGCAGGCCCGCTTCGAGGAGTGCCTCCGCGTCTTCGCTACGGGAGATCTCGGAGAGCTCCTCCACCGCACCGTTGGCGTAGGCCGTGACCGCCGAGTAGGCCTGCTGCTTTCCGGTTCGCCGGATCTCGTGGAGGCGTTGCTGGAGATGCTGGAACACGACTCGCTGCCGGCGGATGAGTTCGAGTTCCCTCTTGTCGTCGTCGTCCCCCAGGAGTTCGGACTGGAGCGTGTCGAGGGCCTCGCCCACCACTGAGAGCGGGGTGGTCAGCCGGATCAGGTGCCGCCGGTGATCTCGATGGCCTCCGGGGCGACGCGGATGCCATAGTGGCCACGCTGCGGTGTAGGGTCGAGAAGGGGCCAGGAAGGGTCATCGCCGAGCACCTGCTCCAGCTTCGTCCTTAGTCGGTTAGCCAGTCTGCGCACGTAGCTGTCGTCCTCAAAGGGCTTGGAGTCCCAGTGCAGTTTCTCGGGCATCGACGTGCTGCTGATGCAGGAATCGAAATCGCCGAGGTGGTTTGAGAGTTCCGCCTGTCCTTGAACTGGCCCCCGGCCCTGTCGCACCCGTTCACACAGCATCCAGAAGAGGATGAACTCAGACGTCGCCAGGATGACCGTACGACCGTTGACCTCGCAACGCTGGGCGTGGGGGGCGAGCGCAATACGAGGTTGTGGGGGGGCCGCCGCCATCGACTGATTGGCGCGGGCGACCAGGAGGGAGAAGGTGCCGGGAAGGCTCTTGAGGTGTTCGGCAAACAGCGTGCGGGTCCTGACATAGGGGATGTCGCAGAGGGTGATGCGGGCGTCCGCGGCTGCTCGCAGGGTACCTTCCTTGTCGACGTACTCCGCGATGCCCGGGTCGGGGAAATGGTAGCGGGGGGTCAGTTGCGGCGAGTCGAAGGGTGGGTTGACGAGCACGTGGCACAAACGGTCGCCAGGACGGCCCAGCAGAGTCATGGCGAGGGCGCCGAGGGCGGTCATGGTCTTGCGGCCGCCAGCGATGGAAAAGACCACGCGCGTGTCGGGGTTCTCCGTGAACTGGCGTAAGGTCTCGAGGATGAAATCGCCGACCGCGGCGTTGTCCGCGGCGGTCAGAATGTCCTCAAGTTCGCCATCGGCATCGCTGGCAGGGAAAAGCCGGATGCAGTCGCCGGTGTCGCTGAAGCGCAGCCGCGACGCGGGGGCCTCAAGCGTGTGCCGTAGGCGTTGCCAGACCCGCGCCTTGAGCAGGTCGCGGCGGATGGCCTCGCGGCCAGGGCCGGTGGTGAGCACGATCACCCGGTCGGGGAGGATTGCGGGTGATTCGTGGGCCAGAGCCCAGACGGTTTCGGTGATCACCGCGGGGCTGAGGCCGCACAGCGCGATGAGGACGGTGTGCGATGGATTGACTGGATCGGCGTCTCGTCCCACAGCACCCTCCTCACAACGTTCCGGCATCGTCCGCATTCCTCTGGTGTGTCACCATAGGGGGATAAGGCGGGGCGTCAAGCCCCAAAGGTGCTATGGGGCGCATCTCCCGCGCCGGCAAGAGAAGGAACCACGCATAGGCGTGACTCAGCGTCGCCCCATGCGAACGGCATGCATAGCCGCGGGCTCACACGGCGGTGCCGGAGAGGTCGTAGGCGGAGGCCTTGTCGATGCGCACGCGGGCGAAGTGCCCGTCGACGCCGCCGCGGGGGCCGCGGAAGTGGACGACGTTGTCGATGTCGGGGGCATCGGCGGCGCTGCGGCCGAGGTAGCGGCCGGGGTGCTCTTCGCGGTCGGCGATGACGCGCAAGGTGCGGCCGATGAGGGCGCGGTTGGCCTCGGTGGCGAGGTCCTGCTGGCGGGCCATGATGGCGTCGCGGCGGGCGGCCGCCACGGCGGGCGGGACGCAGCCCTCGGTGATCTCAGCGGCGGGGGTGCCGGCCTCGGGGGAGTAGGCGAAAACGCCCAGGCGATCGAAGCGGTACTCGGTGACGTACTGGAGCAGTTGCTCGAAGTCGGCCTCGGTTTCGCCGGGGAAGCCGACGAGGAAGGTGGTGCGGACAGCGACTCCCGGCCAGCGTTCGCGCAGCCGCTCCATGAGCGTTCGCGTGTCGCGGCCGCCGAGGCCGCGGCGCATGGCCTTGAGGACGGGATCGCTGATGTGCTGCAAAGGGATATCGAGGTAGGGGACGACGTGCGGGCTCGCCGCCAGGGCATCGATCAGCGGCTCGGTCACGTAGCGCGGATGGGTGTAAAGCACGCGGACCCAGAAGTCACCGGGCAGGGTATCGATCTCGCGCACGAGCTCGGCGAGGCCGGCACCGTCGTCGCGGTCGAGTCCGTAGCGGCTGGTGTCCTGGGCGATCAGGTCGAGTTCGCGGGCGCCCTGGCCCAGGAGTTGGCGGCACTCTTCGAGCACCGAGGCCAGCGGCCGACTACGCTGGCGGCCGCGGATGGCGGGGATGCTGCAGTAGGCGCAGCGGTGGTCGCAGCCCTCGGCGATCTTGACATAGGCGTAGGATGGCGGGGTGAGGGTCAGCCGCGGTGCCGTGTGGTCGTAGAGGTAGGTCGGCAGCCCGCCAGAGGGGACGTTGCGGGTGGCGCCGGCGGCGTCGCTGAGCCCGCGCACGAGGGCTGCGGCCCGCGGGACGTCATCGAGGCTGAGGAAGAGATCGACATCGGGGTACGCCTCGGCGGTCTCGGTCGGGGCGCGTTGCGGCAGACAGCCGGCCACGGCGACCTTGCGGTGGCCGCGCCCATGGCGCTTCCAGCGCAGCGCCTGCAGGATCTCGTCCGCGGCTTCGCTGCGTGCATCCTTGATGAAGCTGCAGGTGTTGATCAGCAGCAGGTCGGCGTCGTCGCGGTCGGCGGTGAGTTGGAAGCCGGCGCTGGCGAGCGCGCCGCACATGACCTCGGTATCCACCAGGTTCTTCGGACAGCCCAGGCTGACCACACAGATACGGTACGGACGGGCCATGATCACACGTCTCCAGGCTGCACCCTGATACCCTTGTACGAGACTCGCACGTTTCACCCCGGCCCGCCCGGCCCGCCCGGCCTGCCCGGCCCGCCCGGCCCGCCCGGCCTGCCCCTGGAAGCCGGGTTCTCCGCAACCCGGCCGCGGGATACGGAGATCCCGCGTTCCACCACGACGGGCCGGCGGCCCGGCAGAACCGTGTCGCCCGCCGACCGAGCGCATTCCGTCGCCCGCATCTTGACATGAGGGCGACCATGCTTACGATAGCCGTTGAGGCCGTAGCGCACGAACCGCGGCGCTGCCTCGGGTGCAGTTTTCCGTGAAGGAGATCGGGATATGGCAGACACGACCAAGCCGAATGTGGGGTACGACGATACGCCGATCATCCCCGGCAGTTGCTGGCGGGTTCACGATGGCAAACGTCCGCAGCCCCGCGTGGTGCTGCCGGGCACCTGCAGCACCCAGGCGAGTGTCGGACTGCCGCCCTCGGATGCCATCGTGCTGTTTGACGGGCGTGACCTGGCGAACTGGTTCAACAAGGACGGTGCCGCGGCCGAGTGGAAGGTCGAGAACGGCTATATGGAAGTGGTGCCGGGAAAGGGCGACATCCGCACGAAGGCCGAGTTCGGCGACTGCCAGTTGCACGTGGAGTGGGCCGAGCCGGAAGTGGTCAAGGGCGACAGCCAGGGCCGTGGTAACAGCGGTGTTTTCGTCCTGGGCATGTACGAGATCCAGGTGCTGGACTGTTATCAGAATCCGACCTACCCCGACGGCACGACCGGGGCCATCTACGGCCAGTGCCCGCCGCTGGTCAACGCCTGCCGCAAGCCGGGGGAATGGCAGACCTACGACATCGTCTGGATCGGCCCACGCTTTGCCGGCGACCGACTGGTTTCGCCGGCCTATCTGACCGTGTTCCAGAATGGCGTGCTGCTGCACCTGATGAAGGAAGTGCAGGGGCCGACGCAGCACCGCACGACGACGGCGTACAAAGCGCACGCGCTGACGGGGCCGCTGAAGCTGCAGGACCACAATGACCTGGTGCGTTTCCGCAATCTCTGGTACCGCCCGCTGACGGCCTACGACCAACTGGCGCCCGGGTGAGGTGCTGCTGTGAGGGTGCTGCTCGTATGAGAACCGCCGTTCGCATGTCGGTATGTCCGGCCCACCCCTGGAAGCCGGGTTCTCCGCAACCCGGCCGCGGCATACGGAGATGCCGCGTTCCACCGCAACGGGCCGGGGGCCTTGGTGACCACCGACCACTGACCACCGACCACTGACCACTGACCACTGAACCCGCCCCCCGCGAATGGCCCACGCATGATGTTCCCGACAACCCTGAGTTGCGATCCCGGCGCGCTGGCCATCATCCGCCGCCTGCGTGGCGCCGGACACCGGGCGTACCTGGTGGGCGGCTGTGTGCGGGACCAACTTATGGGGCGGTCGCCGGCGGACTGGGATGTCGCCACCGACGCGACTCCCGACCGCGTTGAGGCCCTGTTCAACCGCGTCATACCGGTCGGCAAGGCCTTTGGGGTGCTGATCGTGGTGCTGCCCCAGGGCGAGTACGAGGTGGCGACCTTCCGCGGCGACGGCGACTACAGCGATGGCCGGCGCCCGGACGGGGTGACCTTTACGGGCCCCGAGGAGGATGTCCGGCGCCGCGATTTCACCATCAACGCGCTGCTCTACGATCCCGAGGCGGGGTGCGTCCTGGACTACGTCGGCGGCGTGGCGGATATCGAGCAGGGCGTGGTCCGCACGGTGGGCGACCCCCAACAGCGCTTCACGGAGGACCACCTACGGCTCCTGCGCGCGGTGCGGTTTGCGGCGCGCACCGGCTTCGCCCTGGATCCCGGTACGGCGCAGGCGATGCGGGAGCTGGCGCCGCTGGCGGCCGCGGTGTCGGGGGAGCGTCTGGGGGACGAGTTGACGCGGATGCTGGCGGAGGGCGCCGCGCGTCGCAGTCTCGAGCTGCTGGATGCCACGGGACTGCTGGCGGTGGTGCTGCCGGAGGTGGCGGCACTGCACGGCGTTACTCAGCCGCCTGAGTTCCACCCCGAGGGCGACGTCTGGGTGCATACGCTGGCGATGCTGGGGACGTGGGATGCTCGCGTGCAGGCGCTGGCCCGGGAGCGCGTGCCAGGCCTTGCCGGGGATGCGTCTGACTGTGCCATCCTAGGCTGGGCCGTCCTGTTGCATGACGTGGGTAAACCTGAGACCCGTACCGAGGACGGCCGCATCTGCTTCTACGGTCATGATGCCGCCGGGGCGACGAAGGCGGAGGCCATCCTGACCCGGCTGCGGCGGGCGACCAAGCTCATCCGCCCGGTGGTGGCCTTGGTGGCGGGGCACATGCACTTTGTGCACGTTCCCGACATGCGCGAGGCCAAGCGTCGGCGCTTCCTGCGTGATGAGGGTTTCCCCTACCACCTGGAACTGCATCGGCTGGATTGTGAGGGAAGTCACGGCAAGCTGGGTGTGTATACGCAGATGCTGCAGGCGTACGGACAGGAACTGGCAACGCCGCCACCGCGGCAGCCCTTGCTCCGAGGCGATGACCTGCTGGCGGCAGGCTATCAGCCCGGTCCGCAGATGGGACGCATGCTGCGGGCCGTCGAGGATGCCCGCCTTGAGCACCAGGTCGACACGCGGGACGAGGCCCTCGCCTGGGTCAGGCAGCAGTTCACGGGGGGGGGAAGTGGCGGAAGGGCGGAGGGCTGAAAGCTGAAGGCTGAAGGGGGAATGCGGAATCACACCCGTCCCATGGAAGACCAGAGGCTGTAGCGGTTTAGGCTGTAGGCTATTACGTTACAACACCGGACCCGAATCCGCAGACGCAACATGCCCCGAGGCAAGACCTAACCGTCTACAGCCTGAGTACCTAACAGCCTTGGCGTCCTGTGGGACGCCTGTGATGCTGAAGGCGGAGGGCGGAATGCGAGCAGTCTTTGACGGCAGTGTGGTGCGGCCTCCGTACGCGGGAGTACAGCTCTCCGTGCTGGCGGAGATGCGGGCCGTGGCGGAGTGCCTGGGCGACCTCTCGGGGTGTCGGTTCTTTGGTGTTGACGAGGCGCTGGCGGGAGTCGTGCGGGCTCGTGGGGGTCGGGCCGAGGCGCTTCCTGCGCCGTTGGCGCGGACGGCTTGGCGCGTGCTGTGGCAGCAACTGGTGCTGCCCGGCATCCTTCATCGCGGCGGAGCGCAGGTGCTGCACGCGCTGGCCTACACAGCGCCGCGGCGCTGTCCGGTACCCTACGTCCTGAACGTTCACGACGTGATTGCCCTCGATCGCCCCGAGTTCTGCGCCACCGCCAACCGGCTGCACATGCGCTGTTTGCTGCCGTCGAGTGCCCGTCGCGCGGCGGCCTGCATCGTCTCCACGCACTACGTGGCCGAACGGCTGCAGGCGCGGTTGGGGATTCCTGGCCCACGCATCCACGTGTTGCCGCTGGGGGTGGATGCGGCCCACTTCGCCGCCGCGGCACCGCGTCCGCGGCTGGAGTGCCTGCGGGAGGGTCGCCCCTACCTGCTCTTCGTCGGCAACCTCGAACCTAAGAAGGGCGTGGGCACACTGCTCGACGCCTACGCCTCCTGCGCCGCGGCAGAGCACCTCGATCTGGTCGTGGCAGGTCGCGCTGCCTGGACGTGCGCCGAGGTGGTGGCGCGACTGCGGCCTTGGCAGGGCCGCGGGCGGGTGCACTGGCTTGGACGGGTGCCCGGCGAGCACCTCCCGGGCTTACTGCAGCACGCCGTGGCCCTGATCATGCCGTCGCTCGAGGAGGGGTTCGGCATGCCGGTGCTCGAGGCCATGGCTGCGGGTACCCCGGTGATCCACAGCGACCATCCGGCCTTGCTGGAGGCGGCCGGGGGTGCGGGCATGCCCTTCGGCGTTGGCAACGCGACCGCGCTGGCTGCAGCCATTGACACGCTGCACGACGACCCGAGTCGGCGGGCGGACCTGGCGGGGGCCGGAACGGCGCGGGCTGCCCTGGTGCCGTGGCGGCGTTGGGGCGAGGGCGCCGTCGCCATCCTGCGGGAGGTTCTGGCGCGGGGATGAGCGGGGGGGAGGGCCTCAGTCGCGCGCCTCCGGGAAGTCCGCCGCCGCGCCGTCGACCGGCGCCGGGGTGGTCTCGATGACCCTGAGCGTCTTCCAGGCGCCGCCGCGGAAGCGCGCGAAGAAGATATACCCGACCGCGGCGATCATGAAGACGACCACGATCCAAGTCGTCTCCGGCGTCACTTTGGCGACCTTGATGAGTAGCCAACTTACTGTGGCAAAGGCCCAGTGGAAAAGCACGGAGGTACGCATCACCCAGCGCGTATCACCGGCACCGCGCAAGGCGCCGCCGAACACCAGCATGAAGGCGTCCGAGATCAGGTAGATGCTGGCCATGCGCACCATGAATACGGCGCGCGGGTAGACGGCCGCATAGTCGAGCCCGGTCTGGCTCGGGGTGAAAAGGCCGACCAGGGTTCCGGGAATCGCCAGGAACAGGATCAGGATCGTTGCCGTGTAGCACAAGGTCGCCCGCAGGCCGGAGTAGGCGGCACGCTCCGCGATATCCGCACGTTGCGCCCCCATGAAGCGTCCCACCAGGCTGGTGGTGCCGATGCTGACCCCGATCAGCGGCACGAAGGCCACCATGTCCCAGTTGAAGGTGATGGTGACGGCGGCGGCCACGTCGCGGCCATAGGCGTGCATGAACTGCACAAAGAGGGTGAACGCCGTCATGTTGAGGAAGAACTCGGTGCCCGAGGGCAGGCCGAAGTGCAGGAGGCGGCCGGCCATGCCGCGCTCGAAGCGCAGCGCGGCCCAGGTACCGTATTCGCGGCGGCAGCGCGCCGAGAAGTAAGCGGCGGCCAGCAGCAGTACGCACACGCCGTTGCCGATAACGGTGCCGTAGGCCGCCCCGCGCATGCCCAGGGCAGGGAAGCCGCACTTGCCAAAGATGAGCAGGTAGTTCAGAATCACGTTGACCAGCAGCGCCGCCAGGTTCGCAACCATGACGATCCGGGTGCGCCCGATGCCGGAGAAGAAGCTGCCCATGGCCGCGCGCAGCAACGGCAGGAAGGCGAACCAGACCAGTACGTTGAAGTAGATCAGCTCCTGCTCCGCCTGCAGGGCATCGTGGCCCGCGGAGCGCAGCAGCCATTGGCCGAGCGGGCGCAGCGCCACGATGACGATGGGGTAGCTGGCCAGCGCCAGCAGCAGGCATTGTGCCCCGGCCAGCCCGCAGCGGTCGCGGCGGCCGCTGCCGAGGTACTGGGCCACCAGCGCGTTGCCATAGCCGATGATGCCGATGAAGAAGGTCATCACCATGAAGGAGGTCAGGCCGCCGCTCATGGCGGCCGCCATGTGTTCCTTGCCGACGCGGGCAAGAAACAGGCGGTCGATGAACATCATCAGGGTATCGGCCGCCTGACTGATGAACATGGGGAGCGCAATGGCCAGGAGCTGGCGGATGCCGCCGTCTCCCTCCATGTGCCCCCGCAGACGCTGTGCGAGGGTGATCATAGCATGCTGCCGTCCGGGTGGAACGTCGCTAACCTAGTCCGTGGACCCCTCTCAGCAAGTACCCTCTATGATTCCGCACCTTGCCGCGTCATGGTATATGGTGATAGCCACCGGTTGACCGCCCTGCCGGGGCGCCCTTGGTGCATCCATTGGAGGCTCCTCACGATGAAGACCTTAGCTGCTGCCCTTGCCCTCCTGCTGACGCTCTCTGCCAGCGCTCAGGAGATCGGTTTCAGTGAACGTTACGTACTTGCCGACGACCGCCGCGTGCCGCTGCAGGAGCTGGTCCCAGGTTCGGAAGAGTATTACTATTGGAATACTCTTGATCTGCAGAACCAGGGCAAGCTTGTGGACGCTGAGGTGCTCCTGGCGCAGTTTGCCGAGCGGTATCCGCAGTCGGGCCGGCGAGAGGTGCTGCTCAACCGGCAGCGTCTGCTCTCCTACACTCGTAATGGCGCCGGTACGATCGCGTACATCAAGCGTGTGCTCGGCCTGCAGTTCGACCAGCAGCGCGAGGTGCTGCCCGACGAGCAGCAACTGCCCAGCCGGCTGCCCGCCGAGCGGGTCACGCGGGGGGCGCTGGTCGAGATCGCGCTTCAGGATGCCGGTCTGAACGGCTTCGTGGCCGACGCCGAAGAGGCGCAGGACCTGCTACTCGGGCTGGACCTATCGCCGGACCGCCAGCGCGAGCTGCTGGGCCGGTTGGCCTGGCCGGACTCCGGGAAGCTGCTCGCCATGGTGGTCGCCGATCTGAAGCGTCCCGACAGCGGCGGTTTCGGCTCGCTGGCGGCGCACGGGCAACTGCTGCTGCCGCAACTCGACCAGTGTGCCGAGGCGCTGCCGGAGCTGCTGGGCAACGAGGCCTTCGTGCGCGTCTACCTGGCCAAGCTCCTGCCGGGCGCCACCTCGGACTGGGAGAACGTGCCGGCGGAGCAGGAGGCCTATCTGGACCGCCTGTGGACCTTCGCGCGGCGCTTGCCGCCGGCGCAGAATTCGGTGAAGGCCCATGTGCTCTACCACCGCTTGAGCTTCGACCGGGCGCGGGGGATCTACGACAAAGCGCGCTTCCTCGAGTATGCCCAACTGCCGCGACAGATGCCCTACGTGAAGAGGGACTATCTCAGGACCTTCGCGGCGGCCGGCGCGTCGGTGGCCAACCTCGGAGCCGACTTCAGCGCCTCGACCCGCCTGCCGCCGGTCGCCACGGATGAGCCCCTGGTGCGCGACTATCTGGCGTACTTCCTGGGCGCCATGGACTCGGTGGCGGAGTTTGGGGCCTGGTTCGAGGAGGCGTACCTCAAGGAACTCCTTGCCGAGACCAAGCTGCTCAACGGCAGCGGCGACGCCGAGACCTGGTATGGCATGCTGGATCCGGCGCGGGTCAAGGCCCTCAAGGACCGGGTCGAGGTCGACTTCAGGCCCGACAATCCGCGGCTCTTCGCCGTGTCCGAGCCGGTGCGACTGCGCGTCACCGTGAAGAATGTGCCGCAGTTGCTGGTGAAGACCTACGAGATCAACACGGTGAACTGGTACCTGCAGAAGCAGGACGAGATCACCGAGGGCGTCGACCTCGATGGGTTGGCTCCAGGCGATGAACGCCAGGCGCCCTACACGCAGGCGCCGATGCTGCGCCATGTCGAGACCTTCGACTTCCCCGCCATGGATCGGCCGGGCGTGTGGGTGGTGGAGTTCATCGGCAACGGCAAGAGCAGTCGGGCGCTGGTGTGCAAAGGGCGGCTGCGGTTGGGCGAGCGGCTGGGCGCGGCGGGCCATGTCTTCCGCGTCTACGACCAGGATGGCCGACGGGTCAGCGAGGCGGTCATGCACATCGGCGCTCGCGCCTACAGCGCCGACAAGGATGGCGAGATCGTGGTACCGTTCAGCACGGCACCGGGACCGGTGAAGGCGGTAGTGCGCCAGGGGGCCTTTGCGGCGCTCCACACCTTTGAGCACCGCAGCGAGGATTACGTGCTAGACGCGCGCTTCCACCTCGATCCGGAGTCGCTGCAGACCGGCCAGCGGGCGCGTCTCCTGGTGCGGGCGGCGCTGACCGTGCAGGGGGTGGCGGTGGACCCGGAGTTGCTGGAACAGGTCGCCCTGGTCGTACGCACGACCGATGTGCAGGGCGTCTCGAGTGCTCGCCCCAGCGCCGGCCTCAAGCTGAGCGCGGAGCGTGACTACGTGGCCGAGTTTGCCGTGCCGCCGGATCTGCGCGCGGTCGAGGTCTCGCTCACCGGTAAGATCGAGCAGATGAGCACGGGCAAGAAGGTCGATCTGGTCGCCCGGCAGGTGTTCGCCGTGAACACCACCGAGTCGGCACCGGCCCCCGGGATGTTGTGGCTGCGGCGCGCCGCCGAGGGCTGCTGGCTGGAGTTGATCGGGCGTGGCGGCGAGCCCCTGGTGCGCACGCCGGTGACCGTGCAACTGCGGCCCCGTCTGTTCAGTCGTCCCGTGGAGGCGGTGCTGGCCACGGATGAGCAGGGCCGCATCGCCCTCGGCGACTTGGCCGAGATCGCGCAGGTCCATGCCGAGTCGCCGCTGGCGGCGAACGCGCTCGACGTGTCGCTGGAGCCGTGGGTGCGGCGCTCGGTGTGGCCGGCGGCCGTCTATCTGGCGGCGGGGGAGTCGCTCTCCCTGCCGGCGGACGGCACGGCGGTGCCCGACACCGCCGTCAGCATCGCGGCGGTCAGCGGTACCGGGGCGCTGAGTCAGACCGCCTCTGTGCAGGTGGAACTGAGTGCTGGCTTACTGGTTGTGAAGGGGCTTCCGGCCGGCGAGTATGTGGCCCGGCTCCTGCCTTCGTGTCGGCGTGTGGCGGTACACGTGCTTCCCGGTGAGCGGGCCGAGCAGGAGATCCTGGCGCGCGAACGGGCGGTCAACGCGGCGCCCTACCGGCCGCTGGGGCTGGCCGAGTGTGTCCTCGACGGCGAGAGCCTGGCCGTGCGTGTGCTGAATGCGGGGCCCGGCACGCGCGTCCACGTGGTGGCGAACCGGTTGCTGTACGGGCGCGATCCGGCGACCGACCTGTTACTCGGGATGCCGGCGGTCGACGTCGAGCACCTGGATGCCCAGGCCCCGGCCCGCTATGTCTCCGGGCGCGCTCTCGGGGATGAGTTGCGCTACGTCCTCGAGCGTCGTTATGCGACGGCCTTCCCGGGAGTCATGGCCCAGCGTCCGAGCCTGCTGCTCAACCCCTGGGAGACGCGGCGTACGGAGACCGAAAAGCAGCAAGCGCAGCAGGGCGAGGGCTGGGCCGACGCGAAAGAGGGGGCGGACAAGCCGGCAGCGGCGAAGATGGCGCGGCTTCTCAACGAAGCGCTGGCCGAGGGCGGCGGCGCGATGGGCGGCGGCGGGGCGCCGTTGGTGCCCTGTCTCGAGGTCCTCTCTGGACCGGCGCTCTCCGTGCTCAATCTCGTACCCGACGGCGAGGGGCGGGTCACGGCGCCGTTGGCCGGCCTGGGGCCGCGGCAGATGATCACCGTGGTCGCCTGCAATGGCCAGGAGTCGGTCCTGCGCCAGTTGCCGCAAGCCTGTCCCGCGGAGACCTATCGCGATCTGCGCTTGCCCAAGGCCCTCGACGCGGCGGTACGCTTCGGCGAACTGCGCACCGTGGTGGCGCTCCCGGAGGCGCAGGAGGTGGTCATCGACGATGCGGCTGCCGCCCGCCTGCAGACCTACTCGAGCGTGGCCGAAGTGTACGCGCTCTTCGAGTCCCTGGCGGGCAATGCTGAGCTGGCCGAGTTCCGCTTCATCCTCGACTGGCCGGAGTTCCCTGAGGAGAAGAAGCAGGAGCAATACAGCCGTTACGCCTGCCACGAGCTCAACGTCTTCCTCTCGCGCAAAGACCCCGAGTTCTTCGCGCGCGTCGTCAAGCCTTACATCGCCAATCGCCGGGACAAGACCCTGGTGGATGACTGGCTGATAGGCGCCGATCTGTCGCCCTACCTCGAGCCCTGGCGCTGGGCGCGGCTGAATGCCTTCGAGCAGGCGGCCCTGGCGAAAGCCAAGCCCGAGCAGGCGGCCGCGGTGCAACGCGCGTTTGCCGAAGTCTGCGCCTTGCGTCCCCGCAATCCCCAGGCCGAGCTGGACCTCTTCCTGCGGGCCCTGCAGGGCCGCGGGCAGGCCGAGGGCTTCGATGCGACGGTGGCTGTCAGCGGTGGTGCCGGTGGCGCCGGGGCGTCCGCCCTGGGGGACGTAGCATTCAGCGACGCGGTCGCCGCGGCCCCGGCCGCAGCGCCGCCGCCGGCCCCGGCTGTGGCCCTGGGTGTGGTCGTGGCCGACGAGATTGCCGGCCGCCTGGCGGCGCCGTCCAAAGCCGATGCGGCCGCCGAGCGCACCGTGGCCGTCTTCCGCAAGAGCGGCGCAGCGGATCGGCAGCGGCGCCAAGCGGGCCGGCGTCTGTACGTGGCTCAGGACCGGACCGCGGAGTGGGCCGAGACCAGCTACTGGAAGCTGCCGCTCAGCGCCCAGGCCCCTGAGCGTGTTCCCCAGAACCGCTTCTGGGCCGATTGGGCGGCGCATGCGGGTCCGGGGCCCTTCCTCAGTGTGCATGTGGCCGAGGCCACCGCCTCGTTCACCGAAATGATGCTGGCCCTGGCTGTCCTCGACCTGCCCTGCACGGCAGCGGCGGTGGAGCCGGTCCTGGAGCGCGGCGCGCTGCGGGTGAAGACAGCGGGGCCGGCCATCGGTTACCGGAAGGAACTGCGGCCCCAGGAGGCGGGCGCGGCCCAGGAGGTCTTCGTGCGCCAGGAGTTCACCGACCCGGGGGCCGAGCCGGAGCGCACTCCCTATGGTGAACGGCCGCGGCGCGTCGGCGACCTGATCCCCGCCGGTCGCGCCGTGGCCTGCGGCGTGATGGTCACCAATGCCACGGCCGAGCCGCGGCATGTCGATGTGCTGCTGCAGATTCCCGAGGGCGCGGTGCCGCTCTGCGACGCCTTGCGCCTGCGCAGCACACCGGTGCTGCTGCAGCCCTACGAGCAGCACGCGCTGGAGGTGGTCTTCTACTTCCCGCGGCCAGGCACCTACACGCACTACCCGGCGACGGTGTCGGGCGATGGGCGCGCCTTGGCGCAGGCCGAAGCGCGCCGTTTCACGGTGACCGACAAGCCGCAGACGGACACCGGGACCTGGGACTACGTCTCGCAATTCGGCACGGACGCGGAGGTCCTGGCCTTCCTCGAGCAGCACAACTTGCGCGAGCTTCAGCCGAAGCTGGCACGCATCGCCTTCCGCCTGCGCGATAGGGCCTTCTACACCCAGGTGCTGGACTTGCTCCGCCGGCAGCACGTGTTCGATGCGGTCCTGTGGTCCTTCGCGGTGCAGCACGATGATGTAGCTGGCCTGCGCGAGTACCTGCCGCACACCCCCCTGGCGGAGTCATGCGGGCCCTGGCTGGACAGTCCGGTCCTCAGCGTGGACGTCCTCCGCCGCGGCGCCTATGAGCACAAGGAGTACTGGCCTCTGGTCAACGCCCGGGCCCATGTCCTGGGGGCGCGGCGGGCCATTCTGAATGCGTCGTTCCTGGCCCAGTACCAGGCCTTCCTGGAGCGCCTCTCGTGCAAGAACGCCCCCGATGGTGAGGAGCGTCTCGGGCTCTGTATCTACCTTGCCCTGCAGGATCGGGTTAGCGAGGCGCAGGCGCAGTTTGGAAAAGTCGCCGCCGCGGAGGTGGCGGAGCGCCTGCAGGTCGACGCAACGCAGGCGTATCTCCGGCTGTGCCAGGGACAGTGGCAGGAGGCGCGCACGATCGCGCAGCGCTACGCGCAGTACCCCGTCAAGCGCTGGCGCGAGCGCTTCGCCGAGATCCAAGCCCAGTGCGACGAGATCGCCGGCGAAGAGGCGCGAGTCGTCGACCGCGAGAACCGTACCCAGGTGCAGACCCAGCTCGCCGACACCGAACCGACCCTGGAGCTGACCGTCGAGAACCGCCGCATTCTGGTTCGGCACCGCAACCTCACCGAGGTGACTCTCAACTACTACCCCATGGACGTCGAGTTGCTCTTCTCGCGCGCGCCCTTTGCCAAGGACGCCTCGGCGGCCTTCGCCGTGGTGCGCCCGAGTCGCAGCGACCGGCAGGTCACGGAGAGCAAGGGTGGCGAGCTCGCTCTCGACCTGCCGGAGGCTTACGCCAATCGTAACGTGGTGGTAGAGGCCCTGGGCGGCGGTCTGCAGCGTTCCCAGACCTACACGCCCCACTCGCTCAACGTGCAGATGCAGGAGAACTATGGCCAGTTGCGGGTGCTGCACGCCGTCAGCGACAAGCCCCTGAGCACGGTCTACGTGAAGGTCTACGCCCGTACTCAGGACGGGCGTGTCGAGTTCTACAAGGATGGCTATACCGATCTGCGCGGGCGCTTTGACTACAGCAGCCTCAGCACCGCCGACCTCGCCCAGGTCGAGCGCTTCGCCATCCTGGTTCTCAGCCCCGACGCCGGGGCCCTGGTGCGTGAACTGCCGCCGCCGAAGCGCTGAGGGCCCAGAACGAGAAGGGCAGGACTGCTGGAGAGCAGTCCTGCCCGGTATGATCCGTCTGGGAGTCCCTGCGGACTCCGGCCACCGATCAGTGCGAACGACGCCGCTTGCGGCGTGCCGCCTCACTTGGCTTCTCGAAGTGACGGCGATTCCGCAGTTCCTTCATGGTGCCTTCCTTGTCCATCTTCTTCTTCAGACGGCGCAAGGCACGCTCCACGGGTTCCCCC
>CAILUI010000441.1 GCA_903837355.1 uncultured Victivallales bacterium
GACGACGGTCTCACGGGTGCCGCCGCGAATGAGCAGGCCCGCATCGTTGACATAGCGCAGCACGCCGCTGGGAGCATCGGCAATGGCGATACCCGCCGTGCTCTGGTCCATGGCGGCATGAAGAATGGCCTGAGCCTCCCGCAATTCCTCCTCCGCGCGCTTACGCGTCAGCGCGGCTCCGATATGTGCTGCGATTTCTTCCAGCATCTCAACCGATTCCAGCGTGAAGCACCCCTTGTGCCGGTCGTTGAGATGGATCAGGCCGACGATCCTGTCCTTGTCCCGAATCGGTACCAGCGCCACGGAGGCATAGCCCAGAAGGATGCACTGGTTGCGTGGGTGATGCCGGGGGTCCTGATCGGGCGGCAGGTCGAGCAACGGGGCTGAGTCGTTAGTCCAGAAGCTTCCCCCCCGCGTGAAGAGCGGATGGGATGGGTCGGTCTTGCCAGAAATGACCAGACCGCAGGTGCCTTCCAGGCAGACACTGCCGTCCTTGTGCCGGCAGACCCCGCCATCCGCACCGCGCTCGACCAGCGTGTTTTCTGTCAACAGGAAATCCGTGGAGAAGCCCTGCTGAGCGATATAGGGGAAGTCGTCACCGTCCTTAAGGCGAATGCCCACGGCATCGACGCCGGTACGCGCCTTCAGGATGGCGAGGACGAGTTGGGTGGCGTCCTCTGCGGTCCCTGGCTCGTTGAGGACCGCCAGGGCCTCAAGCCCTATGGTTCGGTACGCTTCCGTCCGCTTGATGTCCTCGATGTCGGTGCATGTACCGAACCATTTGAGGATCTCGCCGGTGTGCTTGTCGAACAGGGGCACGCCGCGAACCAGCCACCACCGGTACGCGCCGTCTGCGCGGCGCAAGCGGCATTCGAGAGAGTAGATACTACCAGTGCTCGTAGCGTTCTGCCAGGCGACCATCGCTCTCTGCTGATCATCAGGGTGGAATGGGGTGTTCCAGCCGTGGCCGTGGCTCTCCTCCAGAGTCAGCCCAGTGTAGTCTACCCATTGCTGATTGAAGTAGGTGTTCCAACCGTCCTTCCGGGTGGCCCAGACGATCTGCGGCATGGCCTCAGCCAGCGAGCGGAACTCTTCCTCGCTCTTCCGTAGCGCCTCCTCCGCCAGCTTGCTCTCGGTGATGTCGCGGGCAATGGACTGCACCGAGAGTACGGCCCCATCCGGGGCGAATTCGGGTACGAATCTGGTGTGGTAGTAGCGCGGGCCGCTGGGCGTCTCGAAGGCATCCTCGATGGCCATGGTCAGGCCGGTCTTGAGGACGGTCCTGATACGTTCCTCCCACTTCCTGGCGTCCGGGCCAGGGACACCAGACTCCTCCATGGTCAGTCCCACATACTCCGCAGGTGCGAAGCGGCCAGCCCTCGCGGCAGCAACATTCACGTACAGGTGGCGGCACTTCCGGTCGAAGCGGGCGATCAGATCGGGGGAGTTCTCCGCCAGGGAACGGTAGTGCTCCTCACTTTCCCGCAGCGCCTCCTCCGCCAGCTTGCGCTCGGCCAGTTCCTGCTCCAGTTCACGGGTCCTCTCAGCAACGAGGGCGGTGAGTTGCTCGTTTTGCCGGCGTTGCAGGAGGCTGCTCGCCTTCAGTCGGGCCATGGCCCGGATCTGGGCCACCAGTTCCTGTTCGTCCAGGGGTTTGGAGAGAAAGCCATCAGCCCCCACTTTCAGGGCCCTGATCCGGCTGTCACGATCCGTCCGCAGGGCGGTCAGGAACAGCACGGGGATTGCTTGCA
The DNA here is from genome assembly GCA_903837355.1 of uncultured Victivallales bacterium. GTDB lineage: Bacteria > Verrucomicrobiota > Lentisphaeria > Oligosphaerales > JAFGRS01 > CAILUI01. Next base: position 1,752 of record CAILUI010000441.1, read on the forward strand.
GGCGCTCTTCGCCCTTCAGCCGACGACAGACCTCGAAGCCGTCCATGCCCGGCATGGTAATGTCGAGCAGGATCACGTCCGGGTCTTCGCAGCGGGCGAGTTCAATGCCATGCGGGCCGCTCGTGGTGGTCAGCACCACGCATCCGGGTAGGGCGTCCCGCAAAACAGCCTGTAGCACAGTGAGGTTGTCGCCGTTGTCGTCGATGGCAAGGATCGTCTCGTGACTCATATGCCCCTCCGCGACGATTCGCTCTGCCTGCTGGCCCAGTCCGCACACCGCGCCGGGCGGTTCCCCTTGCTGGTCACAGGTACCTCGGCCTTACCAATCTTGGTCTGCGGGCACTCAGCCCGACCCCGTCAAGACAGCAGCGGTCCGCCCTCCGAACGCAACACCATACTGAAAGGTACAGCCGCCGGACCCGTGTGCAACTCGTCGCAGACGCCAGCACGGCCCGCACGGACACGACTGGCCTAGCCCGGCTGGTATCGCCCCACGCTGTCAGGCAGAACGGGAACTCAATGGCATTGGGCCGGGTACTGGCACCCCCGGCCTACGGGGAGCGGGCCGGCGCGTGCCGCGCCGGGGCTCAGCGGAAGCGCACGGCCGGGAGCGGGGTCTGTTCGGGGGTGAGCAGTTGGCATTGTGCCACCTGGCCGATGCGGGTGCCGGTAACCTTCCAGACGACGCGTTTGTCGGGGGTGACCGCGAAGATGTGGGCCCCGGCGCGACCGCCGTCGTCCTTGGTATTCCAGTTGCAGATCACGGTATTGCCATTGTCCAGGCGCTGCAGGCCGGCGAGGATGGCGATGTTGAGGTCCGGGACGTCGTCGGGGGTCAACTCCCACTGGATGAGGTTGTTGCGGTCGTACTCGGTGACGGCGCGGTCGGCGCTGATCAGGGTGTTGCCGTTATCCAGGCGCAGGGCGCAGACCGGGTAGGGCCGGCGCGGGAACTCCCGCAGGATGGTGCCATCGCGGGCGATCTCGCGCACGGCGCCCTCGGCGGTGAAGGGCACCAGGTAGGTTCCCTCGGCCGTCTTGCGGCACATGCGGAACTGGGCATGCGGCGTCCGCTCGGTGGTGGACAGGGCGATCTGGTGCAGCACCGTGCCCTGGCGGTCGACTTCGATCAGGCGGCATTCGCCGACGATGCCGATGAGGGTATTGCCGTCGGGCAGTGGCTGGCAGGTCGGGATCTCGTTGGGGGCTGCGGTCGTGTACTGCCAGACGATCTGGCGGTCGCGGGTCAGTTCCATGACCGCTTGCAGCGAGGTGGTGAGGATGTTGCCGTTGGGCAGCATCCAGACGTCCTGGGGGTTGGGCAGGCTGTAGTCCCAGACGATGCCGCCCTGCTCATCCATGATGTAGATGGCCTTCTTCTCGTGGCTGGTCCCGAGGAAGGTGTACGGCCCGTAGGTGTTCTCGTGCCAGAAGTTGCGGCGCAAGGGCGCCCCGGTGCTCTCGACGCCGAGGACATTGGCGGGATCGACGTCGAGGTTGGGCCAGACGAGTTCGCCGCGGAGCTGGGCGTCCTCGCGCTCGTAGGCGCCGAGGCGCAGGGAGTTGCAGTCCAGCCAGACGGTCAGGACCTGGCGTTCGGCCGCGCTGACGCGCTCGCGGTGGGCGTCGGTGAGCAGGGTCTGGCCGATCTTTGAGGCGCGGGCGCCGTAGCGGCCGGGGATGGTGCGCGAGCCGCCGTGGACGCCGCTGTAGGCGGTCGTCATGTCGCGCCACATGGCACCGGAGAACCAGAAGGTGTAGTCGTCGCGCAGGGCCGTGTAGCCCATGTCTTGCGGGCCTTTCTTGAGCGCCGTGTGGCAGGGCAGGCAGGTGCGCTCGATGACGGGCTTGACCTGCCGGTAGTAGCTGATGGGCTCGACCGGGCCGATCTCGGGCTCGAGCTTCGATGGGGCGCGGCCCAGGGCCAGGGGGGTACGGCCGGGTGGCGGGGCGCGGCGCGGGCCCTCGTGGCAGCCCAGGCAGGTCAGTTCCTCGCCGGGATGGACAAAGGCGACCGAGCGCATGGACTGCACCGCCATGCGGTTCTCGTCGAGGATCTGGAAGATGAGTTCCTTGGCGACGGGGGCCTCGAAGTAGGCGCTGCCGTCCTCCTCGACCGGGACGATGCCCAGCGGGATACGCGGCGTATTCTCGCGCTCGTAGCCGATGGCGGGCTGGCCGATGGCGTGGTTGGTCTTGAGGATGTTCTGCACCACCCGCAGCCAGCGGATGCGCGTGCCCGGCGGCAGTGGCAGATCGGACTGGTAGACGTTCATCACCGCCACGGTGGCGGGCTTGGCGGCGGCGGTCGGGGGGCCCTGGCGGGTGCGCGTCGGCAGGACGGGCGGGAGCCGCCGCGGCCGCAGGGGGATGGGGTCGAGCAGACGCAGGCGCTCATCCTGGGCGCAGGGCAGGCTGCGCAGGTCGCAGAGCAGGTCCTCGTTGCCAAAGCGGTCGAGCAGTACGAGATCCTCCCAGGCATTGCAGAGGTAGACATCCTCACTGAGCGGCCAGGGGGAGCCGTACTTGTAGTGGGCGCGGCCGCCGGTCTCGCTCTCGGGGAAGGGCTCGTAGGGGGTAATGCGGCGGATCTGGGACATGTGGCCATCGTCGTCCGGCCGCAGGTCGATCATGCAGAGCGCGCCGAAGACCTCGCCGTGGTGCGGGGCGGCGGTGCAGATGTAGAGGGGCGAGCCGGGGACGGCGCGGATGCCCATCTCGACCAGCGGTGTGCCGAGGCGACTGTCGATCTCGCGGCCGTCGGGCATGACACGCCAGGGCTGGTGGTCAGGGAAGGTGTGATAGGGCAGGGGGTAGTTGCCGTGCGGCGCGCGCGGGTCGCTGCCGTCCGGGCCGCAGAGCCAGAGGCGCGAGCCCAGGCAGTTCTCGCGGTCGGTGTAATCCCAGCGCGTGTAGGCGATCTGGCCCTCGTTGTTGACGGTCGGGTTCCACTCGCTGGTCTCGTAGTAACTCAGGGGGACGATGTCGGTGCCGTCGTCACGCATGGAGAAGAGGGTGTAATTGCGCACTTTCAGATAGGGCGCAAAGCAGCGGATGTGGCCGCCACGGCGCTCGGAGATGAAGGCGATGCGACCGTCGGGAAGCCAGCAGGGGTCGAAATCGCCTTCGGCGCCATCGCTCAACTGCTGCAGGTTCGAGCCGTCGACGTTGATCGTAAACAGGTGCCAGGCCGTGTCCTGGGACCAGACCCAGCGGTGGGCGGCGTTGGCGGTCCAGGCGAAGACGACGGTCTTGCCATCGAAAGAGAGGTCCGGCGTCGCGACGGCGCCATGGTCGAGCTTGCTGCCGGCGAGGCGGCCATTCTGCACCACGGCGTCGGCGAGGAGATTGGCGACCGCGGGTGTGCCCTTGAGATTGCGCACCACGAAGAGCCCGCCGCCGGGCAGGGCATTGAAGCCGAAATACTGGGTGACGAAGTGGCCGCCCTGGACGTCGGCGGTGCCCGGATTCGAGCGCACCGAGCCGGCGAAGGTGCCGCGGGCAACGCAGAGGACCGCATCGAAGTCCAGCAGCGGGTTGGCGAGAGCGCACTGGCGGCGGAGGGCGCAGGCGGCGAGGTAGAAGGCGAGTTGGGCGTCGCTGTCCGTGGCCGGCTTCTCACTGTCGAAAGCAGCCTGCAGGGCGGCCAGATCGCGGCGGGGCGCGGCGAGGCTGGGCACTTCGCCGGCACGTGATAGATGGGCGAGCAGGGCGGCGGTGCGGCGCAGGACGGTCCCGGCCGGGCCCCGGTCGCCCTCCAGCACCAGGGCCTGGCGGTCGTAGACCTGCTGACTCAGCGCCTCGGGTTCCTGGTACCAGACGCCGCGGGCTGCCGGGTAGTCGATCTTGCCGCTGCAGGCATAGTCATGGAGCCACTGGCGCAGCACCGCGTCGCGGGTATCGCCGAGGTTGATACTGGCGAGCTTGAGGCGTTCCGCGAGGGCGCCCAGGGCCTGCCGTAGGGGCGCCGTGTCGGCCGCTGGGGGTAGCGGGATGAGGGCGGTGGACATGCTGCCGGCGACGGGGATGCGGCCGGGGCCTTCATCGACCGGGTGCAGCCGCAGCACGGCGGCCTGCTGCAGCGACGAGAGGTCGGCATAGCGCTGGCCATCCAGGCGGTCGAGGGGCCAGTAGCCGATGGTGTCGGCATCCACCGCGAAGGGGACCGGCGGAATCCCGGCAATGGTGCGGGCCGTCTTTGAGAGGCGGATATCGCGAAGGGTGCCGCTGCAGGCCAGCTCTTCGCCCACCAGAGAACCGAGGGCCAGAGGCCCTTCGACGCGCGGGCGGCCGAGGTCCTCCAGCGGCAGGTCGGCCTTGCAGACGCCATCGACGAAAAGTCGCCCGCGGCTGGCTTCGAGGACCAGGGCGACATAGTGCCACTGTTGATCGACGATATCCAGGCCGGTGGGGAGGTGGTCCGGCTTGCGGCCGGGCAGGTAGGCCGTGAGCTGGCCGCCGCCGGGCTGCGTGAAGAGTTCCCAGTGCGTGGCGGAAGCCTTGCTCTCGTGCGCGATCAGAATGTTGTACGTGTGCTTCTTCTCGAGTCGCACGAAGCACTCGACGGTCAGGGGTACGGCCCCATAGAGGGTCTGCGGTGGGACCAGCGCGCTGCTGCGGTTGGCGTCGAGGCCGCCGCGGGGGTCGGCCTGCGCCAGCGCCAGCGGCGCCAGGCCCAGCCAGAGCGCCTGCAGGGCTCGCTGTAGGGTGTGCCGCGGGGTGCTGCGGTGTGTGTGTTTCTGCATCGCCTAGGTCCTTGGCCGCTTCGGCTTGGGCTCGCCGGTGTCACAGATGGCAATGTACGGCCACGAATGTAGCGCCTCACGGCCGCTTCCGCCTGCGGCGCGCGGAGGCCGCCGGCTCAGCGGCGCGTGCGCGCCTGGGGAGCTTCGCCCTCCAGGGGCCCCGGCAGACTTCGCTGAGGGGGTACGGGAGATTCGCGCAACCGCTTGCAGGGTGACGTGTCCCAAGGTACCTGTAACGGCTCGGCTAAGTTGGACCTGACAAAGGATGCACGCCTATGCCTATCTACGAGTACCGCTGTCGCGCCTGCGAAGACAAGTTTGCCCATCTGCACCGCCGGGCCGACGAGCCGGCGCCTGCCTGTCCCAGTTGCGGGGCGGCGGCGCCGCGCAAGCTGTTTTCCGTCTTCAGTGCCTCGATCGCGGTCAAGACCCCGTCCTGTTCGCTGGGTAAGTGCCCTTCGGGCGGGTCCTGCAAGACGGGTGGGTGCCCGCTGGGGTGAGGCGGTTTTCAGCCGGTCACGGGTTGCGCCGTGAGCGGGGATCTTTATAGTACAAGGGTTTGTGCGTAGGGCATTTGCCGTGCGGGCCAGGTGGCCGCACGGGTGCGTGGCGAGCTAACAAGAGGTGTGTGTGCCATGGCTGCTGTTGTTGATGTCGAGAAGTGCACGGGCTGCGAGACCTGCGTTGACGAGTGTCCGGTCGAAGCGATCAGCATGAAGAATGACAAGGCCGTGATCAGCGACGAGTGCGTTGACTGCGGCGCCTGTGTCGACGCCTGCCCGGCGGAGGCCATCGCCCTCGAGTAAGGGCGTCGGAACGGCTGCCCGCAGGGCGGCCGTACGGGATCGATTGCGGGGAGAGAAACCGCGGGGTTGCGGTTTCTCTCCCTTGCGTTTTTGGGGTGGGTGATGGAATGACGAATGAGCTATGACTCCCAGCGCGCACTGGCGTTGTTGCGCCTCGGCTCCGGCCATCCTGCCGCCGGCTTCCGCGACGGGCAGGAGGACGCGATTCGCCACGTCGTTGAGGGGCGTGGGCGGCTGTTGGTCGTACAGAAGACGGGGTGGGGGAAGAGCTTTGTCTACTTCATTGCCATCAAGCTGCTGCGCGAGGCGGGCAGTGGTCCTGCCGTACTGATCTCGCCCCTGCTCTCGCTGATGCGCAACCAGATCGCTGCGGCCGGGCGCATGGGGGTGCGGGCGGCGACGATCAACTCCGACAATCAGGACGAGTGGGCCACGGTCGAGGCCGCGCTGCAGCGTGGCGAGGTGGACATCCTGCTGGTCTCGCCCGAGAGTCTGGCCAACGCACGTTTTCGCACCGGGGTGCTGGCCGGGGTCGCCGCGACCATCGCCTTGCTGGTGATCGACGAAGCGCACTGCATCTCGGACTGGGGGCATGACTTCCGGCCGCACTACCGTCTGCTTGAGCGTCTGGTGCAGACCCTGCCGGCGAGTGTCCGTCTGCTGGCCACCACGGCGACGGCGAACAACCGGGTGATGGACGATCTGCGGGCGGTGTTGGGGCCGGGCCTGGGCGTGTCGCGGGGCGATCTCAATCGGCCCACGCTGGCGCTGCAGACGCTGCGGCTGACGAGCCAGGCCGAGCGGTTGGCCTGGTTGGCGGAGCAAGTGCCGCTGCTGCCCGGGCACGGCATCATCTACACGCTCACGGTCCGCGACGCGGAGCAGGTGGCCGACTGGCTGCGCTCACGTGGCGTCGCGGCTGAGTCCTATACCGGCGAGTCGGGCAGCGGGCGCGCCGGTCTCGAGCAGGCCCTGCTGGATAACCGCGTCAAAGCGCTGGTGGCGACCACGGCCCTCGGCATGGGCTTTGACAAGCCTGACCTCGCCTTCGTGATCCACTACCAGACGCCGGGGTCGGTGGTCGCCTACTACCAGCAGGTGGGGCGGGCCGGGCGGGCCCTCAGTGCCGCCTACGGGATCGTGCTCAGCGGCAGCGAGGAAACCGAGATCACGGACTACTTCATCGAGAGCGCCTTCCCCAGCCGGGACGAGGCGCAGCAGGTGCTGACGGCGCTGGCGAGTGCCCCGCGCGGGCTGTCGGTTCCGGAGTTGCAGGCGCGCGTCAATCTCAGCAAGGGTCGCATCGAGAAGACGATGACCCTCCTGTCGCTGGAATCGCCGACGCCGATCACGAAGCGGGGGAGCAAGTGGCAGTTGACGGCGGCGCCCCTGGGAGACGGCTTCTGGCAGCGGGCGGAGCGGCTTACGGAGCAGCGGCGCCACGAACAGCTCCGCATGCAGGAGTACGTCAGCCTGACCTCTGGGCACATGGCCTTCCTGATCCGGGCGCTGGACGGCGATCCGGAGGCCAGCCGTCCCGCCGTTCTGCCGCCGCTGCCGGCCACGGTGGACGAGTCTCTGGTGCGCGCGGCGGTGGCTTTTCTGCGGCGCACGAGCCTGCCGATTGAGCCCCGTCTGCAATGGCCGGCAGGAGGGCTGCCGCGGAGCGGCCTGAGCGGTCGCATCGCCGTCGGTCGCCAGGCCCAGCCCGGCCGAGCGCTGTGCCTCTACGGCGATGCCGGCTGGGGACGCCTGGTGCAGCAGGGCAAGTGCCAGGACCGGCGCTTCGCGGACGACCTGGTCACGGCCTGCGTGCAGGTGCTGCGCGAGTGGCAGCCGTTGCCGGCGCCGGTCTGGGTAACCTGTATCCCGTCGCGGCGCCATCCGGACCTGGTCCCCGACTTCGCCCGCCGCCTGGCCGCCGCCCTGGGATTGCCCTTCCTGGTTGCCCTTGAGAAGACCGCGGAGCGGCCGGAACAGCGGACCTTGGCGAACAGCCTGCAGCAGGCGCGTAACCTCGATGGGTCGCTGGCGGTGGTTTCGCCGCGGTTGCCGGCCGGACCGGTACTGCTTGTCGATGACGGGGTGGATTCGCGCTGGACGCTGACGGTGGCTGCGGCGCTGTTGCGCGCCCACGGCGCCGGTGCGGTCTTCCCGCTGGTGCTGGCGCAGGCCGGGCGTGCGGGTTGAGCCCGCGCCTGGCGCCCAGCGCGTCGGTGATTCTGCGTGCCCGGAAACCGGTGCCAGGCTTGCAAAGCGCCCGACACGGGCGATAGAAGAGAGGCGGTCGCACGGCTGACGGGCTGGCCGCCGTTGCTGCGAGCGTTCGCTAGTCGAAGGAGCATACCCATGGCTGAGTCGTCCTATCTGGCACGTCTGTGCGCCCACACGCCCACTCCGAACTTCGCCGAACTGGCGACTGTCCTGCGGCACGGGCGACCGTCGCGGCCGACGTTGTTCGAGTTCTTCCTGAACGGCCCGCTCTATACCACGCTGGCCGGTAAGGCGTACGTGCCGAAGGCCGATGGCCTGGACTCGGTGCGCCTGGTGCTGTGGGCTTTCCGGCAGGCGGGGTACGACTACTTCACCTACAGCCCGCCGCAGTTTGGTTTCCCGGCCGGTGAGCATCGCCGGAACCAGACGATCTCGCTGAACGACGGCGCGGTGATCGCGGACCGGGCCAGCTTCCAGGCGTACCGCTGGATCGAGCCGGACGCCTGCGACTACACCTCGCTGCAGACAATCCGCAAGGAGATCCCGGCCGGCATGAAGATTGTGCTCTGTGGCCCCGGTGGGGTCCTGGAGAACGTCATCCGCCTGGTGGGGTACGACCACCTCTGCTTCATTCTGGCCGATGATCCGGCCCTGGCCCAGGACATCTTCGATGCGGTGGGATCGCGGCTGGTACGGCACTACGAGATCGCCTGCCAGTATGACACGGTTGGCGCCGCCATCTCGAACGACGATTGGGGCTACAAGACGCAGCCCATGCTCAGCCCCGCGGACCTGCGCCGCTATGTCTTCCCCTGGCACCAGCGCATCGTGGCCGCGATCCACAAAGCCGGCGTGCCGGCGATTCTGCACTCCTGCGGGAACGCCTCGGAGATCATGGACGACGTCATCGACGGCATGAAGTTCGACGGGCGGCACTCGTACGAGGACGCGATCCAGCCGGTCGAAGCGGCCTACGAGCAATACGGCGCGCGGATTGCGGTCCTCGGTGGCATCGATGTGGACTTTGTGGTGCGCTCGGCGCCGGCTGCGGTGTACCGCCGTTCGCGCGAGATGCTGGAACGCGTTGGCGGCCGCGGATCCTACGCCCTCGGCACCGGCAACAGCGTGCCTGAATACGTTCCCGCGGAGAACTACGCCGCCATGGTCTGGGCGGCTGTCGAAGCGCGCTCTGGCAAGCCGTAGGCCCGGGAGCTGGCGCACGGTACACGCTCGACCCGAGGTGGACTGGAGCGCTTGCCGTTGGCGGGCGACGCTGTGCGGGTCCGGCGGCCGGCGGGCGGCCCCGCTGCGCCGGCCGCCGGTTTCCCGGTCTCGGCTCACCGCCCAGCCGCCGTCTGCACGACCCGCCGATCAGTCGAGCGTCGGCTGCACGACCGCGCCTGCTGCCTGCTGCGCGCTATCGCTGTAGGCCCCGTAGAAGTTGCTGTTGCAGTCGAGCCACAGGGTGAGGCGGCGCAGATCGTCCGCCGGCAGCTTCAGATCGTGGTGTCCGGCATTGAGCATCTGCCAGAGACGCGAAGCCTGCGCCCCGCTCTTGCCGGGCCGGGAGCGGGAGCCCCGGTTGCGGACGATGGCGCCGTTGCCGCCATGCTGCGCACTGGCGTAGCGCCCCAGGCTTGTGTAGCCGTGGCTCCAGCCGTACCGACCGCCGTCGGCGCCGTCCAGGGGCGGGGCTTTGGGCGAGGTGCGGTGGCAGTCGACGCAGTGACGGTCAAGGACCGGCTGCACCAGCCGCGGGAAGCTCAAGGGCAGGGAACCATCGGCCTCGGGCTGCAGCACCGACGGCTCCCGCGCCAGCGCCAGCGGCAGCGCTCGGCGCTGCACGGGTGTCGCTTGCCCTTTGGGTTCGTGACAGCCCAGGCAACTGAGCCGTTCGCCGGCATGGACGAAGGCATCGCTGCGCATGCCTTGGACTGCCAGGCCGCGTTCGTCCAAGGCCTGGAAGTACACCGGCACGTTGGCCGGCATCTCGAAGTAGGCGCTGCCATCGGTCTCGACCGGCACCGTGCCGAGCACGCCGCGGGCCAGGGATTGGTTGCCGATGCCGATGTTGGGCTCGTTCATGATCGGCGTCGTTTTCGGGTAGACCTGCACGACCCGCAGGGCACTGATGCGGGTGCCGGCCGGCCAGGCGAAATCACTGCGGTAGATGTCCATGATGGCCACCTCGCCAGACCGCGGCACGGCGCCGGTGGCCACGCCGGGGCTGGCGGTCGGGATGAGGGGCGGTGTCGGCCGTGGGCGCAGCGGGATGGGATCGAGGCAGGGCACCTCGGGATCCTCCCAGAGCCGTTCCTGGTTGCCGAAGGCGTCCACCAGGTAGATGCCGTAGTTCTGCGCGTTGCCGTCAAAGACGCAGAGGGCGTAGGTCTCGCTGAGGGGCCAGGGACTGCCGTAGCACTCGGGGCCGCCCTCGCTCTCGGGGAACGCCACCAGCGGCGTCAGGCGCTTGGCCTGGGACATGGCGCCATCGTCGTCCTGCCGCTGGTCGATCAGCACCAGGCTGCCGTAGGCCTGGCCGTGGTGCGCTGCCGCCACACCGATGTAGCGGGACGAACCGGGGACCGCACGCACGGACAGCTCCATCCATGGCCGCTGCTCGCGCTGGATCGGGTAGTTGCCGTGGAAGCTACGCGGATCGCGGCCGTCGGGGAAACACAGCCAGAGGTGGTGGGCGATGTCCGAGTCCCGGTCCACGTAGTCCCAGCGTGAGAACACGATCATGCCGTGGTGGTCCACGCTGGGGTGCCACTCGTTGGTCTCGTGCAGGCTCAAGGGTGCGATTCCTGAGCCATCGGGGTTCATGGCGTGCAGGGTGTAGGTCGGCACCGGCCGCGGGTGGCAGCGGCCGTAGCCGCCGCGACGCTCGGAGATGAAGGCCAGGCGCCCGTCCGGGAGGCAGCACGGGTCGAAATCGTTGGTCGGGCCGTCGGTAAGCTGCCGCAGGCCACTGCCGTCCACCCGGATGCTGAAGATGTGGTAGCAGGTCTCCGGGCGCCAGACCCCGGGGGCCGGCATCGCCTCAGTCCAGGCGAAGTAGAGAGTCTGTGCGTCGTAGGCGAGTTCGAGGGCGATGAACGAGCCGCCCAGAGCGCCGAGCCGACGTCCTTGCAGGCGGCCGTTCTCGACCACGGCGTCGGCGAGGAGGTCGCGGGCGCTGGGCTCGTCGGAGAAGGGCTTCTCGAGCACGAACAGGCTGCCGCCGGGCGTGGCATTGAAGCCGAAGTACTGGTCGCACATGTGACTGTTGCCGCGGCTCGTCCGGGCGTGGGTTAGGAAGACGAGGCGCTCGACGTTCAGCAGCGGGTTACTGAAGGCAAGGCGCCGCCGCAGCGCCGTGAGTTGGCGGAAAAGGGCCAGGCGCTCGGCCTCGGGCCCGCCAGCGCCGGAGGCCACCGCAGCCCCCAGGCGTTCAAGCTCCTCGCCCTCGGCGGCGAGGGGCCGTGTCTCCGGCTGCCGAGCGAGGTCGCGGAACAGGGAGCGGGTTCGCCGCAGCACGACCGCGAGGGGATCGCGGTCGGTCGGGTACAGCAAGGCATCGGGGTGCAGTGCCTCGCGCTGCAGGCGCTGCTGGCGGGCGTCGTCAGGGCGTTTGGCCAACTGCTCTTGCAGGAGACGGTACTCCACCAGGGATGCATCGGTTCCGGGCACCGGCGGCAACTCGAGCCGCGCCGCCGCCAGTACGGCACCCCACTTGTTCGGCGAGCGCAGGGTGAACCGCCTTCCGGTTGCGACGTCGGCGGCATACACCGTCCACGCGCGCACGGCGTTGGCATCTGTTCCCTGCAGGATTCCGGACGGGCTCCAGGACGGTCCACCCGGCACCTCCGGCACGGTCGCTCCCTCGCCCAGCAGCAGATAGACGCGGCCCCCGCTGCGGACCTCACACTCCAAGGTGGCCGGCGCGCGGTGTTCGTGAGCACTGTACTGCAGACCGAGCAGCGCGGGGGGCACGTTCTGGAAGACATAAGCGCGGTTGCCGTGGATCCGACTACCCTCGCGCAGGCGATAGCCGGCCACTGGGCGGTCAGGGTAGACACTGAGTTCAGCCCCAGCCACGGCCCCATCCGCAGCCCCTGCCGTCAGGGGTGCCAGTAGGTACAGCAGCAGTCTGCCCAGGCCGGCACAGAGCCGCTGTTGACCGGCGCGAGGACTCATGGGTCAGCCTCCGCCCGGGCGTCATCCGGGAATGACCACTGACGCCGCGGTGTCTGGCGCAGGCTGACCCGGCCGCCGTGGGCGGCCCGCAGGGGCTCGAACAGGGCCTCCGCGCCGTCCTGTTTGGCCTGGTAAACGAACTGCAGCAACTCACCCAGACGGCCCCTGGGGAAGCCGGTTCGGGCAAACCAGCTCAGGTACTCGTAGGGCAGGTCGACGAGGGGCACTCCCGCGGGCGGGTAGTGCTGCGGTCCATACTTGCCAAAGGGCATGGTGGTCGCGGCCAGTTCCGCCAGCACACGAGCCAACTGGGCCTCGATCCCAGGTGTGTCATTCACTGCCGCCATGGGCTGCCTCCCACCAGCGTTCCCGCCAGCCGCAATCTAGCCCCACCCGCCCTCGGCACAAGCACGGCCCGAGAGCACGCAGGGCTGTTCCAAGATCGCGGTTCCCGCTACGGGTGAGCGCGTGAGAACGTGAAAGCGTGGATTCGTGGCAGACGGCCGGCACACGCGCCGTAACCCTCACGCAATCACGCTCTCACGCTTTCACCGTGCCGGTGACC
>CAILUI010000442.1 GCA_903837355.1 uncultured Victivallales bacterium
GCGGCCGTTGCCAGCGGTCGGGGCTTTCCACGCCAGTATCCACGCCATCGACCTCAGCGACGTGCCCGCGGAACTGCGCGCCGATGTGGACGTCGACGCGACGCCGGTCGGCATCCTCGTCGGCGCCATCACCATCGGCGACACCGAGGAGTTCTCCATGGGTAGCCATGGCCGACTGGTGTTCTCGGCGGTCTGGGACTCGCTCGCCCAGGGCCGGCATGACCCGAATACACAGCTCTTCACCCGCGCGAGCGACGCCGCGCCGCACCTGCTGCCCTGCGTGCTCTACCGCCAGCAGGTCGCCAACGCCAGCTTCCCCGACGTCTCCGGCGATGTGGTTCAATGCTCGCCGCTGATCGCGAAGATCGCCTGGAGTCGTCCGCTTAACGTCGACGGCGCTGAGATGACCTACGCCGCCGAGCTCGTCGACCCCTTCTTCCGCTGGGTTCCTTGGATCCAGCCTGGGGCCGTCGGCAGGCCCCGCCTGCTCGCGCTATACCTGGTCGACACCCAGCCCGTGGTCGGCGGGGCGCGCTACCGCTACTCCCTGCTGCGCTTCGATAGCCGCGGCGAGCCGGTGCACACGGTCCCCTGTGGCGAGGTCACGATCGGGGAGGTTGCGCCATGAAGAGCCTCCTGATCCTCAGTGCGCTGCTGGCGTGCTTGCCCCCGGGGTTGCTCGCCGAGCCCTTTACCTACGAATCGCCCACCGAACTCAGCGCGACCCTCGACGCGGACGGTGACGGGCTGCCGGACCTGGTCGTGGTGGACAAGGCGAGCGGCGTCCGCCAGCTTGCCATCCAGCAAGCGGATGGCTCTTTCGCGTGGGCCGAGCCGCGCTCCACCGGGCTCGACGGGGTGACGGCGCTCACGGCGGGATGGTTCATGCGGGATGGCTTCGTTGAAGGCTTCGCCGTGGCCGCGCCGACCTGGAACCGTGTGACGGTCGTGCCGGATCCGAACAACAATGCGGACACCTACTTTAACGCCATGGCGCCCGGCATCGGGCCCAACCTGGTGGTCGCGATCGATATGGCCGGCGATCCGAACGTGGACGATCTGGCGATTGCGACCTGCTGGGATGACCCGCCGAGCGACTCCAGGCTCTACGCCGGCGTTTGGAACGGTATCACGGCCAGTAACCTGTACGACCTCGTTGCCGGCCAGAGCGGGCCGCTGACCCACGGCAACCGGGCCCGGCTGAACTCCTCTGGCCCGTGGTTGGTAGGCATGATGCGCCCGATCGGTGCGACCAGCGAGTTCCTGACGCGCATCCCGGGGACGTCCGGCTACGACATCGGTCCGGCGGTGACCGGCCTACCGTCCGACGCCACCTGGGTCTGGGGCGTGTTCGCTGCGTCGGGCTATTCCCAGTTCCTGTTCTATGCTCCGGCGGAAAGCACCCTCCATCTGCGGCCGGTCGAGGAGAACACGCCGAGCGTGCTCAGCTTCGGCAGTGGCGCCGTCTTCGATCTCGGTCAGCCTATCCAGCAGGTCTGCGTGCTGCCGCAGAGCGTCGGCGCGCTGTTGTTGATCGTCTTCGGCGACGGCGCGACGGCCGGGCTCTATGATTTCGACGGCACCAACGCCCCGCGGCTCAGGCAGACCCTTGCGGCACCTGTTGGTAACCTCTTTACCGTCGCCGGCGCGCTGGACGACGGCAACCTCCTGCTGCTGAACGGCCCGGCGGGGGGTGCCGGCGCTTCGACCGGCTGGGAACGCTGGAACCTCGACGGCCCCCAACACCTGCAAACCGCGTCTGGGTTGCTGCCCACGTTCACCCCCAGCGGCGGCCGCGCCAACGTCCTGGTCTACCAGCAGGATGTCACGGTCAACCCTGACGCGGAGGTGCAACTGATGTTCCAGGCGGGCGACTGGAGCGTGGAAGCCGACACCGTCCATGCCGTCCTCGACGTTACCGCCGAGCGTTTTGCCAACCCGGTAAGCGGACTCGGCAGTCCGAGCGTCACCAGCTTCAGTCGCAGGCCTCCCGGCTACTACGTCCCGGGTCTCAACGAGATCAGCGCCAACGTCAATCAGCGCTGCGCCGCCGCCTCGGTTGCCTGCCTCAGCCCCGCCCTCGGTATCCCCATCGGCGAGATCGCCTTCGACCCGCCGTCCGGAGTCTATCCGTCGGCGGCCGACGGCAGTTTGACGGTGCGCATCACGGCCACGTCGGACGCTCCGGTCCATTACCGCACCGGCCCGTCTCAGCCCTGGACGCTCTACTCCGCCGCCAATCCGCCGTCGCTCCGCGCCAACACCACTCTCTGGGCCTATGCCGACAGTCCCACGGGCTTCTGGTACTACGACTACACCGACTACTCCTACCACTACGGCGACAGCGGTATGTACACCCCGATCCGGACGGCCACCTACCGGATCGCCGCGCTGCCCGCGCTGGAGCCCGCGCCGCAGGCCGATGCCGATGGCGACGGCCTGGGCGATGCCTGGGCGGCGGCTTTTGGCATCAGCGATCCGCTGGCCGATCCGGATGGTGATGGCGCCGACAACCGCGCCGAGTTCGCGGCGGGCACGGACCCCTTCGACCCGGCCTCCGTGCCGGCCGCAACCGAGACCTACACGGTGACCTTCCTGCCGGGCCTCCACGGCAGTCTGGCGGGTGGCACCCCGGCCGTGACCCTGACGGTCGCGGGGGCTGCGGCGCCGGCGGCGCCGGCGGTGGTGGCCGCGACGGGCTGGCTCTTCAGCGGCTGGTCGCCGCCCTTGCCGGCAACGATCACCGCCGACGTGGAGACCACCGCCCAGTACACACACACGCCCCAGCACCAGACGGACCAGAATGGCGATTGGATCATCCAGCTCTCGCCCGAACTGACGCGCCTGATCCAGTTCTACAACAGCAGCGCCTACCACTGCGAGGCCGGCACGGAAGACGGCTACGAGCCCGACCCCGGAGAGACAAGCTGCGCGCCGCACCAGGCCGACCAGAACGGCGACTGGGTCATTCAGCTCTCGCCCGAGTTGACCCGCCTGATCCAGTTCTACAACCTCGGCGGCTACCACGTCGAGGCGGGCACTGAGGACGGCTACGCCCCTGGTCTGGTTGCCGGCAAGGGCGGACTCGAGACGGGCATGCTGACGTCAGTGCGCGACGTGCGTGCGGCCTCTGGTTGTACTGAGGGCACAGCGGAGGTGTCCCTGACCCTCTCGCGCTCGGCCGCCATGGCGCCATCCAGCCTGGCGGTGCTGGAGACGTTGCCGGCGGGGTGGCGGTTCCAGCGCGTCGTCAGTCGTCCGGCCCCCGAGATTGCGCCGGCAGCGGGGGCGAGCGGCGCCCTCGGCTTCGCCTGGGTCAAGATGCCCGCCACCTGGCCAATCACGCTGACCTACCGGGTGTCGGTTTCGGCCGGGCCGATCGACGCCAAAGGCTTTGGCGGCAGCGCCCGCTTCCGTAGCGCTGGTGCTGAACAGGCCGTGCTGACCGCGGCCGCCCCATCGGCAGACGTTGTCGCGGACGGGCGCGGCTGGTTCGATCTGAGTGGCACCTACGCCGCTACGGTTGCCGGGAACGCGCTGACGCTGGACGTGGTCCACGATACGCGCGGCAAACTCACGGGTGCCGCCACCCTGCAGTGCAGCGTTGGCACGGCGGTGGTGCCGGTAACCATGTCCATCCGCGGCAGCGTCAGGGGTCATGGCGGCGTTCTCATGGCGGCTCTGGCCATGCAGGGCGCCGACGTTGCCGGGAGCTTGCGCGTGGCGCTGGCGCTGGATCTGGCGCTGGACGCCGCGACGTCGCAACTGGTCGGCCGCAGCGCCGGTAGCATCGCGCGCGACGGGACTACGATACGGATCTCGCAGCCGGTCGCGCTGGACCTGCCAGCGGCGATGGACGGCACCTGGACACTCCGCTTCGACGCCGTCCGCGGCGAGACGCAGGCCACACCGCTCGCTCTGTTGCTGTTGTCCAACGGCGTCGCGCACCACCTGGTCAGCACCAACAGCACGGCTGGGCCCACCGTCCTCCTGACTCCCGCCGGACTGCCCCCGGACCCCGCCTCGACGGGCCTCCAGATCCGCGCCACCGTCGAGGTCCTGGCAGATGGCCGCCTGCATCCCGTCCTGCTCTCTGGCAGGGGCTACGGGCAGACGCTGGGCCGCTAGAGGTAGTCCGCATGCCCCCCAACCCAAACCGCCTCCTGTGAAACTCGACCTCAGTCGCGCGGGGGGCTCTGAGGTAGTGGCGGGTGCCCCCACCCGCCAGCCGCGTGAGGGCACGCGGCAGTACTCCCAAGCAGAGTTTCATCCTGAC
>CAILUI010000443.1 GCA_903837355.1 uncultured Victivallales bacterium
CACCATCCTCTTCGACGAGCCCGCGCCCATGGCCGGCTGACCGCCGGGTTGCTCCGCTCGCGACCCAACCCGTTGGCATACGCCGCCGACGGCGACAACGGTCAACCGGCTCCCCTATCCCCCATTCAGTGACCGGTTACCAGAAGTGTAGCAATGTGAGTTCTCTCCATGGGCGGAACTGGGGGTCCCGCAGTCTTGCGGCAGTGACGCGGTGGGCTTATGTGGGTCAGCATCAACCAGGCAAGGAGACTACCCATGATTCGCACGGAACGGTTCTTCACGCTCATTGAACTGCTGGTCGTTATCGCCATCATCGCCATCTTGGCAGCCATGCTGTTGCCTGCGCTTGCAAAGGCGCGCGACAAAGCCATCCAGGTCAACTGCACGTCGAACCTCAAACAAATTGCCCTGGCCGAAGTGATGTACGGTCAGGACAATCAGCAGTGCAGCCATGGACCGACCGGCGGCGGCACCAACTGGGCCTTCGTCGGCGGCGGCAACTGCGGCGGCTGTTTCCAGCGCTACGAGGGCGACGAGGCCAGCGTCAGAGGCCGGGGACCGCGCTGGGAGCCGCTGCAGACGTACCTCAACAACCGGCAGGTGTGGACGTGCCCGGCAGTGGACTCATGGCGCTCGTACGGATGGGGCCGCGGCGGCGAGAACCGCAAAGCATCGCGTTTCGTGCACCCGAGCCAGACCGTGATGTTCGCCGATGGCGGCCAGGCTTCGTCCACCAACGGTGATATCGCCTGGATCGTACACAACTACCAGGACGCAAACACCGACGCCAACTGCTGTAACAACATCACGACCCCTGGCCCAGCCCCGCACCGGCACTGGATCGGCGACCCCCATAACAACGGCGCCAACGTCGCCTTCTGGGATGGCCATGTCGCCTGGGTCGGCAAGCTGAACGTACCGATTGGTCGGCGTGGCAACGGCATGAAGTTCGTGGCCGAAGATCCGGTTTCCCCCTGAACTGTTCGCCGGGTCGCTGGAGGCCTCGCGGTCAGAGCCGGGGCACCCGGCCCAGCGTATACGTAGCGGCCAAACACCCCCGGCAGAGCGGCCCGCTGAAGCCCTGCCGGGGGTGAATCGTCTGGCGCCACGGCCTGCGATCAGGGCAGTTCCGACCCCCCCCAGCCCGGAGCCCCGCGAACCCACCATGCCGCCGAGAGGTGCCCTGGAAAACGAGAACCGCCCTGGCAGGCGGGTGGCGGAACTGACCGCCCAGCGCTAGACTACCCTGCTGCGCGCACGCGTTCTTGGGAGCGTCGCCGCCTAGCCGGAGCCTGCACGAATGAACCACGTCGTCCCTGCGTTTCCCAGGCTGATCACTGCCTCAACCGGTATGCGCGCCGCCTGCCCTCAACCGCTGCCCGCTGCGGCGCCGCTTCCCGTCGGCCGCGGCGCCGTGCGGCCACCGCCCGGACGGTGGCGCTGGGCCGAACGGGGGCTCACCGTCCTGCTGCTGACGCTACTGACGGCGGCGCGCGCACCGGCTCAGGTACCGACCGACGCCGCAGAGCTGACACGCCTCATCGATGGTTTCCTTGCCAAGGAGCCCGGATCACGCCCGCTCCCGCGGGGTCGGGCGCTGTTGGTCCCGCAGGTCAGCGATACCGGTGCTGGCGTCGTGGCCGGCCAGGCTTTCGCGCGTCTGACCACGGACATCGATCGGGTCGTGCTGATCACCTCGCGCCTGGCAGGGGCCACTCCGCCAGGCGTGACGCTGCCCGCCTGGGACTCCATGCGTACCGCCTTGGGCGAGGTCAAGGTCGATGCCGAGGCCATGCAGACACTCAGCGCGCGCCCGGGCGTGTTCCACAGCATTGCCGACGCGACGGCCGATCCATCCATGGCCACCGTACTGCCCTTTCTGCAGCGTCGCCTGCCCAGAGCCTTCCGTCTGGTCCCCCTCGCTGTCGATGCTGCGGCCGACCCGGCCCTGCTCACGGCGCTGCTGAAGCCTCTGGTAGCAGAGGAGCGTACGGCCGTTGTCGTCCTGGTCATACCTCCCTTCCGAGCCGCGGACCTCGAGGCCGTGTTCACACCGGTCGCAGGCGCGCCCACGCCACCCGCGCCCCTTGCCGCGCTGAAGGCTCTGGCCGCCGAGATGGGCTGGCGGGCAACCGTTGCGGGCCATGGGCAGACGAGCGCCGGTCTGGAGTGCCTCGCCGCGGTCCTCGTGAACGACCCCAACCGCATCGACCTGCTGGCGCAGGCATCCAGGGTCGGCTGGGACGACCCCGCCACGCTGGCCGCGTTTCAGGATGCCGGCCGCGCCTCCGGCCGGACGAATTTCCAAGGCGACCAACTCAGCCAGCCGGAGCAGCAGCTACTCCTGGCCCTGGCCCGCAAGACCATCCTCTGCAAGCTCAAGGGCGAGCCCCGGCCCGCGACACCACTCTACTCGGACACCTTGTCCCGGCCGTCAGGCTGCTTCGTGACCCTCAACCTGGCGGGCAAACTGCGCGGTTGCATCGGTACCATCCTGCCCAAGGAGCCCCTGGCAACGGCGGTCCAACACTACGCCCTCGCTGCCGCCTTCGATGACAAGCGCTTCCCGCCCGTGACGGTGGCCGAACTGGAGAGCATCGAGATCGTGGTCAGCGCGCTGACGGTCCCCACCAAACTCGAGTTCGGCAACGGCCAGGAACTCCTCGACAAACTGACGCCGGCGGTTCACGGCGTCCTACTGACCTACGAGGGCGGCAAACGTGCCACCTTCCTGCCACAGGTGTGGGCCCAGTTCCCTGGGAAGGTGGCCTTCATGACGGCGCTCTGCCGCAAAGGGGGCATCCCCGCCGAGGCCTGGCAGGATCCGACCAAGACCACCGTCGAACTCTATCAGTCCTTCGACTTCACCGACAAGCCGCGCTGAGCCTCACCGCCCGCTCCTGCTGGAGCAGCCGCCCCAAGGCACCAAGGCGGTTCCATTCTGGCGGCAGCGGCAGCGGTAGCGCTGGGGTGTGGTAGCGGCCGGTCTCCAGACCTGCCCGCCTGGGGGCAGTTCTGGAGAGCCCCCCTTACTTCAGAATGGAACCGCCCTGGCCAGGGCACGGCGCGGTCTTTGGGAAACCTCCGTCAGCGTCGGGACGGCGCCACCAGTAGGTCGCGGCTGCCAGCGGCCCGCGTTGCGGGCCAGACGCGACTCGGGGAAGGGATCCTGCTGGCCGGGCCTGTCGAAGTAGTCTCCAGCAGGGCATCGGGGCATCATGGGCGGGTTGCCGGGTGCCAGCCGCTCAAGCGGCCAGGCGGCGCGCCGGTTGACGTGACCGGGTTGCCGGCCTATGGTCTGCGGCTCGTTGACCTGTGGAGTATGGTCCTGACCGTCGTGGAGGCTAGCCAATGCGGTACATGCGTCGTTCCCTGCCCTTTGTGATGCTCGCCGCCGGGCTGTTGCTGGCGGGCTGCCGTTCCCTCTACTACGCCGCCTACGAGAAAGTCGGTATGGAGAAGCGGCATCTGCTGCGACGGGACATCGAGAAGGTCCAGAAGGAGCAGACGGCCGCGGCGCAGGAATTCAAGGACGTCCTCACGCGGATCAAGGACCTCACCGGTTTCGATGGCGGCAAGCTCGAGGCTGCCTACCGGAAGCTGAAGGGCGACTACGACGACTGCGCCGCGCGGGCGACCAGTCTGCGCGAACGGATGGCGGAAGTCAACCGCATCGGGGCGGATATGTTCAGCGAGTGGGAGCGTGAGATCGGTCAGATCAACAATGCCGGCCTCCGCGCCAAGAGCGAAGCGTCCCGGCGCGATGCGCAGCGGCGCTTTGTGTCGCTGCAGGGAGCCATGACGCAAGCGGAATCGCGCCTTGACCCGGTGCTCACGCAGGTCCATGACTACGTGCTCTCGCTCAAGCACCAGCTCAACGCCCAGGCCGTGGGCGCCCTGCAGAGTGAGGTGGGCAGCATCGAACGGGATGTCAGCCGACTGCAGGATGACATGAACCGCTGCATCCGCGAAGCGCAGTCATTCCTGTCCGAGTTCGAGTGACCGATGCTGGGCTGGCTACTCAAGAAGATCGTGTCGCGGCTGTTGTTCCCCTTACCGGTCTGCAGCCTGCTGCTGCTGGCCGGGGTCGTGCTGCTGGTTTTCAGCCGCCGCCGCCGCACCGGCCTCTTCCTGAGTGCGGCGGCTCTGGGGCTGTTGCTGGCGCTGGGCTATGGCGTCCCGGCCAAGGCCATTCTGCGCCAGCTTGAGTGGCAACAGGCACCGCCTCCTCCCGACTGGTCTCTGGCAAGCGTTGCCACGGAACTGGGCCAGCCAATCTGGATCGTGGTGCTGGGCGGCAGCGTGGGCAAAGACGAGTCGCTGCCCGCCTGCAGTCGCCTGAACGCGCACTTCCTGGCCCGAGTGGTCGAGGGCTTCCGGTTGCTCCGCCAGGAACCGCGGGCCAAGCTGCTGCTGTCACTGCCGGGACGGCTGTCGCCAGCCCAGAAGCGGGTCCTGGCCGATGGACTGTGCGCAAGCCTGGGAGCGGCTCCAGAACGCATCCACCTGGTACCAGACGCCCTCGACACCGTGGACGAAGCCCGCAGCGCGGCGCTGGTCGTGGGGGACGCTCCCGTGGCGCTGGTCACCTCAGCCGCCCACATGCCGCGCTCCCTGCGCCTGTTCGCGGGGGTCGGACTGCATCCCCTTCCCTGCCCCACCGACTTCCTCACGGCGCGGCCTGGTTCCCCCCCCGGCGAGTTCAGCGTGCTCTCGCTCTTCCCAAGCGCCGAGAACGTCAGCCACAGCGAAGGGGCGCTGTACGAGTACCTCGGGCTTGCCTGGGCGCGGTTGCGCGGTCAGGCCCCACGCCTTGGCGCCCCGGCGCCGCCAACCCGCTGACGGCACGCCCACAGTTCCTCAGCAGAAGCTGGTGCACAGCCGGCTGCGAGCGGCGTGCCGCTCCTCGGCCAGGCGGATCAGTTCACTCACCAACTGCGGGTACGTCAAGCCCGAGAGTTGCCAGAGGCGTGGGTACATGCTGATGCGGGTGAAGCCCGGGATCGTGTTCAGTTCGTTGACCACGAGGCGGCCGTCGGCCATGAGGAAGAAATCCACGCGCGCCAGTCCCGTGCACCCCATGGCCAGAAACGCCCGTATGGCCATCTCCTGGACCTGCGCGGCGACGGCGGGCGGGAGCTTCGCCGGAGCCTCCAGGCGGGCGCCGTTCTCATCGAGGTACTTGGCGGCGTACGAGTAGAACTCATGTTGGGGGACCACCTCTCCCGGAACCGCCGCCCGCGGGCCGGAATTGCCCAGCACGGCGCACTCGATCTCCCGGCCCGGCAGGTAGCGCTCGACGAGGACTTTGTCATCGAAACGGAAGGCCAGCTCCAGGGCGGCGCGGAGATCCTCCGGAGCTTTGACTTTGCTGACCCCCACGGACGACCCCAGGCGCGCCGGCTTGACAAACACGGGCCAACCGAGGGCGCGGCCGACGCTGTCGGCGTCCGTCGTCTCGGCCCCGCCCACCACGATCAGACCGTCCGCCACCGGGATGCCGGCATAGGTCAAGACCTGTTTGGTGATGGCTTTGTCCATGCAGTTGGCACTACTGGTATGATCACAGCCCACACACGGGATGTTCATCATCGCCAGGAGTCCCTGAATGGTACCATCCTCGCCGTAGGTGCCGTGCAGCACCGGGAAGGCGACATCGACCGGCCACGGCTCACCCCCTCCGGCCGGGATAAGGGTCCCTTGGCCGTCCAGGCAGCAGAGCGCAACACCCTGCCCACCAGGGGCTAGGGCGGTCCGGGCGGGATCCTCGGGGTGGACGACGAACGCCGCCGGGGGAAGCCGCCTCCAGGTGCCGTCCTTGTCGATGCCGACGACCGCGAGGTTGAAGGCGGCGCGGTCCACCGCCGCCACCACGTTGATGGCTGACTGCAGGGCTACTTCGTGCTCCGCGGAGCGTCCGCCACAGAGGATCAGCAGATTGCGTGCAGGCATGCGTCTCTACTCCCACTTCGCTGTTGTTCACACAAGATGGCGGCGGACGGCTTCCGGCGAACCGGCGCAGGCCGCCACGAACGCTCCGAAAAGAGCCTGACTCCCCGGGCTCTCGGCATTGCGCTCGGGGTGCCACTGGACGCCGACAACGAAGCGCCCTGGGGCACCCCACTCCACCGCCTCGACCAGCCCATCCTCAGCGCGGGCACTGACCACCAGGCCCTGGCCCAGCCGATCCAGGCCTTGATGATGGCGGGTCGTGACCGGCAGCACCGCCACGCCGAGCCGCGCCGCCAGGCGCGTCCCGGCGCAGAGGGTCACCGCATGCAGACGGTCGCCCGTCTCCGGGGCCCGGTGGTCGATGCACCCACCCAGATCAGGGACATGTTGGACCAGAGTGCCGCCAAGCACCACGTTCAGTTCCTGGATTCCCAGGCAGATCCCGAGGATCGGCAACGTCGGGTGCCGCAGTGCGGCGCGCAGCAACTCCAGGTCCCAGGCCTCCCGCCCCGCGTCGAGCACCTCGACCGCGGCGTGCGGCACCTGTCCGTAGCGCTGGGGATGGACATCCCGCCCACCGGTGAAAAGGAGGCCATCGAAACGCATCGTCACCGTCGCCGCTGCCGCCAGATCCACCTGCGGCGGCAACACGACCGGCAGGCCACCCGCCGCGGCAATCGCCTCAACGTAGGCACGTGGACACTGCGCAGCACCCTCGAGAGGACCGCTTCCGCTGAGGTTGGCGGTCAGGGCGATCAGAGGCCGGCGCGTCATGCGGTACCCCGCTCCTGCTCAGGCCCGGATCTCGGACCGGCGGCGGATCTCCAGGAGGCGCTTCATCAAGGCCTGAAGATCGGCGCGGCTGCCCCGGACGCCGAAGCTGTCGTGCAGTTCGAGGTAAAGAGCGTACAGCGCGGCGTAGGCCGCCGCCGCCGCAGGGTCAGGGTGATACACGGTCTTCTTGAACGAGCAGCACGCCTTCTGCGCCTCCTCCACTGAGGCGTAGCCGCCGGCGGCAGGGCCGGCGACCACCGCGGCCATGATGGCGGAACCCAGGGCGCAGGTCTGCGCGGAGGCGCTGACCAGCATGGGACGCCCCAGAATGTCGGCGTAGATCTGCATGAACAGCGGATTCCTCTCGGCGATCCCGCCACAGGCGATGACCTCGTCGACGTTGACGGCGTACTCCTGCAAGCGGTCGAGGATGCGGCGGGCCCCGAAGGCGGTGGCCTCGATCAGGGCTCGGTAGATCTCGGCCTGCGACGTATGCAGGGTCAGGCCCAGGATCAGACCGGTCAGCTTCGCATCGACCAGGATGGTGCGGTTGCCGTTGTGCCAGTCGAGGGCCAGGAGGCCGCTCTGACCGGGCCGCAACTGCGCCGCTTCGCGGGTCAGGCGGCCGTGCAGCGAGGCATCGCCCCGACAGACGTGCGTGACGAACCAGTTGAAGATATCCCCGACCGCGCTCTGTCCAGCCTCGATGCCGTAGCAGCCCGGCAGTACCGAGCCCTTAACGATGCCACAGACGCCGGGGATGTCCGGCAGGCGCTCACTGGCGGGGGCAACCAGAATGTCACAGGTGCTGGTGCCGATGATCTTGACCATGCGGCCGCGACCTACGCCAGCGCCGACGGCGCCGAGGTGCGCGTCAAAGGCGCCGACGGCGATGGGGATCCCCGCCGGCAACCCGAGCCTGGCCGCCCAGTCGGGACAGAGGGTGCCCGCCGCCTGGTCCGCGGTGAAGGCGCGCGCCGGCAGGCGCGCCCGCAAGGCCCCCAGCTCCGGGGCCAAACCCGCCAGAAACTCGGCATCCGGATAGCCACCCCAATCGTCGCAATACATGGCCTTGTGGCCCGCCGGACAGATGCCTGCCTTGACCTCGGAAATATCCGTCAGGCCGGCCAGTACCGCCGGTATGAAGTCGGCGAATTCGAGCCAGGTAAACGCGGCGTCGAACACCGCGCGGTCCGTCCGCAAGCAGTGCCAGATCTTGCTGAACAGCCATTCCGAAGAGTAGGTTCCCCCGCACTTGGCCAGGTACTGCGGCCGCTGCTGACGCGCCCATTCCGTAAGTTGCTCGGCCTCGTCCATCCCGGAGTGGTCTTTCCACATCCAGGCAAGCGCATTCAGGTTGCCCGCAAAGCGCGGATCGGCAGCGAGCGGCCGCAGACGCTGGTCGACCGGTATGGGCGTGGACCCCGTCGTATCGACCCCGATGCCGATCACACGATCCGGGCGGAAACCACGGCGACGCGAGGCGGCCTGCAGAGCGACCGGCACGGTGGCGACCAGCCCATCCACGAAATCCTGCGGCGACTGCCGAGCCACATGCGGGTTGCTCGGATCGGTCAAGACGCCAGCGACGCCGCTGGGATAGGCCCACACGGACACCGCCAACTCGCGGCCGTTGCGGCAGTCCACCACCACGCAACGCACCGAGTTGCTGCCATAGTCAAGGCCGATGGTGAAAGCGCCGGGTCTACTCATCGAAGGCACCTCCCGCTGCTGCGTGTCGTCGTCACCCCACCGTCGCGGCACCCTGCCGCACGCTGCCAATATGCCGCGGTACCCAGCCCACACAAGGACCCGCGGCGGGAAAAGCGCCAGAGCTGCAGCCTGCGCCGAGGAGTGCGTCCGGGAAATGACAAGCACACGCCATGACAAGTGTGAAAACCTGCCTATAGTGCACGTATGAAAAAGCAATCAGGGAACCAGCCGACACATGGATGAGTATGTCTGGGACGTTGCGCCAGGAGAAGCAGCGCGGGTACAGGAGTTAATGGACGTCGCCGCGGTTTCGCGGCCGACGGCATTGGTCCTGGCCACGCGCGGTATCACCCCGCAGACCGTCGCGGCGTTCCTCGACCCGAGCCTGCAGCACCTCAGCGACCCCTTCGACCTTCCCGGCACCCGCCAGGCGGCCGAGCGGCTGTGGCGCGCCATCCTCAACGGCGAACGCATCCTCGTCCATGGCGACTATGACACCGATGGCATCACGGCCGCGGCCCTGACCTCATGGGTCCTGCGCCGCAATGGTGCCGACACCGAGTGCTACCTCCCGCATCGGATCGACGACGGCTACGGCCTGACGGTCGAGTCCATCGAGAAAGCCTGTGCGGACAAGTGCCGGCTGCTGCTCACGGTCGATTGCGGCATCACCAGCTACGCTGCCATCCGCATGGCGCGGGAACGCGGCCTCGACGTCATCATCACCGACCACCACATGCCGGGCACCGAACCCATGGACGCGCATACGGTTGTGGACCCCAAACTTCCCGGCGCCGCACCGGAGGTCCAGGATCTGGCCGGCGTGGGTGTCGCCTTCAAGGTCTGCCACGCCTTCATCAAGTACGGTCGGCAGCACGGCCTGGGGGGTGAGGACACGGACCTGCGTCAGGGCCTGGACCTGGTGGCTCTGGGGACCGTGGCGGACATCGTACCGCTGCTGCATGAGAACCGCCTGCTCGTCAAGCACGGCCTGGCAGTGCTGGCTCGTCAGCAGCGCCCCGGCGTACACGCCCTCTGCGAAATCGCCGGCATCCGCCAGGCACTGTGCACCGCCGACATCACCTACCGCCTGGCCCCCAGGCTGAACGCCACGGGCCGCATGGGCGACCCGACCGATAGCCTGCGGCTCCTCGAGGCGGACAGCATGGTCGATGCCTTCGCCCTGGCCCGCAGCTTGGACGACCATAACCGCCAACGCCAGTTGATCGAGGAAGAGGTCGTCCAAAGCGCGGAGGCGCAGATCGTGCGGATCTATGACCTCGAGAAATGCCGCGCCATCGTCGTCTGGAGCGACCTCTGGCACCAAGGCGTGGTCGGCATCGTCGCCTCGCGGCTGGCGCGACGCTATCACCGCCCCGCCGTGGTCCTGACCCGCGATCCCAGCGGCCAGTACACCGGCTCGGCCCGCAGTGTCCGCCGCATCAGCCTCGTTGATCTGCTGGAGCAGTGTCGGCACTCGCTGGTCAGGTTCGGCGGTCATGCGATGGCGGCCGGGCTATCCATGGAGGCGCACCTGCTGCCCGATTTCTGCCGTGACTTCGAGTGCGCGGTCGGCCTGGTGCTGGGCGCGGACGCGATGCGGGCTCAGCTCGAGATCTCAGGCGAAGTCCGACTCGACGAACTCACCGAGCAGTTCTTTGCCGAACTGGAGCGCTTACAGCCATTTGGCCACAGCAACCCGGAGCCGATGCTGCTGACCCGGCACGTCGTCCCCGAGCGGCGCGTGCTGATCGGCAAGACGCACACCAAGGGAATCCTCCGCGATGCCCACGGCGGCAAGCTGCCCTTCATCGCCTTCGGCCGCCTGCCGGAGGAGTTCCCTGAGCCGCCGTGGGATGTCGTCTACACCCCCCAGTTGAACCGCTTCAACGGCACCGAGACGGCCCAGTTGCGCCTGCTCGATGTGCGCACCTGCCAGCCCTGAGTCGGCTCAGTGCGGATCCGCGGGCCACCCCCCCGAGTTGTGCAGGTTGTTCATGATGTACCAGTCGACCCACTTGTAGCCCTGCACATGCCCGTCGCCGTAGAGCACGTTGCCGTACCCTGCATGGTTCGGCGTCGCGATGCGGTCTGCGGCGAAGCCGGTATCAGCGCTGCAGTTCTTCTCGGTGAACCCGCTCTTGTAGATGTAGTCCAAGTGCGCGTCAATGAGAACCCCGTTCGGAGCGGGGAGGGTCTTCGTGCTGGGGCAGACGAAGGACTGCATGGAGCGGGCGGTTCCCTGAACCACAAGCTTGTTCAGCCCGAGGGCATTGTTGCCGTCCGGGAAATGCTCCTCGAAGTCGTCGGCGTAGGCGCGCAGGGCAAGCCCGATGTGGTTGAGGTTGGACGCGCAGCTCACCCGCCGTGTCTTCTCCCGCGCCGCATTCAGGGCCGGCAACAACATCCCGGCCAGGAGCGCGATGATCGCGACCACGACCAGCAACTCGATGAGGGTAAAGGAGACCCGCCACACTTGTTTCATGGAGCTCACTCCGCTCTGCACCCGATCTGGCTGACCCACCGCGGACACCCGACTGCGGCAGTGTTACCCCAGCGCTGCCGTCAGTGGCGTCTAGTGTAGCCACAAACGCCCTGGCAGACAAGACTTAATTGCTGGTGCCCCAAGGATCACCGCACTGACGGCAGGGACACCCACAGCGGGCCGCGGTGGGTGTGGTTGGGACTGCGGGCCAAGGCGCCGCACTCAGCGTCCCGCAGGCCGAACCCGAACCCGGCGCAGGCAGAGGTCGGCCATCTGGGCGGCCGCGTTCGGTACCGCAAAGCCGCGAATGGCTTCGCCCATGGCGGCGAATCGCGAGCCGGCGGCGAGCCACGCCGTCAGGAGGGCGGCGAGCCGAGTCGGCGTCGCCTCAGCCTGGGGCAGGTGTACCGCTCCCTGTCGTGCCGCAATGACCTGCGCGTTCGCCGTCTGGTGATTCTCGGCGGCGGAGGGCAGCGGGATGAGTATGGCGGGACGGCCGAAAAGCGCCAGTTCGCAGATGCTGGAGGCTCCGGCACGGCAGATGACCAGATCGGCGGCCAGGTAGGCATTCTGGATGTCCGGGTCGGCGCGCCGTACGGACGCCGGAATGCCGGCAGCGCGGTAGGCCGCCGCGATCGGCGCGTTCTCGTCGGTTCCCGTCAGGTGGATGACCTGTAACCGGCGACTGCCGTCCCCCAACTCGCGCCCAGCCTGGCACATGACGTCGTTGAGGAAGCGCGCGCCCTGGCTGCCCCCGAACACTAGGAGCGTACGCCGCTCACGCGTCAGCCCGGCTGCCGCCGCGTACGCCTGCGGATAGGCGCCATTCTGCGCCGCGGCGACCAGGGCCTCGCGCAGCGGCATGCCGGTATGCACCGTGGGGCAGCTCACGCGGCAGCCCTCCACCAGCGGCAGCGACAAGCCGGCCTCGACGGCCCAGCGCGAGAGGAAGCGGTTCGCACGCCCCATCCAGGCATTGCCCTCATGGAGAACCAGCGGGATACCCTCCTGCCGGGCTGCCAGGCAGGCCGGAACCGCGGCGAAGCTACCCATCCCCAGAAGCAGGTCCGGCGCCAGTTCGTGCAAGCGCTCGCGTGCCGCCCGCACCGCGGCACTGAAGCGCCAGGGGAAGCACAGCGCTGACCACAGTCCCGACGGCAGGCGGAAGGCACGGGTCTCGGTGGCCCGCAGGCCGCTGCGTGCCGCCAGCTCGAGCTGGTCGTGGGCATGGCGACCCGCTACCAGCAGATCCACGCTGACGGCGCGGCGCTCGAGCTCGCGAGCGATGGCCAGCGTCGGGAAGAAATGCCCCCCGGTTCCACCACTGGCGATGGCAATCCTGGCGCTCACGGCTGCTCTCCCCGACTGCAGCGCACGGCGGTGCGCTCCAGGCATGCCAACGTCTTACTCACCGTCGGGTAGTCCCTGAAGGTGAAACCACGCTCCGCGAACCAGCCGCTGTCCGCCAACACGGCGCTGACTTCAGGATCGCGCGTCAAGGCCACGTCCACCCCCAGGATCAGCGGCAACTCGGGACGCTCCTGCACCAGCCGCAAGCGCTCCCGTAAAGGACCGGCATGCCAGCGATGGAAAAGCTCCATGTGCAATACCGTGTTGTCCGCGCGCGTGAAACTCAAGTCCGGAAACACCATTTCCTGGCCCTCGCCACGGAGAAAGGGCGTCTGCCCCGTGATGCGCCAGGTGGTGACGGTGCGCTGGAAGTGCTCGTGGAACAGGCGGATCTCCTCGGGGACGTAGGCGCTGAAGTTGCGGTAGTGCGAGACCAGGCCGCTAGCCTGGGTCAGATGCAGGGGCCGCGACTGGCCCTTCCACTCCACGACGGCATCCAGTCGCCACGCCGCCAACCCGCAGATGGCGGGGAAGAAACAGGCCAGTTGCAGTCCATAGCGCTTCACCTCGGCGAAGAGGCTGGTCGGACCGTCGATATGAAGATGCAGGGCCGCGGTCTCCGCGCTCGCGCCGCCGGGTTCCTGGGTAAGGTGGGCCAGCAGGCGGAAGAAGCGCAGGTACTTCAGCAGACGTCGCATGGGGGCCGGGTCTGGCGAGTCCACCACCACGTCGAGTGCCGAAGAGCGCAGCAGGAGGGCTTGCACCAACCCGACGTTGTAGCGCTCCAGGAGCTGCCGGGGGCTCAGATCGCGGAAGCGTGTCAGCCGTTCGTTCTCCGGCAGATCGGCGTAGAGGCCATGCTCCGCAACGGCTGCCGGCAAGCCGGCGCCAGCCAGAACTGTGTCGCGGTACTGCTGCACGTCTGCCGGCGCGCCCTGACGCAGCACCTCGCCGGAGGCCCGGAAGACGGCGGCACGCCAGGCTGGATAGTCCTCCCCGGCGACCACCGCGAACTCGCAGCGGTCAGCCAGCAGCTTGTCCAAGCCCTGCGCCAGGGTGGTGTCGGGGTACGCCGACAGCAGGGGTGCTGCCAACTCCTCCAGCTCGCCTCGGCAGGGCGCCGCCGGCGCACGGTAAACCTGCAGCAGCCGTTCGGCCAACTGCAGAAGAGCGTCGTCTGCCGTATCCACAAAGCGTGGTCGGACAGCACCCCGCTCAAGACGGCAGCGAATGAGGTCTTTCGTAAGCACGGTGTTGGCGTCGTCGATCACTCACAAAGGACTCGCTGGTGCCGGCGCTGACCAGCTCATAAAGGACGGCTTGCTTGCCGGCCACGGGACGCAGAATGCGGCCCAGGCGCTGAACGTGCTCACGAACCCCGGCCGATCCGGACACGACAATACCCACACTGGCCTCCGGCACGTCAACCCCCTCGTTCAGCACGCGGCTGGTCACCAGCACCGGGTACTCCCCCCGCCGAAAGGCGTCCAGAACCTCGCGGCGCTCGCTCAGCCGAGTATGATGCGTCAGCACCGGCAATAGGAAAGAACGGCCGATCTCGTAGGCGGTGGCGTTGTCGGCAGTGAACACCAGAGCCCGCTCGCCGGCATGACGACGTAGCAGCTCCCAGATCATCCCGTACTTGGCGCGGCAACTGCGCGCGATGCGCTTCTGCGCCAGATAGGCATCGAAGGCCTCCCGCCCACCCGCCTGCCGGGCGCAGAGAGCGAGAAAACGCCCCCAGCCGCCCGCGTCCGCAAAGCTGATCTGATGCTCGCGCACGAAGGCCGTGTAGAGCTCACGGTGCTGGCGATACTGGCGCTCCTCGTCGGCATCCAACTCCAGCTCCAGGCGAACCGTACGGTAGGGCGACAGCACGTCGGCATCGAGCTCATCGATCTCGCGGCGGTAACAGATCGGCCCAAGCAGCGCGCCCACCCGGTCGTCACCACCATCCGGACGCTCCGGCGTCGCGGTCAGCCCCAGCCGGAACGGGGCAATGCACATGCGGGCGAGGTGCTGCGTCGTCGCCCCGGGAAGGTGGTGGCACTCATCCACCACCAGCAGACCGAAGCGATTGCCGTAGAACTCCATGGTCAGCATGGCCGAGTCGTAGGTGGACACCGTCAACTCGCCCAGTCGCCGCTCGCCGCCCCCCAGAATGCCGATCTCGGTGCGGAAGCCCTCGGCCAGTTGCCGTGCCCACTGCTCGAGCAGGTCGAGAGTCGGCACCACGACCAGGGTGGAGCGCTGCGTCTGCTGGATGGCCTGGCGCGCCACAAACGACTTCCCGGCCCCGGTCGGCAGCACCACGACACCGCGGCGGCCAGCCCCCGTCCAAGCCGCCACGGCCTCGCCCTGGTACGCACGCGCGGCGCGGCTCTCCGCCAGGCTCAGGGTCAGTGTGGCGAAGGCGCGCGCCCGGTCTTCATAGGGAATCCGGCAACGGTGCAGCGTCAGAATGATGTCGGCATAGGCGATCGCCTCGGCGCGCCAGAGACCGACGCGCTCGTCATGCTGGCACCAGGAGCGCAACGACTCCGTCTCGGCGTCCGGACCGCCGACCAGAAGAGTGCCCTGCCTGAACTCGACCGTCACCATGGCCCTGAGTATACCCTGCCGCACCCCGCCTGCCACGCGGCAGCCACCTGCCGACAGCCGTCGCCGTCCGGTTTCCCGCCAGTAGCCGTCGGCGACGCCGACGTACAGCCCGGCATCACGGGCGCCCAGCCGCGCGCCGTAGAAAGGCCATCGACAACTCCCATCGGTTCGCCCGTGATCGACGTGCCCTGCCAGCCCCCAGTGTCCAGCCCGGCAACCCGCTCCTCCTGGGGCCTGCGGACCCTCACGCCAGCCGGGCCGCCGGCCCGTCGTGGTGGACGCGGGATCTCCGTATCCCGCGGCCGGGTTGCGGAGAACCCGGCTTCCAGGGGCGGGCCGGGCATACCGCGGTTAGGGTTGCGGCTCTCACGCCAGCCGCAGTAGCCTGCGGGCGTTGCCGTCCGCGATGGCGGCGCGCATCTCGGGGGTCACGTCGAGGTCCCGCAGCCACTGCACCTGTGGCACCACTTGGTGGACCAGACAGTAGTCGGTGCCCCACAGCATGCGCCGCCAATGGCGGTGGATAAACCCCCGCGCGAACTCGGGATCGCGCGTCATGGCGTTGTTCCCGGACCCGGCGGAGAGGTCCAGATACAGGTTCTGATAGCGCTCCAGCAAGCGGTCCAGCGCCCCGCCCGGTCGAATGGGGGTCTTGGGGTAGACGATGGTGCGGTCGTCGTCGCCAGAGATCGCCGACCAAAAGCCCGGACCATGGCCGCAGAAGGTCACCTTGGGGAACTCCCGCAGGCAGCGCTCCAGCCGCGGTAAGCCGGGCTCGTCAAAGCAGTTCAGATCGTCCCCGAAGACCAGCGGCAACCCGTACTCCTGGCACTTGGCGTAGAGACGCAGGTTCAGTGGGTCGTCGAACTTCAGCCCGTTGACGTGTTCACCCACCCCGCGGCAGTCGTGCTGCTGCACGAAGACGTCGAACAACCGCTCCAGGCTGGGATACCGCGGGTCGATGCAGAGGAAGGCCACGAAACGTTCCGGGTAGCGGTTGCGAACCGCGATGGCGTCCTCGGTGAGGAAGTAGCCCCAGCCTCCCTCGGGGCTCTCGAGCGGCTGCAGCACGGCCAGATCCACGCCCCACTCGTTCATCCGCCAGAGCAGTTGCTCGGCCGTCAGCGGCGGCCGTTTGGGGTAACCCTCGCGGTCAAGGTTCCCGAGGTGCGTGTGGAAGTCGATCATGGCGTATCTCCGGTGTAGGTGATTAGGCTGTAGGCTGTTAGGTCCTGCTTCGGGGCATTCTGCGCCTGCAGACTCGAATCCAATGCTGTAACCTAGTAGCCTACAGCCTTGACCGCTACAGCCTCCAAGTCTCCATGGGACGGGTGTGAGCTCCTTCCCTGTTGCGCCCGGCCGCAGCCCTGCCTATGGTAGTCGAGTGTGGCGCGCGCATCGCCACCCCGCCCCGGCCGGAGGTTAGCGGTCGATGCGGAGCAAGCGAGGTCCAGCGCGGCCGCGGGCGGAGCAAGAGGGGCGCATGGCCCGCTGAGCCGGTTTGGGTGGAGGGCGAAGCTCCCCAGGCGCGCAAGCGCCGCTGAGCCGGTTTGGGTGGAGGGCGAAGCTCCCCGGGCGCGAACGCGCCGCTGAGCCGTATCCCCCTCCTGGAGGGCGAAGCTCCCGCTGAGCCGTACCTCCCCCGTCATCAGAACAGAGCGAATCGAGCACCCCAGGCGCCGAGGAACCGGTGGCGCGGCCCGGCCGCCAGCACGCGCGGCGGTCGACTGGCGCGACTCCATCCGGGTAGACCCAGCGGTTCTGGTTGGCAAGCCGGAGGTCAAGGGCACGCGCCTTGCCGTGGACTTCATCCTCGGGCTGCTTGCGCAGGGTTGGACGCTGGAGGATGTCCTCGCCAACCACCCAAGGCTCTCTCCCGAGGCAGTGCCGGCGGTGTTCGGGTTCGCCAGCGAATGTCTCCGTGAAGAAGCCCTGTTCGACCTGCCCGCGGCCACCAAGTCAGTCGACTGAAGCTGCTCGCCAACGACCGCTGCCCCCGACCTCGGCGGTCCGGTAGCACGCCGTCTGCACCCCCGCCCCAAAACCCGTTCCAGTGCGGCGGCGGGCAACCGTGCCCCACGCCTCCAGATGCGGAGTCCGCAGGGTTCTCAACCCCACCCGAAGCGGTGGTTCTGGCTTGGCCGTCCGTGTCGCTGCAGCCCCGTTGTACTTCCCCCCGGCCTCCAACCGGCGGCTCAGCGGCGCCTGCGTCCTGCTGGACAGCAGAATTCGCCCTCCAGCCGGGCCACCGGCCCGGTGGAACGCGGGATTCTCCGTATCCCGCGGCCGGGTTGCGGAGAACCCGGCTTCCAGGGGCGTGCCGGGCATACCGAAGCGAGACGTGCGGTCCCATCCAGGCGGACCGTTCAACGTTCAACTCGCAACGGCGGAGAGCCGGAGCGCCACCCCGAGACCTCGTTGTTCCCACTGTCTTGAGCGTTGAGCGTTTGCCCGAAGTCACCGATACGCGCCTTCCGCCTTGCGCCCGCCCGCAGCCCTACCTATGGTAGGCCCGACAACGTCGCCCGGCCACCCCCAACCGCTCAGCTCCATATGACCGACACGCTGACCGCCGCGAAGCGTAGCTGGAACATGAGCCGCATCCGCGCCCAGGACACGGCGCCGGAGCGCGCCGTACGCTCGCTCCTCCACCGGCTCGGCTTCCGCTTCCGCTTACACGCCAAGCGGCTGCCCGGCAAGCCGGACATCGTGCTGGCAAAGCACCGCGCCGTGGTCCTGGTCCACGGTTGCTTCTGGCACCGGCATCCGGGCTGTCACTACGCCACCACGCCGGGCACCCGCGCCGAGTGGTGGCAGGCCAAGTTCGCCCGCAACGTCCAGCGCGATGCCGAGGTCCGCATCGCCCTCGCGACCGCCGACTGGCGCGTGCTCACCGTCTGGGAGTGCGAACTCCGCTCCCCCGACGTCCTGGCCGCCCGCCTGCTGCAGTTCTTGCGCGCCGCGCCAGCCTACCCGGCCGCGCCGGCAGCGCTCCTGGAAGCCGCCGAAGCCCCCGCCGCCTACCGCACGCCCTCGCA
The DNA here is from genome assembly GCA_903837355.1 of uncultured Victivallales bacterium. GTDB lineage: Bacteria > Verrucomicrobiota > Lentisphaeria > Oligosphaerales > JAFGRS01 > CAILUI01. Next base: position 17,914 of record CAILUI010000443.1, read on the forward strand.
CTCCTAGACTTGCCCCTGCTCTTGTTCTTGCCTGAGCGCACCTCAGCGCACTTCCCCGCCGCAGCGCCAGTGTTGCACTCGCCCGCAGCCCTGCCTATGGTAGTCGAGTGTGGCGCGCACATCGCCACCCCGCCCCGGCCGGGGGTTAGCGGTCGGAGCGGAACAAGCGAGGTCCAGCGCGGCCGATGGCGGAGCAGGAGGCAGACCATGACGCTGCACGGCATTGAGATCCCGCGGGAACGGATAGCGGCGTTCTGTCAAGTGAATGGGATTCGCCGCCTGGCCCTGTTTGGCTCCATCCTGCGCGACGACTTCAGACCTGACAGCGACCTCGACGTGCTGGTCGAGTTCCAGCCCGGCGTGCGTGTCGGCCTCGCCTTCATCAGGATGCAGGACGAGCTTTCCGCCATTCTCGGCCACACCGTAGACCTGAACACCCCCGGTGGTCTGAGCCGGTATTTCCGTGACGACGTCCTCAAGGAAGCGCAGGCGCTCTATGTCGCGGCATGATGACCGCATCACGCTCCGCCAGATGGTCGACCACATCGAGGAAGCCGTCGCCATCGCCCAAGGCCGCACGCGTGCCGACGTCGAGTCGGACCGCCTGCTGTTCCTCGCGTTGTTGAAGCTCGTCGAAATCGTCGGCGAGGCGGCTACGCGGGTGTCTGCCCCCATGCAGGCGGCCCATCCCGAGTTCCCCTGGCGAGGCATCATCGGCACCCGTAACCGGCTGGTTCACGGGTACGATTCTGTTGACCGCGACATCCTCTGGGACATCGTCACCCTCGACTTCCCGCCGCTGATCCCGCGCCTTCGGGCACTGTTGCCGCCTGCCTAGAGCCGTGCCCCTGCCAGACCCGTGGGTTCGGTGTACCGGCTTTCCCGCCGCGGCGGCCGACGACGTGCGGACGGCGCCACCGACAGCGCGTAGAGCAGTGAGGCCCTGACCGCACCGCGGCTCGGCCCTGCGGGCGAGACGCTTTGGACTGCGGCGGCCCCGACGGGGGTCGGCAAGGGCTCCAGGCCGCCGCCGGCTCGACGCCGCTTTCGCCTTTCCCGGTCCCCGGCGCGGTCGGCACGCAAGCCGGCCACCCTGGCCGCCAGCCGCGCCAAAGCCCGCCCCCCCGGCCTCAAGACCCCCGGCGCCTTGCTGGACTTGGACGATGCGCCCTGACTCTGTTTGCCGACCGGCCCGCACAGCAGCCCTTTGCTCGTCGCATATGCCAGGGTGTTGCACTCGCCCGCGACCCTGTCTATTGTAGTTCGCCGCAGACAGAGAGCCCGGCGGGCTGGCGCGACTGACGCGGAGTGCATGGCCAGGGAGTCATGTACGCTGCGGAAGGGCGATGGTGCCACGCGACGTCGGTGCCGGCAGCGCGGAGGAACCTGGCAGGATATGGGGTCTGCTGAGGGTGCTTGCCTGGTGCCATACGTCGCCCCCTTGCGCCGTGTGCTCATTGGGCGCATGGATGCCCCAAGCAGTACGGCGTGCATGGTGAGTTGATGCCGATGGTGGAAAGCCCGAAGATAGCCGTGTTCGACTTCTTCTCAGGTGCCGGCGGCGCCAGTTGCGGTTTCCGCAATGCCGGCCTATCGATTGCCCTGGCGCTCGATAGCGACCCCGAAGCCGCGGCGACCTATGCCAGCAATTTCGGGGAAGCCGAGTTCCTGTGCAAGCCTATCCAGAGCCTGACGGACGAGGATATCTGGCCGGTTCTGGAACGACATGGCGGCTCGCTGAAGCTGTTCTGTGGATGCGCCCCGTGCCAGCCGTTCACGCGCCAGAAGACCCACCGCAGGAAGCGGGATGTCAGAGCCCCACTGCTTGAGGCGTTCGGGGAGTTGGTAAGGAGGTGGAAGCCGGAGTTGGTCTTTGTTGAGAATGTACCTGGTATGCAGCGCCTGAGGAAAGGGAGAGGTCCCTTGCGCCACTTCCTCCGCCTTCTGGAAACGAGCAACTACCACTTTGCCTTGGGGGTGGTCGCTGCCCAGGATTACGGGGTTGCCCAGTGCCGTCGCCGGCTGGTGTTGGTTGCCAGTAGGCTTGGGAGGATGGCGCTGCCGGCACCTACGCACGGGCCTGGACGGCCGCACCCTTACCGGACTGTCCGTAACGCGATCGCCGACATCCCGGCCATCGGTGCAGGCGATGCCTATGGGGACTCCAGCAGGTACCCGAACCATCGCGCAGCGCGGCTGAGTGCGGTCAACATGGCCCGGGTCCGCGCGACACCTCACGACGGAGGTAGCCGAGCAGATTGGCCTGCGACATTGCAGTTGGAGTGTCACACGCGCAAGCACGACAATGGCGGAACGCATTCCGGTCACACGGATGTTTACGGCAGGATGATCTGGGACCGCCCGGCCTCAGGCCTAACGACCCGGTGTATCAGTCTGTCGAATGGTAGGTTCGGGCACCCGGAACAGGATCGGGCAATCAGCGTTAGGGAGGCTGCCAGAATCCAGGGGTTCCCGGACTCCTTTGTGTTCTCTGGTAGCCTGAACTCGATGGCGCGACAGATAGGGAACGCGGTTCCCGTGGAACTGGCCGAGGCCTTCGGCAGGCATTTCCTGGCGCATGCCAGCATACACTGGTGGGAGGCCTGATGGCGAGATTCAGAACCAAGGCACGCACACTCGACATGCTGGGGCGGCAACAGATTGCGGGAATCCCCACGGCCATCAGCGAGCTCTTCAAGAACGCCCACGACGCTTACGCGGACCGCGTGGAGGTTGACTACTTCCGATCGGACCGGCTGTTCGTGCTCCGCGACGATGGGACTGGCATGACCCGCCAGGAGTTCGAGGCCCGTTGGCTGACCATCGGGACAGAGAGCAAGCTGGACTCTCCCGCGATGTCCCTGCCGCCTCCTGACCCAACCAAACCCACGCGGCCCATTCTCGGCGAGAAGGGCATCGGTCGTCTCGCCATCGCTGCAATCGGTCCACAGGTTCTGGTGTTGACGCGGGCACGCGGAGAGAGTGGGCGGCACACTCTCACTGCGGCCTACATGCATTGGGGCTTGTTTGAGTGTCCGGGGCTTGACCTTGACGACATCGAGATACCGATCATGGGCATTGACGGTGGCATGCTCCCGTCAAGGGAACAGGTCCGAGGCATGGCGGCCGAGTTTGGGTCAAACCTCCCCCGCCTTGGCGGGAGGGTGGCGGAAGAGGCACTCCGCCGCATTCGGGCGGACATCGCGGAGTTCGACGTGGATCCCCAGGAGATCGACCGTTGGCTCGGCGAACCGTCGCTCACTGCTGAGGGAGCGGGGACTCATTTCGTTATCATGCCGTCTTCGGAGCTTCTGAACGACGACATCGATACGGAGAGCCGGGACCGCGCCTCACCGCTGATCAAAGCACTCCTGGGGTTCACAAATACCATGACCCCAGGCCATCCCCCGCCTGCCATCAAGTGTGCCTTCCGCGATTACCGGAGTGACGATGCCTGCAGGGACTTAGTTGCCGAGGGCGAGTTCTTCATCCCGGACGAGTTCCAGAACGCCGATCACCACTTTGTCGGGGAGTTCGACGAGTACGGCCAGTACCGCGGCGTCGTCTCGATCTACGGAGATACGACTGACTACGTTCTTCCTTGGCCAGGGGCGCGCGGTGTCGCCACACAGTGCGGCCCTTTCCGCTTCTCGATGGCGGACGTGATGGGTAAGGCCGTCGAAACCACGATCCCATTCGAGGAGCACGGGCGCCTCACGGCGAAGATGGACCGGATCGGCGGGATCTACATCTACAGAGACGGCATCCGGGTGCTGCCGTATGGCGACAACGATTTCGATTGGCTCGACATAGAGCGCAACCGGACCAAGGGCGCTGGCTACTACCATTTCTCATACCGTAGGGTCTTCGGCGTTGTCGAGATATGTCACGAGAAGAACCCAGATCTAAGCGAGAAGGCCGGCAGAGAAGGGTTCCGCGCGAACACGGCCTACCGCCAACTCAGGTCAATACTCCAGAACTTCCTAGAGCACGTGGCGGCGGACTTCTTCAGGGACGGCGGGACCCGGGCGCAGGCTTTCGCTGAGAGAAAGGACGAACTCAACCGCCAGTCCGAGGCCCGCAAGCGGCGGGAGGAGCACGTCCGTGTCAAGAGGAAGCAGTTTGATGCTGATTTGGCCGCCTTCTCTGCTCGATACGAAGGAGGAAAACCTCAGGAAGACGCTCAGCGGATCGTCGGGGACACGGAGAGAGAGTTGCGGAGGGCAACTGGTCTCGCTGACCCCGTTCTGGCAGCAGAGGAATTTCTGAGGGTCGAGGACAACGCGGCCAGGGCCGTGTCAAGCTTGGTGGCCGGGTACCGCGTCAGGAAGCCGCGCATCGGGCTGCCGACAAGGCTGGAGAGGGAGTGGGCCTACTACGCGGAAGCGTTTGGCCGCATGGAGGAGAAGGTGTTCCGGCCAGCACGTGAGCGGATCGAGTCGCTCGTCGCGGAGAGGGCACAGGTGGCCAGAATCGAGGTGGATCGGCGGCGGCGCTTCGAGAAAGCGCTGCGCCAGCTTGAGGCGGAAGCCAGAAGCGGTGTCCGATCGGAGAAGACGCAAACTGAAGAGGCGTTGGACAGAGTCATCTCTGAGGTCCGACATGCAACGGTCGCCAGCGTTCAGCAGGTGGAGGCCGTCGTGGCCGACGTGCTTGTGGCGTTCAACCGGCTCGATGTCGCGCGACTGCCTGACGCGGAAGCTGTAGCAAAGCGAGACGAACTTGAGCGACGGCTGATCGGTGTGAAGGAGAAGGAGGAAAGTTTCCTTCAGTTCCTGCGCGAGCAACTTGATGGCATATCCGTGTCAGAGGATGGCCGTGCGCAACTTGATCAACTTGAAGCGCTTGAGCAGAGGGCGCAGACTCTCGAGGAGCAGGCGGAAACGGATCTTCAGCTCGCCCAACTGGGGATGGCACTCGATATCATAAACCATGAGTTCGAGAGCAACATCAGGTCGATCCGCGAGAACCTACGCCGCCTGAAGGCGTGGGCCGACGTGAACAAGGGCATTGAGCAACTCTACGAGAGCATCAGGGCGAGTTTCGACCACCTAGATGGGTACCTCACGCTGTTCACCCCACTGCATCGGCGGCTTTACCGCAAAGAGGTCGAGATCGCTGGAGCCGACATCGCCAAGTTCCTGTCCGACCTGTTCTCCGAGAGGCTGCGAAGGCATGGGGTGGAGTTGGTCACGACAAAGGCGTTCAGCCAGCGCAAGGTCATCGGTTACCCATCGTCGTTCTACCCAGTCTTCGTCAATCTCGTTGACAACGCCATCTTCTGGCTGAGTGCAAGGCAACCCCCGAAGAGCATTACCCTGGACTCCGAGGGTGACGCCTTCGTGGTCCGCGACACTGGGCCAGGGGTAGCGGAAAGGGACAGAGCAGCGGTTTTCGAGTACGGCTTCACCCGAAAGCCGGGGGGACGAGGGATGGGGCTCTTCATCTCGATGCAAGTGCTGGGGAAGATCGGGTGGGAACTGCTTCTTGATCCCCGAGACGCAGGTGCGGGAGCGGGTTTCCGTCTTCAGCCAGTACCCAGAGACGCGCAGGAGACCGGGGGGAACGAGGCATGACCGACGTTGCCGTGGATTTCCATGAGTTCTCCCGAAGAATCGCGGCGGAGTTTCTGGAGACAGTCATAGCGATAGATGACCGGGCGTCCTTTGACGAGGCGGAAACGACAACCGTTCCTGGGGAAGTGGTGACACCATCGCGCGGCACAGCCCGTCTCACGGATGGTGCGACCGCAGAGCCCGGCCGGCGCAGTGCGCATGCCTTGGACGCGAAGCGTGTTTCCCTCTCATTTGCTGGGGCTGGATTGGTCTGTGGCGTGCTCAAACCGAGCCAGGACCAATGGGAGTCCTTCAAGGCCAATGCCACGGGAGCTGCAAGACGTGCTGATGTTGTCATTGTTGACTGGCAGCTCTGCGAGGCTGACGATGGGAGCAGAGCGATCGAGATCATACAAGCGATTCGCGACTCCGACGGAGTGCCCGGACGCCGGTCTCGATTGTTCGTAGTCTACGCTGGCACGCCAGACCCTGAGTCCATCGCTGCAAGGCTTGAGACGTTGCCCCTCAGTCGCCAAGGGGAGAGTTTCCGGCTCGATGATGGAAATGGCATGAGATGTGTCGTACTAGTCAAAGACGGGATCGAGGGCCTGCGCGAGGACCTGAGAAGTGACTGGCAAGTCACGGAGTCTGGTCTTCCGTGCCGCGTTATCGACGAGTTCGCGAGACATGCATCTGGTCTCCTCGCGAATGTTGCCCTCAGATCGCTTGCTGTCCTACGCGCGAACTCCCATGCCCTGCTGAAGCGTTTCCCGCGGGAACTGGATCCGGCCTTCGTAACGCACCGGATCCTGCTGCCTGATACGAGAAACGCTGAGGACCACGCTGCGGCGCTTGTTGGCGGTGAGTTGACCAACATTCTGGACGAATGCCAAGTTGGGGCGGCGGTCGGGGTGCAGCAGATCGCACTGTGGCTCGATAGCCTCCAACTGCACTCAGGCCTGGTCTCTCTGCCCGGGGAAAGCATCACGATTGAGCAGTTCAGGTTGCTGGTGGAACATGGCTTAGGCGGAGACGATCGGCCGGCGGTGCTGGACTTCATTGACGAGGGCCGCTACAGAGACTGGAAGAAGCGCCTTGATTCGAGTTGGTCAGGGCAAGCGCAGGGCGATGCCGATGCTCGCTTTGGCATAGCGACGACTTTTCAGCAAACCTACAGCCGGTCGCCTCAACTCACACTGGGTACCGTTGTCTCTACAGCGCCAGGGGCGGATGGTCATCACGAGTTCTTGGTCTGCGTCCAGCCACGGTGCGACAGCGTTCGACTTACTGAGCCGCGTTGCTTCCCGTTTCTTCCGCTTCAGCAAGTCGCGAGGAACTTCGATCTGATTCTCCCCGTTGACTCGACTCTGGTGCACTGCAAGGCCAACAAGTCACCTTTCTCGGTCCGTATGATAGAATTTTCCCCCGACACCCAGACTCGCACTGTGCTTGCATCTCTCGCGGAGGATGGGGTCCATGCTGAATTTCTGGCGCACGGCAGTGAAAGCCGCTATCGATGGGTCGGACAGCTCAACCAGCAGTACATGCAGAAACTCGTGAATGACTACGCGAACGCCGCGGGCCGGGTAGGCATCGATCAGTCGGAATGGTTGCGCTTGCGAGGCAGGAGCTGACCGCGCGGCGGGACGGGAATGCCAGGCGCCGGTCAGGGTAGAGCCCGTGTGTCACCCTCGGCTCTCGAACCCCACCGGTTCCATCGGGGAGGTAGAAGGGACGGACCGACATGACGATATCCGAGCGAACTGCGACTCTCGTCCGTGACGTGCTGGCAAACCATCACCGCCGCACTCAGGACAGGCGTGCCGGTGATGCTGTTCACGAGGCATTGACCAAGAGCCTTCCACAGTCGTTCGCGGCAGACATCAATCGGCCTGATCTAACCGCCAGGGGCCGTGATGGGGTGGGGCGCCGCGCGTTTGTCCCCTGGCTGGGTTTCCACAAGGAGAGCCTTGGAGCCGGCGGCCAGGAGGGTATCTACCTCTGCCTGCTGTTCGCTGCTGACGGCGGCGCAGTCTGTCTGACGATCCAGCAAGGCTCAAGCAAGCTCACGCAAACTGAACTCAAGCGCAGGCGGGAGCTGCTTAGGCAACGGTTCGCCATCCTCGGGAATTCAGAGGAACTTGCCCTGGGCGACAACGCCAGCGTCAAGAAGAGGGGAGACTACGCTGCAGCTGACGTCTTCCACGTTCGTATCCCTGCTGCGGGGATCACTGAGACGACGCTCTCGCAAGCCATGGACCAGGTCCTGCCAGTCTTCGATAGGGTAACGGCAAGCCTCCACTCCTTGGTAGACTACGAACGTCTGTTCGATAGCGGTGCAACACCTGCCAACGCGCCCCCACGTTCCCAGCAGCCACGCATGCTTCATGGCATGCTTGCAGACCTTGCCACGGGTTCGCAGGTCGCCGGGCTGCGCCTTGACAGCGCGATTCTCCATCGCCTCCTCGCCTCACTACTTGCCAAGCGGTTCCTCCTCCTCTCCGGCCTGTCGGGCTCGGGCAAGACCAAGCTGGCACAGGCGTTGGCGGTGTGGATGGGGGGAAGCTCCGCGCGGGGAGCCGCGACCGCGGAGGTGGAGGCGCATGGCTGGGCAGGGTACGCATCGCGGCGGTGGTTCAAGCTCAGCTTCAACGATGGCGACGTGATCAGAAAGCTGGCAGGGCTCGAGGAGGGGAAGCTCGCTTTCCTACAGCAGACGATCCTCGACAGCGGCTACCTCTCGCTGGGCTGGTTGGACAACGATCCCGCGGCCGGCGGAGGCGAGGCACAGAAGCAGTTGATGAGTGCGCTGCGCTTGGGCGACGTCGTGATCGCCTATGGGGGCAAGTCGTTTTCGGTCCTTGGCATTGGCGAGGTCATCCGAGGTCCTTTCAAGGATGAGTTCGGCGAGGCGTTCCAGGCGTTCAAAGGATGCTCGCGGAACTTCATCCGGGTGCGCTGGTTGTTCCGGGGACCCGTGGACACATCAGACCTCCAGTTCAGACGCTACAAGGTGGCGTCCTTCGGCATTTGGCATGACACGATTCATCAGATGGCACCGACGCACATCGCCCAGCTCCTCCGGTACCTGAACGAGACGGGCAAGGGGCTGGAGACAGGCGGGCTGGAGACCGCGGGGTCCGCTCCGCGGGATCGGGTTCCGCACAAGGGGCAGGAGTTCGCGGGTAGCTTCATCTGGCGGGTGGAGGCATACCACTTGAGCGAAGGTGAGATCACGTTCTGCAAGCGTCACGCGGGTACGTTCTTCCCCGTGCTGGAGTTCGGCAAGCCAGAGGACGCACTCATCATTCTGGACGACGCCAAGGAAGTCCAGGCGCGTATCCGTCAGGACAGCTCGGGCACCCCCAACCTGTATGGCATGAAAGAGGCGACCGACTGGCTTGCCGGCCTTGGCGCCGGCGCCCTGTTCAAGGTACAGAAGGAGGCGAGCCGCGGGGCCATCCGTACCGTGGTCCGCTTCAGGAAGCTTGCGGCCCAACCCCTGCCGCCGCCGCGCTACGCGCTCATCGCGGTCGGGGCGAACTGGACATCGAAGGAGGATCTGCTCGGCTACCCCGATGCGCTGAACGCGGGGAGTTTCCGCGCCAAGCCAGCGTTGGAGCTGCTACTGCGTGCCACGGAGGACCCCAAGCGGCCCTATTTCCTGATCCTGGACGAGATGAACCTGTCGCATGTGGAGCGCTACTTCTCCGACTTCCTCTCGGCCATGGAGTCGGGCGAGACGATCACGCTCCACGAAGGTGGGGACTGGCAGACGGACGGCGAGACCCCCGTACCAGCCGCGACGAACATCCCGCCGAACCTCTTCGTCATTGGCACGGTGAACGTGGACGAGACGACGTACATGTTCAGCCCGAAGGTGCTCGATCGGGCCAACGTGATTGAGTTCCGCGCGGACGCAGCGAGGGTCAACGGCTTCCTGGGGAGTCCGGCGGAAGTCGATTTGGGCGGGCTGGCCGGCAAGGGGGCTGAGTTCGCGGAGTTGTTCGTGCAGACGGCCTCCGGTAAGCTCGGGACCGACTTCGACCTCGACGAAGGGACGAAGCAGGCGCTGCAGGTGGAGTTGGATCTCCTCTTTGCCGTGCTGGCCGAGCACGAGGCGGAGTTCGGCTTCCGCACGGCGAAGGACGTTGCCCGGTTTATGCATTGCCACAGGCTTCTCAGCGGCGACACGTGGCAGTTCGTTCAGGCCATGGACGCGGTGGTGATGCAGAAGATCCTGCCGAAGCTGCACGGGTCTCAGGCGAAACTGACGCCAGTGCTCCAGGGACTGGGGGCGGTGTGTTACGACGACCGTGCTAAGGGCCGGGATGAACTCCTTACGGCGGCACGTACGGCCGCCAGTCGCCGGGATGAGGCGTACGACTTCGTGGGGGTCGACGCCGAGGCCAAGCCGAGATACGACGCTGGCAAGGCGTACTACCCGATGAGTTTCGCCAAGATCCAACGGATGCTGCGCAAACTCGAACGGGACGGGTTCGCGAGCTTTGCCGAGGCCTGAGCACGCGTGAGCGACCAAACGGTCAGCCGGGGCGAGGTCACCTTTGTCGACCGGGACGGCCGGGCGCGCGGGCACCTCGTCGTCCAGCCGGCCACGGCGGAGAAGGACCCACTTTGGTTGCTCGACGAGGCCGAAGCCCGGCGGCGAGGCGAGGAGCGGGTGCAACTGCTGGAGGACCGGCGCTACACGTTCACGATGACGGACACTCCCGCCGGCGCCACGCTCGAGGTGGCCGGTGGCGCCACAGAGCTGTTCCCCGGCCTGGGCATGATCGAACCCGGCGCCAACACAGGCATGCTGCCGCTGCATCTGGTGGACCCGAAGGGGCGGCGACTCGCCAGCGCCGCGGTGGAGGTCCGTTCGGTCAAGATCGGCTGGCGCGATGACTACCAGCGCATGCTGAAGTACATCACTGACCAGAGCCTCGGGCTACTCCTGCAGATGAACGCGCCGGCCAGTGCTCGACTGGTGGCCGACCGCCTGCTGAAGCCTGAGACACTGGGCCAGCGCTTCGCTTTCCTGCAGTCCCTGCTGGGGAGTCGGAGTTTCGAGGCTGCCGTGCACCAGGTCGTGAGTGCACCTCATGTGCGGTCCGCGCTGGGACCCGAAGAGATGGAGATCGCGCGAGGTGGCTGCCGGCTGGGGTGCCGGGAGATGCTCCAGTTGGTCAGCCGTCACCCCCGCCAGCGCGTTCCCGAAAACCATCCTCTGCAGAGGATTGGACTACGAACGTTGCCGCGGCAGGTCACCACCCACGAGCACCGCGACTTTCTCGACACGCCCGAGAACCGCTTCGTGAAGCACGCCTTGGGGGCCTTCGTGCAGTTCCTCTCGGCGATGGAGCGACGCGTATCAGGCCTGCCCGAGCCGGACAGCCCGGCAAACCGTCGCCTGCGGCAGGATATCTGCGGGCTCCGCAACCGACTCCAGGTGTGGCTGGGGCATCCCCTCTTCCGGGAGGTCTCTGGACCGGACATGCTGCCGTTGGGCAGTCCGGTGCTTCAGCGTCGGCAAGGTTACCGCGAGATCTACCGGGCCTGGATGCAGTTCAACCTCGCGGCGCGCCTGGTGTGGCAGGGCGGCGATGACGTCTTCGCGGCTGGGAAGCGCGACGTCGCGGTGCTCTACGAGTACTGGGTCTTCTTCAGGTTGTTGGAGGCGATCACGGCGCTCTACGGCCTGCGCCGATTGCCGGTGCAGGAGCTGATTGAGCGCACGGCCGATGGCTTCGGCCTGAAGCTGAAGAGCGGGCGCCACCTGACGATCGAAGGCGACTACCAAGGCGGGCCTCTCCCGCTACGCATCCGCTTCGCCTACAACCTGACCTTCAGTCGCAGTGGCGAGGGTGAGGTCAGCTACCCGGCGAAGGGGTCGTGGACGTACCGCCTAAGGCCGGACTACACGCTGTCCCTATGGCCTGCCGGCCTCGCGGAGGACGACGCCGAACGCCAGGAACAGATCGTGCACCTGCACTTCGACGCCAAGTACCGCGTCCAGAGCCGGTCCGGCGCGAAGGTCTCTTCCATCGTGGACCTGTTTGGTGACGACGCGGACGACGCGGCGGGCGGCGCCGAGCAGGAAGAGAGGGCCGGGCGGATGTCGAAACGCTCAGACCTGCTGAAGATGCACGCCTACCGCGACGCGATCCGGCGCACGGAGGGTGCTTACATCATCTACCCGGGCGACACTGAGAAGCGCTGGTGCGGATTCCGCGAACTCCTGCCTGGAGTCGGAGCCTTCCCGGTCTACCCGGGCGACGAGGTCCGTGGGATGCGGAGCATCACGGACTTCCTCGAGAAGGTGACGGTGCTCTGCCAGGACCGCTTCTGCCAGTTGCGCCGTCGGCAGTACTGGACACATGAGGCGGCGCGGGAGGCGCCGCAGGACTACGCCGCGGCGAGACCGTCCCCAGCCCACGGCGCGCCGCCGGATGATCTGACGGTGACCGTTGGCTTTGTGCCCCCGGAACTGCAGATGGTGGTGCGCGAGCGGCGGGCATTCTTCTTCCACGCGGTCTACTCCGATGGCCGTCGGGCGAAGGTCGACCCGCGGGAACTGCGTGGGCGGTACCTGGTGCCGTACTGCAACCACGGGCCGATTGGCTGGTATGCGGAGGCAAAGACCTGCCGGCTGGTGCAGCGACGGACGGTGGAGCGGCTCATCGGTGCGGCGGCCATGGCCGCACGCGATGCCGGGCGGGATGACTCGCGGCGCCCGACGCACTACTACGTGATGCGTCTGGGCGCAGTACACGACGGGCTGCCGGTCGAGGCGGGGCGCTGGCGGGAGCTCATCGCGGCGCGAGCGCCGCAGGGGGCGCCGTTCACGGCGACGTGGGGGACACTGTGGGAAGGGATGAGGGCGGAAAGCTGAAAGCTGAGGGCGGAGCGTGAGGGCGTGAGAGCGTGAGAGCGTGGGAGCGTGGTGGACCCTCGGGGCGCTGGTCCGCTCGCCTCTGCCGTCCTCAAAGCCGTTCCCGTACCCGCGATCCCCGTCGTTGTCGTTGTCGTGGTCGCTTCCCTTCCCCTTCCCGTACCCGTTCCCGTTCCCTTACCCGCGATTCCTGTCGTTGGTCGCGCGGGGGGGGGCGGTGTGGCGGTGTGGATGGGCGAACCTCCACGGGTCTTGCAGACGGCTGGTACTGCAGGCGATGGGCCGTCCGGGAGATCCGGCCGGCGGCTCAGCGGCGCGTGCGCGCCTGGGGAGCTTCGCCCTCCAAGGGCAGATGCCCATCTCTCGCGCCCTTTCGGAGTTTCAACCTGACCTGATCGGACGGCACAGCGCCCGCGTGGTGCAGAAGGCGTCAGTACGAGCCTCCAGCGACGCGGGAGCCCGCGCGGTGGCGGCCCACCGCAGTCCCAGCCATTCGGGACCGCCCGGGGTCCTGCTGGACAGCAGGATGGCCGCGAGCCGCGGCCGCTCCACTCTCCGGAGAGGCGCCCGGCCGCGGGCGCGCGGCGGAGGCCCGCCGCAGCTCTACGGGCATCAGGGCTGCCCTGGGGTCGCCCGCAGGAACTCACTCGCTGCGGCGAACACGTCTGCAGCCGACAGGGTCCGGTCGTAGATGCGGACGTCGGCGAGCAGTCCGACAAACGGATAGGCGTCGTTCCAGTAGTACTTGCCGAGGGTGAGGCCGCCGGCAGAGGGGCCGGCAACCAGCGCCCTGGGCGCGGGCAGATGCAGGCGGGCGGCCTCGGTGGCATTGATGTAGAGGACGAGGTCCTGGCGGTCGAACGTCAGGGCGACGTGGGCCCAGTGCTGCGGGTCGATGCTCCACTCGGGCGACTGCAGACGCACGCCCACCTCATCGTCGCCAAAGCCGAGTTCCGCGGCGAGGCGTCCCCATGTCACACTCAGGCGGTAGCCCTTGGCAGGCTGTCCCGGAACCTCGTCGCCCTTGTTGGCCACGATGGCCAGGTGGCTGTCCACGATCTCCGGCCGGATCCAGGCCATCACGGTCAACGCCTCGGCGCCGACCAGGTCTGCGGCCGGCTTGACCCGCAGGCCCTGACCCTTGTCCGCCTCGAGGCGAAGCGCCTGGCCGTAGGGGGTCGGCACGACGACCGGGGAAGCGCCCTCTTTGCCCTCCACGGCGGCCGTGTGACCGTTGCCGGAGGCGTCTGGCAGCGTCTCGCCGGCCGGCGCCGCAAAGTCATAGTGCAGGCGCAGCGCCGGGTCCGCGGCCAGCGCCATCCAGCCGGCCGCGAGGAGCGCGAGCGAAGCAAGCTGCCAACGTCTCATTGCCGGTTCTCCTGGATTCTGCCTTCTGTCTCCCCCTCACTCCCCGTACACCTCGACCTCGGTGATCTCGGTGAGATCGCCGTTGCCCGCGGTGGCCACAACACGAACGGCGCCGGCGAGCACCGGCGCAAAGCGGGCGACGAGGGGGCCGGACTCCGGCCGTTTGCCCTCGGCCACCTTCAGCAGTTGCCCATTCTGTTCAACCTGGATCTCGTACTCGGTGATGGTCCGGCTATGGACCTCCACCCGGCCGACACTCACCGGCGCTTTGAAGGCGACCTGGAGCCAGTCGGGGTACTCCCGCGGGGTGTTGTCGCGCCAGCCCTCGCCCTGAGCGGCGCCATCGGTGGCCATCCAGGGGGCACCGCCGTAGACATGGCTCGACGAGACCGTGACCGTGGTGCCGAGATCGCGATAGGCTAGGTTGCCGGGCTTCTGCCGTGCCGCGGCGGCCGCGGCGATCTGGGCCTGGGTCGCGGCGATCGTTGGCCCGTCGGCGACCTCGCGGTTCGTCGTGTAGACGTGCCCTTCGTAGAGGCCGAACGCATCCGTGAAGCGGCCCTGGTCCACGCTCACCGCCCGCTGCTCGGAGACCACGTACAGCGTGGTCACGCCGGACGTCTTCAGGGTGAAGCTGGCCGGCTGTGCCGCGGTCCGGGTGTTGACCGCGAACACATAGATATCCTGGCCGACCTGGCGTACGGCCGCCTGGATGTGCTCGCGGGCCTCGGCCTCCCAGGTGACGGCGTCCGGCAATTCGGGGGCGAGGATGGCCTCACGCAGGCGTTGTGCCTCGCGGCCCACGAAGGGCACGCCGAGATCCAGCTCGGGGTAGTTGTAGCGGTGGCTGTAGGTGTACCAAAGCAGCCCGCGGGCGCCGTTGACCAGCGCCTGCAGTTGCTGGTTACGCAGCTCGAGCAGGTTGGGCGGCCGGCTGTTGTTCGCATTGGAGTAGTAGTCGAACGCCTGCGGCGTGATCCACCAGGCCTTCTGCCCGCCGCTGGCCTCGCGACAGGCGCGCATGAAGGTGGACGTGTACTCCAGGGGCCGCCCGGCCAGCCCGCCACGGCTGAACAGCGGGTAGGGGTCGGGCATGAGGATATCGCCGCCATGGCGGTAGCGGTGGACACCCAGGACGGTGTCGTTCAACATGATGCAGGGGTGGTAGGGATCCTCGTCGGCGATGATCTCGTAGAGCCGCTCGGCCCGCTCCACCAGCACGGGGCGCAGCTCGGGCTCATCCCAGAGGTAGTAGGCGAGCAGGGCCGGATGGTCGCGGAAGGCGCGGATGCGCTCGCGCAGGGCGGCCTCCTCGGCGGCCGAGACCGGCAGCTTGAAGTTATCCATGAACGCCGCGCTGGGCCATGGGTAGAACGTGCCATACAGGCCCGCCTTCTGCAGGCCGTCGAGCCAGGCGCGCGTGCGCTCCGGCGGAAACCACTGGGCGTTGTAGTCCTGGACCAGCGTCACCCCCTCGGCGGCCAGTTGCGTTGCATCCTCGGCCGGTCCGGAGAACCACCCGTAGGGCAGAAACGGCTCCCCGTTGTGGCGCAGAACGAGGTTCTCGTCCAGCCGCCATTCATGGGCTACCGGTGGGGCCTTGTGGATGACGGTACTGGCAGCAAAGCTCTCGCCGTCGGCGAGGGTCGCGGTCACGACCAGCAGGTGCCGGCCCACGGCGAGGTCCGCCAACGGCACGCGCAGCTCGGCCAGGCGCGCGTCGGTGGTTGCCTGGCCGGAGCTGACCACGGCGCTGGCCGCATCGTCACTCGCCAACAGCAGTGCCGCCAGCCGCAGGCCCTTGAGTCGCTCCTCGGGGACCTGCAACTCGACCCGGGTGACAATCTCGGTCAGCGTCTCGGTGGCGTAGATCGTGTTGCGGTACCCCGGTTGCAGGACCGTCAGCCGCAGGGGCGTGTAGTTGAGCGTTACGGGCACGGAGCGTTCAGCCAGAATGGTATCGGGCTGCTGCCGGTCGTTGAGGGCCAGCGTCAGGGTGTACGTGCCGGGCTTGGGCAGCGCGAGCTGGAAGGCATAGGTCTGCTGCTGGCCGTCGTCGTGTCCGCCCGTGAGCTCGGCCGTGCTGACACCACCCTGACCGCGCAGTGCCGCCTTGAGCGTGGTGAAGCGGAAGCGCCCGGTGCCGTTGCTGACCAAGGCCTTGAACTGGTAGGCGAGTCCCGCCGGACCGCTGGTCACCAACTCCCCCAGCGGCGCCCTGAACTCCCAGAGGAAGCGCGCCAGATCCGCTCCCGCCAACTGCAGCGGCGCGTAGGTGGAGGGCACATGGAACGAGCCTCCCGAGCGCATGTAGGCACTCAGTTCGAGCGTGCCCGTGACCTGGCGCTCGCGGGCCACCTGAATGGACCAGGCCTGCGTGGCCGAGCGCGGGACCAGGCCGAGATCCGTGAACGGTATGGCGATCTCCACCGACCACGAGTCGGCGTCGATGTGGCCCGCCACCCTGGCGGCCGAGTCCCACTCGCTGGTCACGACGTGGCCGCCCTGCCGAACCTGCGCGTCGTAGAGGGCACCGTTGGCGTTGACCGCCAGGTGTACGTACTCAACACGGTCGCCGGTGGGGTCGACCATGAACTCGACGACATCGTCACTCCAGATACCATCGGCCCGGCCCTGGGCGTCGTGCTTGAGCTCCGCCAGACGCGGTTCGGCCAGGATCGCGGCCAGGTAGAGACAGGCGTCGTCGTAACGCACGGCAAAGCGGGTCTGTACCGGCGTCAGGGCGCCGCTGCCGGCGACCGTGAAGCCGGTGTACCACGGCCCGCTGGTCCAGGCGGCCTCGGTCGGGGCGCCGTCCACCACGATCCCGGCACCGCGCGGACCCGAGACCGCCTTGGCGGTCTGTTCCTCGAGGTTGGGCTGGCCCAGCGCCACGCTGACCCAGGCAAGGGCGATGAGGAGACAACGCATGGGATCACCCTGAGTTTCACACCCCGAACACGGCGCGTACCCACTGGCGCGAAAGGCGCTCACGCTCGACCGCTGGCAAATCCCTGGGCGTGCCCGCTTCGACTGCCTGTTCCATGATCAGCGGACCTTCGAAACGCAGGGCGCGCAGGCTGGCCACCAGAGGGCTGTAGTCGATGTCGCCGGCGCACAGGCTCTGGGTCCAGATGCCGCGGCGGGATTGGCGGAGATGCAGCGAGGCAATCCGCGCGCCGTAGAGTTGCACGATGTCGTAGAGCGCCACCTCGCTGTTGCCGGCGCCGCGGTAGATCCAGTGGGTATCGAGGCACAGTCCAACGTGCGCCGGATCGGTGCCCAGCAGCATGTGGTGGAACTCGCGCGCGCTGGCCCGCATCTCGACGGAGTGGTTGTGGAACGCCAGGCGCAGGCCCAGCCCGCGCAGCTCACGCCCCAGGATGTCCAGGGCTTTCGCCTGGATTCGGAGCTCGGCGTCGGTCTTGCCCTGCGGCAGAGGTTGCGGGTTGGTCACCAGCACCGTGGCCCCCAACTGCCTGGCGAACTGTGCGCGTTCGAGGACCTCCGCGACACTCTCCTCCCAGCGCTCATCGTGCAGCCGGCTGCCGGCATACACCGAGGGCATGGTCAGGCCGTGCTTGGCCAGCAGGCGCCCCATGGCCTCGGCCAACTCCGGCGTGGCGATGGCGTCAACCGTGTTCTCGAAGGCCTGACAGCCCGCCTCGGCCACCTGCGCCAGGATCTCGTCCCAGTGCTCGGACAGCGGCTTGCCCTGGGCTTCCTGGTACGCCTGATACCACGTGTAGCTCTGCGTTCCCACGATCATGGCTGCACACTCCTTGGCGCCGTCACCCAGCACTCCGCGTACAACGCTCCCTTACCGCGGCCTACCGTGGCCCCGCAACCTCGGTCGGTCAAACCAGGCTGCGGGTTTGTGCGCAACGGGCTTGACACCGATCTATACTGCATGGTACAGTACTTTGTCAGGCAGAGTTACGGGTGCAGTATGGAGATCGTGCCATGGACCGCCAGGAAGCGTTGGCCCGGATTGCGGAGATCCAGCGGGTGATGGAACGGGCCAGCCTGTACACGCTGTTGCCCGGGGGCGCGGCGGTGATCGGAGGGTTGCTGGTGCTGGCCGGCTGTGCGGTCAGCTATCGCATGCTGGGCTCGCCGGACTTCGCCGACCTGCTGCAGTTGCCGTTGCCCCAGCAGGTGGCGTTCTGCCTGCTGTGGCTGGCCATCGGCGTAGCCGGGATCACCCTCGAACTCGTGCTTACAGCACGGACGGCGCGCCGGGAGGGGCTATCGAGCGGCGGCCGCGCCCGCCGAGTCGCCCTGATCTCACTGAGCCCCAGCGTGGTGGTCGCCATGCTGCTGACCTTCAAGTTCCTCGTGCCACTCGAGCCCCGGCCCACCGAGGTGCAGTACATCGTGCCCCTGTGGATGATGCTCTACGGCACGGGAGTCTTCACGGTGGGCCAGTTCTCCATCCGGGCACCGCGCCTCCTCGGGCTCGCCTTCATCATCGCCGGCGCCATGACGCTCCTTTTCTTCCAGGCCTGCGGCGTGATCGCGGCAGCCCTGTCCTTCGGCCTGCTCCATATCGCTTTCGGCCTCTACATCACCGCCATGCGGCGCCGGGGAGCGCCATGAGTCAGCCCGTCAGACCCGATGATATCGACCCGGTCATCCACGAACGTGTGCGCCTGGCCATCGTGGCGGCGCTGGCGACGACCCCGGAGATGAGCTTCGCGGAGCTGAAGGGCGCCCTGGCCGTGACCGATGGCAACCTCAGCGCCCATGCCCGCGCCCTCGAAGACGCGGGCTACATCGCCGTCAACAAGACCTTCCGTGAACGCCGGCCACACACCACCCTGCGCCTCACAGCCACTGGCCGCGACGCCTTCCGACGCTACCTCGAAGCCCTCCGCCGCGTCGTCGAACAGGGGGCCAGCCTCGACGGCGCGGCGAGCCCTTGACGCAACGCCCCTGCGGCGTGCGTCTTTTTGTGTGACTGTTAACTCTGCGCGGCAGAGTACACTGCGAGACACAAACAAGGAGGTATGTCATGCGCCGGACGCTTCTGCTGATCCTGCCCGCCCTGCAACAGGCCGACGATCGGCCCTTTCGACGGATCAAGTACTCGCGCTTCCCGCCGCTGAGTCTGCTGACGCTGGCCGGGCTGACCCCGCGCGCGAACTACGACGTCATGGTGCGCGACGAGCACATCGAGTCCAGTGAGGTTACCGGGCACGTGGACCTGGTGGGGATCCAGACCTACGTCTCCTCGGCGCCGCGTGCCTATGAACTGGCGGCCCTTTGGCGAGGGCGCGGTGCCAAGGTCGTCCTCGGCGGCATTCACCCGACGACGCTGCCCGACGAGGCGGCGGCGCATGCGGATGCGGTCTGCCTGGGGCCAGCCGAGACGGTGTGGGGCGAGATCCTGGCGGACTTCGAGCGTGGGCGGCTACGGCGCTTCTACCAGGGGCGTTGCGCCGGTTCGGCGGCCCTGGTGCCATTGCCGCGCCGCGACCTGATGAACCCGCGCGGCTACCTGATCCCCCACACCATGGTGACCTCGCGCGGTTGCCCCCACGCCTGCGACTTCTGCTATAAGTCCAGCTTCTGGGGCCGCGACTACCACGAGGCCCGGCCGTTGGCCGAGATTGAGCGGGAGCTGGCCCAGGTCGATGACGGGCTGGTCTTCTTCCTCGACGATAACCTCCTGGCCAACCGGGAGCACGCCCGGGCGCTCTTCGCGGTGCTGCGCGGTTCGGGCCTCCTCTGGCAAGCCGCCGGCTCGCTCGATGTGACCCGCACGCCCGGTTACCTCGACGAGGCCTACGCGGCCGGTTGCCGGAGCCTGTTCGTCGGTTTCGAATCCCTCTCGCCAGAGACCATGCGCCGGCAGAACAAGCCCGTGAATGCCACCACCGACTACGCCGATGCCTGCCGGCGCTTTCACGAGGCCGGCATCATGATCAACGGCAGCTTCGTCTTCGGCTTCGACGGCGATGGCCCGGACGTGTTTGCCCGCACGGTCGATTTCGCCGAACGTAACCACATCCTGACGGCCACCTTTCACATCCTGACACCGTTCCCCGGAACCGCGACTTTTGCACGCCTGGAGGCCGCAGGACGGCTGCTGCATCGCAACTGGACCTACTACGATACGGACCACGCCGTCTTCCGGCCGCGCCGGATGACCCCGGAGCAGCTGGAGGAGGGACACCGCGAGGCGTACCGCCAGTTCCTCTCCTACGCCTGCATCGTCAAGCGCTGCACCGGCCTTCCCGGCACCCTCAAGCGCCTGGCCTACAACCTCGCCTGGACCAAGGTTGACCCGCTCTGGGTGGCCATCATCCGCGCCGGCCTGATGCCCTTTGCCAATCGCATCTTCCGCCGCGTCCTGGCGATCGGCACCCGCCCAGAGTCCGCCCCGGTAGCGGCGGCGGAGTCCACGGTTGCCGTCCCGTGACCGTCGCCGCCGCGCCTGCGGCCAGGCGCCTCTCCAGGGACATGCGGTGGAGATGCGGCGGGCCGCCGCCGCCGGACTCCCATGCCCCGCCGACCAGCGCAAGCACCGGCAGCTCAACCAGATTGGCTTCCTTCAGGGTCCCCCCCCGGCCTCCATGTGCCACAAGGTGCTGACCGGCGCGGCGTGCAGATCCGGCTCGAACGTGACCGCGGCGGGGCCGGTATAGAGCAGGATGCCCCGCAGAAAGCGCTTGCCCGTGCGTTCGCGCAGGTGGCGCAGCCCCTTGAAGTCGGCGCTGCTGGGGCTGGCTGTCTTCTTCACCTCGATGCCGACGAGGCGCCCAGCGGCGTCCTCGAGCACGAGGTCGACCTCCTGCTGGGTATGGGTGCGGTAGTGGTACACCCCCGGCCGGACCCGGCTCCACGTCACCTGCTTCACCAGCTCACTCGCGACGAAGGCCTCCAGGACCGCTCCGGCCATGAGATCATCGCCCAGCAGGCGGGTCCGATCGAGGCCGGTCAGGTAGCAGAGCAGGCCCGTGTCGCCGAGGAGCACTTTCGGAGCCTTGACCAACCGGGTCCCGAGATTGGCGCTCCACGGCGGCAGCGCCCCCACCAGGAACGTCGTCTCAAGGAGCGCCCAGTAGCGTTGCAGCGTCGTCTGCGGCATGGCCGCATCGCGCGCCAGGCTGGCGTAGTTCAGCAGCCCCATCGCGCGGGTTGCAGCCAGACGTAACAGACGCGGCAGTTCACTCCGGCCCTGCACGTTTGCCAGGTCACGCACCTCCCGGTCGAGCATCGTGGTCACGTAAGCGCCGAACCAGGCGCGTTGGCGGACGTCGTCGCGCCGGGTCAGCACCTCCGGGTAGCCGCCCCGCACGATCCGTGTGACCAACGCTGGCCAGCCCGAGTCGCCCTGCGGGTGCAGCGCAATGGCCGGCGCAAAGCAGGCATCGACAAAACCCTCGCAATGCCCCTCGACTTCACCCTGCGAGAACGGCCACAGGGTCAGCACCTCCATGCGCCCGACCAACGACTCGGAGACCTGCGGCAACACCAGCGCGTGCGCCGATCCGGTCAGCAGAAACCGGCCCGGCTCGCGACGCTGGTCCACGCTGCGCTTGATGGCACGAAACAGGTCCGGCACGCGCTGCACCTCATCGAGGATGACGCGTTCCGGCAGCCCGGAGACGAAGCCGTCGGGGTCATGGCGCGCCGCGGCGAGCACCGCCGCGTCGTCGAGGGTCAAGTAGTCCGCCCGATGCCCGTGGGCGTTCAGGGACTGCACCAGAGTGGTCTTGCCCGCCTGCCGCGGGCCCTGGACGAAGACCACCGGTGTGTCCTGCAAAGCGGCCAGCACGAGGGGCACGATATGTCGCGACTTCATGGCTGTAAATTAGCCGGATACTGGGTGATTTTCAACCGGTTATTCTCGTGTGTTTGCCTCATCCGTGTTCTCCGTGTCATCCGTGGTTCATCAGGATCTGGATGCGGATTGCCTGGCCACGGATCGCGCGGAGGACGCGGATGGGACCATCTGATCCCGCCTACGGACCTCGCCGCTGATCCGCAGTCATCGGCGTGTCCCGCAGTGCCGGGCGGCAGAGACCAGCAGCATGCGCGCCCGGCGCACCAGGGTGGTTTTATAATAATATGGAATATACTGCAGTAGAATAAGTTGCATTGTAGTTCTGGATATTTTGTGGTTGCCTGCTATGGTGCTTGTCACTATGGCGATCAGCACCGAACCTACCGGGCAGGCAGTCCAGATCA
>CAILUI010000444.1 GCA_903837355.1 uncultured Victivallales bacterium
ATCCGGCGCCGTACCCACTACCAGTCCTGCCTCCAGCAACGTCCAAGTGATCCTGCCCGGTAGGGTCGCATCCCCCAGGTAGACGCCTGGGCTTGGCGGTCTGACGCACGACTCCAGCAGCTCACGGACGTAGCGCAGATGGGCACACTGCCCTTCTGGCGACGTGCTGGTCTCGAATGCCAGGCGCAGACCAGCGGGCGCTGTCTCGGCCCACGGCGCCCGCCCGATGGCGGTCGCCAGGGATGGCGACATGTCGACATCGCCAGTCTCGGCAAGGATAGACTTGACCTCGCGCCGTAGCCTGTCGATGACCTGGAACTTGCGCTGGTCCAGGGCGTTGCGCGTAATGCCCAAGTCACGTGCGACAGCCGCGGGCGCCGCGCCGGCCGCAAGCGCCCGGAAAGCGCGAGCGGTTCCGGGACGAATGCGAGCGCACACCCGCCGCCATGCCTCCGCGAGCACACTCTCAGCCCAGGCTTGGTCTCCCGTGTCTGGAGTCTCCGATGGGGTCACGCCAGATCCGCCAGTCTGGGTGCACAGATGGATCTCGCCTGATGGCGTTGCAGACAGCGCCACGAACCGCCCCTCATGCCGGAACGAGTCCACCGTGCATCCGTGCGCAATCCGCAGCAGGTATGAGCGGAAAGGGTGGCCACCCTCCGGCGAGTAGACGAACCCCGGCATGCGCTTCAGCAGTCGGACCACTGTCTCCTGGGTGACATCGTCGGCGGCTGCGGCCGAACAGCCCAGCTTGCGGGCGTAGCCCCGAATCATCCCGCCATAGAGCGTGAAGAACTCCGCCCACGCCGCGTGGTTCTCGACTTCACGGAGGCTCTCCAGCAGGGATGGCCGCGTTGCCTGGTCCATGCTCCCAAGATAGGGGAGCTGGTACGCGGCGTCAACAGCAGATGGTGCAGGCAACACTGGACCAGTCGTCGTGGGTAGGGGAGGCCCGAAGGGATGGGAGTGCGGCAAAGGCACTGAGGCGGCACAAGCCCAAGTGCCGCCGCCGCTCTGTCCTGTATCGACCACGTCTGGGTCGGGAACTCCATCCGCCATCGTACCGATCCCCGATCTGCATGGCGCCAGAAGCCAGACAGATAACCCAATCGGAGTGGGCCTTATCCAGCCCAAACAAACGGATGCAAAATGTTTCAGATAAAATACTTACAGGACTGTATATATCAGAGTGCCCAGACAACTTCTCGCTAATTGCTTACACCTACAGCATTGGTGTAGTACGTGTCTCAGAAGTCATCCTTGACCTTCTCGTCACCGCCAAAGACCCCTTCCTGCGGCTTCTTGGTCCCCGCAGGTTGCTTCTTTGCCGCGGCAGGTTGCGCCGTGGCCGGATCGGGTACCGGCTGCTTGGCGGCGTCGCGCTTGGCAGCCTCATCAGCCAAGGATGAGCCCCCCTTCTGATATCCCTGATTGTAGGATGCGGGGTCGTCCTTGGCGTTGTCGACCGCGTCGTTCAGTGCCTTCTTGTGGCCAGCTTCCCACGACTGGTGCTTCAGATCCTCGATTCGGGTGGCGTAGTTGATCTTCTCAACTTCCAGTGCCGTCTTGGCGTCAGCCGGACTGGCGGCGTAGACCACCACATAGATCTCCTGCTGGGAGATCGGATGCACGACCTCCTTTGCCGTAATCTTCTGCAAGCCGCGAACCGAGCGTTTCTCAAACTTCTGAGTCAGTTTGGTCGCGACCGAATCAGCAGCAAGGCTCTCGTCGTTGCCTCCATAGTCACGGGTCTCCATCGCCGCCTTTGCTTCCTTGAAACTCTCAACGTCCGCGAAGAGCGCAAACACAGCCTCGGACTTGGCAAACAACTCCGCCGAGACCTTCGCCTTGCTGCGACTGGAGGCACTCTTGCCCAAGGCCGAAGCTGCTACCCCCAGGAACCAGCGGTTACCCTTATCGTCGAGGTACTGCCTGGGGCCAATGGCACTGGAGAGATCAAGCTCGCGAATCCAGGCATCAAGGCTCTTCGTGGGTAGGTCGGACTTTACCCGGAAATCGTCATCGCCGGTGACCACCGCGCGCGCCGCGCGCTCCAACTTCTTGCTCCACACACAGAGAACTGCCACCTGGTAGATCCCCTTGTCGCGGCTCCACGATTCGGCCTGTTTGATGGCGGTGACGCCGTACAGAGGTTGCCTGGCCGTGGCAACGACAGAGGAAGTCACTCTCTCCGTCAGGGTACTCCTCATCTGCTCAGCTTTGGTGACCAACTGCTCATGCTGCCGCGTAGCGCTTTGGTACTGTGCTTTGGCTTTCTCGTAGCGATCACGTTTTGCCGCGTCGATCTTTCCGACCGAATACTCCTTGTCCAGACGTTTGATGCAGGCATCCATGAGGGCCTTCATGCGATCGCCCCACGTGACTCCGCGCAGTTGGTCAGCCTCGGCTTGGTCATACTCGGCGGCCAGTTCCGCGATGACCTGTTGCTGCGCCACCAGCAGGCGCTCGAGCTGATCTCGTTCTACGCCAAGCTCCTTGTCGATGTCTGTTCCCGGAGTCTCCAACTGGTCCTTCGCAGACATCTCGCTAAGAATCCACTCCGCCACTTCGACCCTGGCCCTTAAGTACGCTGCTTTTGCCTTCAAGGCCCGCTTCAACACGTATGAGTCGTCGGAACTGGGGTCTGCGCAAGTAAGTTCGGCCTCCTGGATCACCAAGTACCGCTCCTTTTCTGGATCCCAGCCCTCGCGCCAGCCTTGCTGCTCCAGGTACTTGCGGAGTTTCTCTGTCGCTGTCCCAACACTCGTCAGCGGTGCGGCGGGTTGGTTCTGAACGGCGGTAATGGCGTCCATTCCCGAATCCGCCTGTGGTGTCATGGGCTGACCAGCTTCTGGTGCCGCCGCTTCGGCCGCAGGGGTTGCCGGGGTGGCATCGGGTTGCGCCGCTTCCCCAGCCGGCAAGTCCTGGGCGGGGCATGCCATTGACGCCACCGCCAGTAAGCCCAGCAGCCACTTCCTGTTCTTCATCGGCGCTCTCCTTGTCGTTCCCGTTGCCCGTCCCTGCTTCACCCGCAAGGGGCGTCTACTCCAGATTCCCGAAAGACTTGGCAATCACGTCCGCGGCGACGCTCTGCGCCCACTCGCTCTTCTCTTCAGCGAGCAACGCCGCCCAACCGCCGCCCAGCGCGAGTCTGGGGTACCCGAGGTTGAGGTAGCATCGTGCCAGGTTGGCCTTTACCTCGGCATTGCCCGGCGACAGGCAAGCGGCCTCGGTAAGCACGGGGACCGCCGCCTCGTACAGCCCTTTGCTGGCGAGCACCGCACCCAGCAGCTGCCACGAGCGCGGCTGGCGCGGCGACGCCTCGATGGCGTAAGTGAGCAGATTGAGGAGTTGGTCAATGTCGCGCCCCTGCCGGAAGAGCTCCTCCGCTTCTTCCAGGGATCGGTTCCTATCTGCGGGGAACGCATCCGGATACACCGCGTGGCCAAAGGTGAGAAGTGCCGCTGTCAGTGCTTCCCCGGCGGCCATACTCCGCCCCCAGGCCGCGGCCTTCGGGTGACATCGCGCCAACAACTCGACGTACTCTGAACCTCCCGTATCGCGGCTTCCCAACGCCCGCTCCAGAGCCGCGCTCGTCGCCTTTCGGGCAACGGCCTGAACCGGTGCGTCCCGCAATGCGTACAAGCGCAGGACCGCCGCGTCGACCGCCGCCCCCCCCTTGAATTCGTGCTCCGCGATACTGACCAGGGCGGCGGGATGCCCTGGGGAACACCGCAGGAGGTTGCGGCAGTTGCTGAGGTTGCGCGAGTCCTGCTCGAATGCGTCCAGCGCCGCGGTCAGCCCCTCCACGCGCCACTGTGCCGCCTGGAAGTACTCGAGGCCGTCGTAACGGGCGTGCAACCTCACCACGGCCAGCCGAAGAACGTTCTCAACTGCCCACAATTCGGCGTGGAACTCGGCCAAGTCCATGTCCGTACCCTCGGCCGCCACGTTCCTCTGCATCGCACCCAGGAGATCAGCCCAATACTCCAGGCGGGGAGCCGCTAGCTCCGGCTTCGGCAGTTGCTCTCGCGCGACGGCGTAGACATAGACGTAGAGGCCGCCTTGCTCCCCCTGATAGAGGACCCGACCGCGCAGCGACAGGCCCTGCGTCAGCTCAACATGGCGCCTGGCGCTCACTTGCCGGGCCACGCGCTGGGGCAACGGTGGTACAACGCCGCTCACCTTATCCAAGTACTGGCCGATGAGCTGACGGGTGTTCAACATCCCGTGAGCCTCGAACTGGTCGCGCTTGAGACGGCGGTTGGAGGGTGTGGACGGATCAACCGTTGTCTTGAGGAACAGAGTATCCCCATCCTCGTAGGCGCCCTCGGGCGAGGTCGCATATTTCCTCCAGTACGTGTCATCGACCTGGTTGGCGGCCCGGAGTCCGCCAGCCATGAGGAGGCATATGGAGCAGATCGCGATGGCGATACCCTTGTTCAGCCGCGTGGTCCCCGTGATCAGGCCTTCGAGAAAGCAAGCCTGTCACTCGATGTTGGCCATCCGGTCGATGAGTGCTTCCTTCATGGAGCTGAAGGCCTTCCCCACCGCCGCCGCACACATGTACTCCGGTGTACCGCCGAAGACCGTCGCCTTCTTCGGATCATTGGCGACCACGCAGATTTCCCTCCCCGTAGCGACGTTGACCAAGCGGACGGATAGGGCCAAACGGACCCCGTCGATCAGCTCTGCCGGGTGCTTGCGGGGACTGAAATCGCCCTGAATGTCGAACCCGAACTGGGCCTGGTCACGGCTGGGCGATACCGTGCCGCCCAACTCGGTCACCAGTTCCGCGAACTTCGCAGCCAGCTCGGTCACACCGTGCGCGTCGATGAAGACGGACTTGCCCGACAGGGGCGCGCAATCTGGCGCCGTTGGCGAGATGAAGGCCTGGACCGTCACCGTCAGCACTCCGTCCGCCTCGCGTTCCGCCACCAGGGTATAACGCTCGATGAACAGCCCCAGATCCTGACGCTCAACCCCAAACACTTTGCGGACGCTCTTGCGCAGCGCATCTCGCACTGCAGCCCGGCGTGCGGCAGCCCGGTCATCCGCAGTCCTGGCTTCGCCATCCACGGTAACGGAACTGTCTGCCTCGGTCCAGAGGTAGACCGCAAAGAGCCTGCCGCTCCGCTCCTTCTCAAGCACGGGCCGTAAGCCGAACACAGATCCCGCGGTCTTGGCTCTGGCGTGGCTCGTGACCTCCTCAACCGCGGTGGTCTGTCGAATCCCATCGCGGTCGGTTTCGGTCGAGATCAGTCCATACTCGTCCTTGA
Source organism: uncultured Victivallales bacterium (assembly GCA_903837355.1). GTDB lineage: Bacteria > Verrucomicrobiota > Lentisphaeria > Oligosphaerales > JAFGRS01 > CAILUI01. The sequence continues at coordinate 5,280 of CAILUI010000444.1, forward strand.
AGCTGAGAGACGTGCCCTGGCGCGCCTCGAGGAAGCTCCTCATGACCTGCTGTTGGATCAGACCACGGGCCTGAACCGAGTCGCGTCCGGCAAGCTCTTCACTGGCGAAACCCATGTAGTACGCGCCCACGTCCGGCTTGGTGCCCCAACGCACTCCGGCCGATTGCCCCGAAGCGATCAGCGCCTCGGCGTCCTGCAGCACGGCAGTGCGGTCCCCCGCAACCAGCGGCGTGGCGGCCAGCATCCACACCGTCAGCGCCAGTAGCCCGCGGATGCGGCGTTGCACCGCGGGCGTTCCCGTGCGCTCAGTCCTTGTACTCATTCTCCCACTCCGGCGGCAAGGGCATTCCGAACCCCACCGCGTACAAGGCATGCTTACGCCAGTTCTCGGCCGGGTTGGCCATGATGTCTTTGATCACAGCCTTGGCGTCGGCGTCGCCGCCGTTCCAGCGGTACACCCTGGCCGATGACTGACGCTTCTCGGCGCTGGCTTCCGCCGCGGCCAGTGGCACTTTGACGCCCCCCACATCCGCGAACAGCACGACCTGCTGGTCTTTGCCGATGCCATCCTCGAAGCCCTTGTCGAACGCGAACCGCTCGCCGCTCGCCAACATGCCGGTGACTTTGCCGCCAACCGGGTACGTATTGCCCAGCTTGTTGGCGACCACGGCCAGGGCCTTCATCGCGGCGTTGTAGACGGCCTGTCTCTCGTCTTCTTCGGAGAAGCCGCCGAGTTGTTTCCCCGCCAGAGATAGAGCCTGGGTGCGGATGGCTCGGCCTCTGGCCTTTTCCGCGAAGACCACCGTCTTGGTCTGCAGGTCCTCGCAACTGAAGTCGCACTCGACTTCGTAGATGAGGTCGTCGTGGTCGTACCGCTGTTGGCGTTCCTTAGTCACCGTGATGGCGGCCGAGAGAACCAGGTCGAGGGCTTTTAGGTCCACCTCCTCGGCCTTGGCCATGTTCGCCTCGCCCGCTTCGGCGAGTTGCTGAAACATGCGCACACCGCCGCGGTTGTGGGCGGAGAAGATGGTGAAGCGCTTGAGCCTCGCCATCTCCGTCTGCAGGCGGACACTCAGCGTGGCGACGATGTTCGGCGATATCTCGCCGGCTTTCACCGAGATATCGTTGAAGGCCACGCCCATCAGGAGTCGGCGGAAGGTTTCGGTGTTGGTGTTGGTGGGCAGGCGGAGTTCACCCTTCTCCAAGTCCTTCCGGCCGTAAGTGGTCAGGGAAGGGTTCACCTGGATCTTTTCAGAGGCGCACCCAGTCCCCACCCAGACCGCGGTACCTAGCGCTGCCAAAGCCACTTGAAACCAGAGCCTGGCTGCCATAGTCACTGCAGGGTGGTTTTATAATAATATGGAATATACTGCAGTAGAATAAGTTGCATTGTAGTTCTGGATATTTTGTGGTTGCCTGCTATGGTGCTTGTCACTATGGCGATCAGCACCGAACCTACCGGGCAGGCAGTCCAGATCA